>CALRJO020000001.1:0-112949 GCA_943367565.1 Brevundimonas vancanneytii
GCACAGGTCCGCCACCGGAACGCCGGCCTCCTGCTCGCGCAGGATCCCGATGATCTGCTCTTCCGTGAACCGTGATCGCTTCATTCTGTCCGTCCTTTCGAGGGGCGGACTCTAGCTATTCCTGGAGGAGTTTAAGGGGGTCACGTCACTTGGAATATTCGTACGCCAACTACCTGCTCTGGCTTCTGCGAGCCTTCGAGGCCCTGTCGCCGTTTGTTGTCCGCGATGACTCGATGCCGGACTGGAAGTCTCTCTCCGACCTGTTCACGACCGCCCGACAGGTGGATGACGATGCCAAGGATCCGGCGTTGGAAGCGGGAGAAGCCGGCGAGGATTGAGGCGTCTTGCCTTGATCGAGGCTTGAGGCGAAACTGGCGCGTCCGCCCGGCTGGCCGCCGCTATGTCCAGGCTTCCGCTAAAGGCGTCGGCGCACCCGATCTCAGGTGTTCTCAACTGTCCGGCGGACACCCTTCGCTCATGGCGCTTACCGGGTCTGCGATGTAGGCTTTCGGTTGAGTGATTTGAGGCGCGGATGCGAAGCCGGGAGACAGTCAGTTTGATCGATCGAGCGGACCGCGAGACGCGCGTGCGGGGCGTCCGTGCGCGCTGATCTGGACCACCTGCCGCACCGCCAGCAGCATGAGCTCGAGCGCATCCGTACGACCCTGCTGACCGAGTTCGAGGCCGCCATCAACAGCGGCGGCGGCGGCACCCAGTCCTGGCGGCGCGACGGCAAGGTGCTGAAGATCATCCTGTTCGGGTCGTACGCGCGCACCGACTGGGTCGATGAGCCCGACAACGGCTATCTTTCGGACTTCGATCTGCTGGTGATCGTCAGCCACGAGAAGCTGACTAACATCCACGAATACTGGTTCGTCGCCGAGGACAAGATCCTGCGCGACCCCGCCGTCGGGCGGACGCTCAATGTCATCGTCCACACCATGACCGAGGTGAATCAGGCGCTCGGCCGCGGCGAGTACTTCTGGACCGACATCATCCGCGACGGGATCGTTCTCTACGAACTGCCGGGCTTCCCGTTCGCGCGGCCGCAGCCGATGACTGTGAACGATGCGGTGGAAATGGCGCGGCGGTACTACGAGACCAAGCGGGCCGACTTAGAGGTTTGGTTGGCAACAGCCTCTCACCTGCTGTCGCTGGAGACGACTCTCGCGCGGCGGAGGAACGCCGCGTTCCAGCTTCATCAAGCGGTCGAGGCTGCCTACATCGCCGTCCTGCTCGTCCACACATTCTATTTTCCCCGCTCTCACAACATCAAGTTCCTGAGGTCTCTGGCCGAGGACGTGGATCAGCGTCTGACGGCCGCCTGGCCCCGCGAGGGCCGGCCGGAGCGGCGGCGTTTCGAGATGTTGAAGCGGGCCTACGTCGAGGCGCGATACGGCGATCAGTACGACATCAGCATTGAGGACCTCGAGGCGCTCTCGGCCTCGGCGAAAACACTCTCTGGCCTGGTCGCATCGGTCTGCGAGGAACGACTGGCGAGCCTGGCATCGGAACTCGACGGCTAGGACCTCGACTCCCTTTTCTGCTTCAGACGTTCGAGGAGCTCTGGCGGCCAGAAGATGTTGTCGAAGGCGGCGGCGACCTGGTCGAGCGTGGCCTGGGTGACGGCGATGCGGCCGACGGAGCCGTCACGGCGACTGCTGCAGAACAAGTCCCCTTCGAAGAAGGTGTTCACGATCAACCCGCCGGTCAATTCCAGCACTCGCTCGTCGATGTGCTCGGCGGTATCGCGCAGCTTCCGGTCGACGACGGACCGTATCACCGTGAGCGCCTGTCCCGCCCGGTCGAGCACGTCGGGAGAGAGGCCCTCCAGTCTAATCAGGCTCATGATGCAGTTTTCGACGATGACCAGGTTGGACAGAAAGGCCTGGGCGCCGATGACGCCCCGTCGCGAAAGCGCGCCGCCCTGGCTCCTCTCCATCCGCAGCCCCTCTACGATGAGGGTTTCGGCGTCGGAGACGTCGTAGACCTCCGGTTTTCGCTCGTTAGCGAGACCCAGAGCATCAGCGGCGATTTCCAGGGCGGACCTGGCGGCCGCGCTGATCATGAACACCTGGGTCTCAAGATCGGCGGGAGGACCTGAAAGCCTCGGCGGCCGCGGCGCCATTCTTCATGCCTCCGCACGGTTGAAGGCGACACGGTCTTGCGCCTGAAGCCGGGCGTGATAGCCGGCCTCAAGCCAGGCCTGTCGCTGGACCGCCCGAGCCGAAGGCTCCTCGTCAGAGTTCGCCCACCACTCCGGGCGACCGGCGCTTTTAGGCAGCAGGTAGCCGATGAGGTTTTCGATCTCCCGGAAGCTCAACTCCAAGGCATCGGCCTTCTGGCGTTTGAGATAGGATCGGAGCGGGTCGTACTTGGCCATCGAGCCGGAGTCGCGCAGCCGCGTCGTAAAATCAACATCCGCATCGTCACGCCTCCCGAGCACGCGCGGCGGGACTGAGTTCATACCGCTGGACCTCGGCCCGTGTTCGGTCAGGACCGCCCGCGCGAAGCCAGCCTTTCCGGCGCCGCTCGGCGGATCGGAGCGTGATGCGCATCAGATAAGCGACTGCGATCGGGCTCTTGCCGAGATCGAAGAGCCGATAGCAGATCTCGCCGCCGCGCGCCGTCAGGTGGCCGGTGGGCGGGATGTAGTCGTCACGAAAGGTCCGACTGGGTCGCCGGTTTGGGGGAAATCCTGGCGCGAGATCGCCGACCAGTTCCGTTCCCCGAAGATCCATCTCAGCCTTGATGGCGCGCGAGCGCTGCGTCTCGGCCTCGACGAGTTTGCGGATGGTCGCATCCAGCCGCTCAAGCTCGTTCTCATAGACCTGCTCGGCCAGTTCGAAGACGATCCGCTCCATCGACAGATAGGTAATGAGCTTACCCTGCGCGCGCCGCTCAAGGGTCTTGTAGTAGCGGCGCAGACGGTCAAGGGCCTCGGCCTTGTAGGCCGGCGCCTTGAACGACAGGCTGTCGGTGTTCCAGCTCGTGCGGGTGACGTCCGACATGACGTGATGAATGCGATGCGCGATGTCGTTGCGGTACGACATCAGGGTCTGCAGCTCGTTGGCCTCGGCCTGCGAGAACATGCCGATTTTGATGGCGTAACCGAAGGCCTGCTTCATCTTGCGACCTCGACTGTACTCGCTGGCCAGCGCCTGCTGCAGCCCCTCGGCGTCCTCGATGCTGACCAGCTTGCGGGTCTCGGCGTCAAGCAACACGCGGGACAGAAGGTTGATGAGGCGCTCCTCTTCCAGCGGCTCCCAGAACGGCGCGTCCGGCGCCTTCTTGGCGCGCGGATAGACGTTCGACATCATGAAGTCGGTCACCCGATCGGCGTAGAACAGGTAAAGCGTCACCTCGACGGCGCGATAGCGCAGGATGTTTCGCTCGAGGGCCGAAGCCCGCCCTCCGCGCGGGTCGTCGTATCGACTGGCCGGCGAGCTGTGCGGCCGGCGAGGACCGCGATAGTCTTTGGTGAAACCCGGCATGGGAGAGAATCCTTGACGCCGAGGCGTTCAGCCGGGGCATGACCTAGCGTATGGCCGGCGTACCGGCGGCGGGCCCGATGATCGGGCGTCTGGGCTGAGGTCTCAGTCGCATGAAGCGAGTGTCGCACATCGCCGCGATTCCCGCGAGAGCCCGGCATTCCCGACCGTTGGCTTAGAAGTCGAAGCCGAGCTGTCCCTCCGCCACCCTATTGCGGGCGCGCCGAACGTGTCTGACAGGGGGAGATGGGGGCTCCAAAGGGATCGACGCCACGGGCGGGGCCGGAGCCGCGGCGAACGGGAGGACCGGGCATTCAGGCGGACGCGTCTTCAGGGCTTTGGTCGGCGGCTTGGGGGCGGCTGGCGGGGTGACGACCAGACCGCGGGACTCGTTCCAGGCGGCGATGTCACGCTCGCGCCAGGCGACCCGGCCGGGAGAGATCGGCACCGGATGCGGAAAGTCACCCGCGCGCCGCAGACGCCACGCCGTGGTCCGTCCGAGGCCGGTGATGTCCTGGACCTTGCGCCATGGCAGGAACCGGTCGAGGCCGCCGTCATGGACCATGGCGCCGCTCCAGAGCCCCGGCGGCGCGATCGTCTATTACGGCGGCGAGCACCGCCGCGTCATTGGCGGCGTCGACCGGGTCGCGGCCAAGCCAGACCAGAAGCACCGCCTTGAGCGGGTAGCTGACCGCCGGATCGTCCAGCAGGTCCTCCAGGGTCGGGCGGTCAGCGGACATGGGAGGCCTCTTGCGGGCGGGACTCGCGCTTTAGCCGCTGCCGCTCGCTCGAGGAGGCGACCGGGGCCGTGATCTGCGCCTCGGCCCAGGCCGTCAGCAGGTCCAGCGGATAGTAGGGCTTGTTCCGGATGTGCCGGCAGGGCGGACCGCCCGAGCCCGTTGAATAGGCGCGGGCCAGGGTCGTCGCCTTCATGCGGATGCCTTTGCGCTCCAGGAAGGCCGAAGCCTCCGCACGGGTCAGGTGATCCTCCAGGGTGCAAGAGGCGGTCGGCGTCTGTTCGTCCGGGCCAGGCGTCATCGCCCCGCCTCCGGCGCGACGCACTCGCGCGACGACCGGACGCCCCTGCCAGCCGTGAGGGCGAGGTAACAGTCCACCACGGCCGAGACGTAGTTCCGGGTCTCGGTGATGTCGGGTATGCGCCCGAGGCGGGCGACGCGATCCGGGCCCGAGTTATAGGCGGCGAGCGCCAACCTGACGTCGCCGAAACGCAGCATCTGCCGGGCCAGATAGTCCGCCCCGCCGCGGAGGTTCTCGAGGGGGTCGAACCGATCGGTCACGCCGAGATCTCGGGCGGTTCCCGGCATCAGCTGGGTCAGACCGCAAGCCCCGACCGGCGAACAGGCCTCGACCCTGTAGGCGCTCTCGACGATGACGAGGGCGTGCAGCAGTTTGGGGTCGAGGCCGTGACGTTCGGCGGCTTCGGCGATCGCCAGGCCGTAGGGTTGCTCGGGTGAGGCGAGACGGGCGAACGCCGCCAGCGCGCCGTCGCTCGAAGGCGTCGTCGTGGGTTGGGGCGCCACGCCGGCGAACAGATCGCCGCCGGCGCGGCGCCAGTCGATGGGGGTCTGCGCGTCGGCGGGACTGGCCGGGAACAGCAGGGCCAGAGCCGTCGCCACAGCCGCGGGGCCGATGAACTTCACCATGTCAGGGTCTCCCGATAGACGCCCTCGATCTGGGCGGTGCGGACCGGTCCGAAGTACCGGCTGTCAAGGCTGGTCGGCGTATCGCCCAGCAGGAAGCGTTCGTCCGCCCCAAGCCGACGGCAACCGCGCCAGACGGGCAGCTCGGCGCCGGTGCGATCCTTGCCGCGAACCTCGACCATTCGTCCCGGCGCGAGCAGCCACCGTCCATCGGAACAGACCGCGTCCCCGGCTGTCGCCGCCACGCGCTTGATGAGCCGCACGTCAGCGGGCATGCCGAGCCGCGCCAGATAGGCACGGACCGAAGGCGGCTGGGGCACGGTCACGACCGCGCCGCGCTCGGGCGAAGCCGCGTCATTCCGGAGATAGAGTCCTCTGGGCAGGCTCGGGCTCTCGTTCACGATCGCGAGCGCGGGTCCGTCGATCATGGCGCCGCCAAGAAGCACGAGGCCGAGGATGGGGCCGACACTCAGGGGTACGAGACGGTGTGCGAAGAAGACTTGGCGACGGGTCATCGGCTGTAGGGCTCCAGGATCAGGTCTCGCGTGATCATCACCCGAACGGGCGCCCCGGCCCTGATCTGGATCGAAGGGCGGACGCCGAGCTCCCGATCGATCAGGCGCCCGCCGACCTGGGACGCTTCGATCGAGGCGGCGTCCCCGGCGCTGGCGACTGCCGAACGGTCGTCGGAGTGGCCCCGGGCCAGTTCGCCGAGGGTCGTGATCGCCCCGGCGAAGAGGCTGGCGACACCGAGCGACCACAGCCTGCGCTGGGTTCGCCCCTGTAGGCCGACGGCTCCCTGACCATCGACCGCCGGCTCCTCGGTCAGGATCAGGCTCTTGCCGTTGGGCAGAACCATCCGGTCCCAGACGAGGAAAGCCCGGCGGTCGCCATGGGCGCTCTCACCCTCATGCCGACCGATCAGGCGCGTTCCCTGGGGCACGACGAGATGCCGGCCCGTGATCGAGTCGAAGACATTCTGGGTCACCGTGGCGACCACCGGGCCAGGTCGGGAGGTGTCGACGGCGGTCAGAAGGACCCCGGGAACGATCGCTCCGGCCTTCAACTCATAGGGCGAGACCGGGGCGACCAGGCCGTGAGGACTGTAGATCGCGCCGTAGTCCCGGCTGGATGGATCCTGCACCGCGGCGGTCGTCGCCCGGTCGGCCGATATGGCTGGACGGTCGCCCCCCTCGAAGAAGAGCCCCGAGGCCGCGGCCTGCTGGGCGGGCCCCGGCCCCCGGGGGAGCGACGCCGTCGGCGGGCCATAGCGCGAGGAAGGGATCGGCGCGGGCGAAGCGATGGCGCTGTCTGTTCTGGTCCCTTCTCCCGGCCCGCGCGGCTCCGGCAACTCTCCGGCTCCGGTTGGTAGACGATCATAGCTGGCGGGCTGTTCGGTGACCCGCTCTGAGGGGCGGACACCGCCTCGCGTCTCCTCCACGCGATCTCCCTCGGCCGCGTCGCGGGCCTTGGCCTTGAGATCCGGCTGGATGATGAAGGCCCAGGCCAGGGAGCCGGACAGCAGGAGGGCGGCGCCGGCGACCATGGCCTGGACGACAGGCTTGCGAATACGGACGGCGGTCGGCCTGGCCGCACGACCCATCAGCGGAGGCGGTGGGGCCTTGGGCTGCGGCGGCGCACCGGGCGCCTCGCCCGGCTCCTCGGCGGGGCGACGGTCGTCAGGTGGGAAAGACATGCTCATCGGGGCGCTCCTTCAAGGCGGCGGATCCGGACGATTTGCGGGCGTCGGTCTCCCAGCCGCAGTTCAGCCTCGTCGAAGACCCGGTCCACGATCAGCACGCCGTCGGCCTGGCGGTAGTTCACGAGCTGGAGTTCATCGCCTGAACGGACGAACAGGGCCGGCGCCTCGTCGATCGCCGCGTCCGGAGACAGGGTGATGAAGGTCCGGACGCCGTCGTTGAGGACGGCTGTCGGCGCCCATCGGGGCGCGCGCCCTTGCGGGTCGATCCGGTAGCGAGCGTCCAGCGGGCCTTGCGGGGTGACCGCCGAGACATCGACGGGCGGCATGGCGTCGGTGGAGACCGAGGTGTCCATGAAGCTCGCCCTGGCGGACCCGTAGTCCCAGGCCACGGCCGCATTGAAGGCGTCCGGCGGGCCGCTGCGCAGCGTTAGGAGGTAGACACGCTGGCTGGTGGTGATCACCAGATTGGTTTCCAGACCCGTCTGCAGTGGCTTGATCAGGACGTGGGTGCGCACGCTCGGTCCTGCTCCGGACTGGCTCTCGCCGATCTGCCAGCGGACGGTGTCGCCGGCCGCCTTGGCCGAGACGGTCTCGCCAGGCGCGAGGGTCAGAGAGGTGACGCGCAACGGCGCGGTCCACACCTCATAGACCCGGCCCTCGCTCCAGGCGAAGACGCGCACGCCACCCACGAAGGCGTCCTCGCTGGAGGCGGCGCGCGCCGACCGGTTGGCGGCGGCGATGGCCAGGCGTCCCGTCGGCTCGGCCGCCCTGTCGCGATCCGACGCGCGTCTGGAGGGCGGGCGGGGTGGTTCGATCTCGGCGAGATAGGGCCGCGGTCCCCGGGTCGTAGACGATGTCTCGGAAACGGCGGGAAGCACGATCGGGGGCGGCGCGACCTCTTCGTCGGGCGCGGAGACGGGCGAGACAAGGGCCGCCGGTTCAGGCGAGCTCGCTAAAGGCGTCGCTACGGGAGAGGCGCCGGCGTCGGGTCGCAGCAGGGTGCACCCGCCGACGAGCAGACAGAGGGCGGCCGCGCTCAGGAGGCGTCGGGGGTCCATGAGATATCCTCGATTTTAAGGCCCAGGGGATTCTTCATCAGCTCCGCCTCGGTCTTCGGGGGTTGTTGGGTGACGGTGATCAGGGCGCGCCAGCGTTCGGCGCCGGCCTGTTGCCCGTTAATGAAGCGCGTCTCTCGCCACTGAAGATCGAAGGTCCGGTCGCTGCGCCGGACGACGTTGAGAACCTCGACGCTGATCGCTTCGCGCCCCGCTTCGGCGAAGGGGTCCCGGGCCTGGGCCCAGTCGTCGAGGAAGCCCGAGGCCTTGGGCGTCACCAGGTCGTAGGCTCTGAGCCAGTTCTGGCGGATGACGATCGGATCGATCGACTTGGACCGGACATCGCGGATCCATTGCGCCAGGGCGTAGCCGGTCTGGGCCTCCGTCGGCTCGTAACGTCCGTCCAGCGCCGTGATCCTCTGGGTCTGGCCCCAGTCGGAGACCTCGACGACGAACGGCCGAACGATCGCCCTGTCCGCCTGGACCCACCAACCCGCTCCAAGGAAGGCGGCCAGTCCCAGATTGGCCAGGGCTATCCGGCGCCAATTGCGCGCGTGGGCGATCGAAAGGCCCATGCGGTCGTCCCAGACCTGGCCGGCGCGCTGGTAGGGCGTGGCGTCCGGCGAAGCGGTGAGCCGCCGCCTGGGTTTGAAAAACGGATGCATGGATCAGCTCTCCTCTGGGCGAATTCGGGGGGACAGGGCTCCGCTGGTCTCGCCCGCCGGCATCAGGCCGCGGCCGCTGTTGGCGACGAAGAAGGCCTGAAGGGCGGCCGAACGACCGGACGGAGATCGGGCGGTCGACGCGGGCGCGTCCTGGGGCAGTAACGGATAGGGCCGGCCAGCGCCCGGTCCGGAGCTTGCCGGCGACGGCGGATTGGCGCTCCCGGACTTTGCCGATGGCGTTTCTCCGGCCGACGGAGGAGCGGACGACGTCGAAGGCTCGGTCAGGGGCGAGGACGCGGAGGCGGCGGGAGCCGGCGATGGCGATCGTCCGCCCACGGAAGCCCCGAAACCCGAGGGTGACGAAGGCGGAGGCTTGGGACCCGACGATCCGCCGCCCGATGACGGACTGCCGCCGTTCGGCGGCCGGGCGGAGGCGGCGGCGCCCGATGCGGATCGCGCGGAGCCGCTGACCGACGCCGCCCGCCCCACCATGGCCCCCGCTCCGGCCGCGCCGCCGGCGACGAGCGCCCCGGCTCCGGCCACGGCGAGGCCGCCGGTCAATGCGGAACCGGCGCCCAGCGCGGGTCCGCCGGTCACCAGGGCGGAGGCCAGGTTGGGAATGAAGATCGCCAGCATCGCCAGAAGCAGGGACGCCACCAGGATGGTCAGGGCCTCGTAGACGTCGGGGTTCGACGACGGTTGCAGCTGGTCGAAGATGGTCCGGGCCCCCGAGACCACGATGGCCAGGGCGAGGACCTTCAGCCCGGAGGAGACGACGTAGCCGAGGGGGCGTTCGGCGAGGAAGGCGGTCTTGTTCCAGATCCCGAACGGCAGGAGGACGAAGCCGCCGAGCGTGACGATCTTGAACTCCAGCAGGGAGACGATGATCTGCAGGGCGAGGATGGCGAAGGCCAGCATGATGCCGATCATCGCCAGACCGAGAATGAGGGCGTCGACCAGATTGCCCATCACATCGAGCGGGTTGTCGACGGGGGCCGGCGTTTCGCCGAGCGCCTTCACGATCTCCCACCCCTGCTGAAGAATGGCGCCCGGGTTGAGAAACTCTTCCCGGGACAGGGAGCCGCCGCCCGCCGTCAGACCGAGCTCGAGGAAGCCGGCGTAGAGGGTCTCCGACAGCTGTTGCCAGTCGTTGATCAGCCAGGCGAAGGCCCCGATCAGCAGCACCTTTCCGAACCCGGAGGCGAGGACGTCGCGGTTCGGGGACAGGGCCCACTGGATCCCCGTCAAGGCGACGACGAGGGCTATGAGAAGTCCGAACACGCCGTTGACCGAGCCTTGCAGGGCGTCGAAGCCTGCCGTGACGGTGTCGGAGAACACCACCATCAGCTCGTTCGGGGTTTCCATGTCGGGGCCTGCCATCGGATGATCCTCAGTCCCTGGCGTGGCTGAGAGGGTCGAACATGGGCGCGCGCGGGGCGATCGAAGTCCGACCCCAGAACCGCCGGCGCGCCTCAGCCGCTGCGTCGCGCTCGGCCGCCTGACGCGCCGTGGCCTCGGCCATCAGTCGCGATTGGGCGAGCAGGGTGGTCCGCATGCTCGCCAGGTCTTCGGCGAGCACGGCCAGCATCTGGGTGGAGGACTGGATCGCCGCGGTCTGGCCTTCGGCCGTCTCGCTCGCCGACAAGGCGCCCCTGAGCCTCCGGTCGCGACCTTCGCTCAAACGTTCGAGCTCCGCGGCGGAGCGGGCGACGTCCTCGGCCGTACGTCGCGCCGTCGTGTTGCGCTGGCCGCCGAGGGCCAGAAGGTCCGCGGTCGAGAGATCGTCCGGGTACAGATCGGAGAACTGCCGCTGAACGCCCTGGAGGGTCGAGGCGGTGCCGCGCACCGTGCGGGCCAGTTCGCCGATGTCCCGCAGTGTCGCCGAGGATTCGGCGAGATGGCTGTAGGGCGAAGCCGCCAGGGTCCGGGCTTCGTTGGCAAGCTGCCGGGCCTCGTTGGCGAGGCTCTCAAGCTGGCGCGCGGCCTGCAGGCTGGTCTGAACGTGGGCGCGGGGGTCGAAGACGATCTGCTGGCCGCGCGCCGGGGGGGCGACGGTCGCGGCTGTGGCGATAGACAGGGCCGCCAGGGCGACGAGGGCCCTTCTATTCGGCCGCGAGCCGATCGCTGGTGAACGGGTCGAAGCTGTCGAAGACGTTGTCGACATGGTGCACTCCCTTGGCTTTCAGGAATTCCCGGACGAAGCGGTCCGGACGCGGGTCTCTCGGATCCAGGCCCGCCAGGACCTCCTCGATGAGGAGCTGATCCTGGGGCGACGATGATCCGCACAGGGCCAGTCCCGCCCCGGTGAGCTTCAGGTCGAACAGCCGTCGGCCGGCGGGCTGGCGCAGGTAGTAGGAGCGCTTCGGCGTCGCCCAGGCGATCAGCTCGAGCTGGCGCTGGTTCAAGCCGAACATCCGGTAGAGATCGGCCGAGGCCGGCTCGAGGGCGCGGGGATTGGGCAGGAAGATCTGGGTCGGGCAGCTTTCGATCAGGGCCGAGGCTATGGATGAGCGCACCACGTCGTCCAGAGACTGGGTGGCGAAGATGACGGCCACCGCCTTCTTGCGCAGCGTCTTTAACCACTCCCGGATGCGGGCGGCGAAAGCGGTCTCGCCGAGGAACAGCCAGGCCTCGTCCAGAACCAGAAGGGTCGGCCTACCGTCGAAGCCGCGCTCGATCTCGTGGAACAGCGCGCCAAGCACCGGGGCGACCGCCGACGGGGTCGCCATCAGGCTCTCCAGCTCGAAACATTCGAAGGCCGCCACTGGCTCGCCCTCCGGGGCCACGCCGTCGACGAGCGCTCCGTGCGGGCCCTTCAGGGTCAGGGGCTCAAGAGCGGCCGCGACCGCCTTGTCCTGAACGAGGGCGCAGAACACCGTCAGGGTTCGCTGGCCGACCGGTGCCTGGGCCAGGGCGCCGAGCGCGGCCCAGATCTCTTCGCGGACCCGGGGGACGGGTTCGAGGCCGGCCAGCCGCACGGCGTCGGCCAGCCATTCCGAAGCCCAGGCGCGCTCGCCCTCGTCGTCAATCCGGGCCAGGGGTTGCAGGGTGAAATCGCCGCCCGACTGCAGCGGATGCCACCGGCCGCCGACGGCCAGCGCCGCGACCCGGGCGCTGCGGCCCTTGTCGAACGCGACCACGCGGGCGCCGGGATATCGGAACCACTGGAGCGCAAGAAAGGCCAGCAGGGCGCTTTTACCGGCGCCGGTCGGACCCACCACCATCGTATGGCCCACGTCGCCGACGTGCAGGGCCAGTCGGAACGGCGTCGAGCCGCTGGTGCGCGCCACCGCGAGCGCGGGCCCGCCGAGATGGGCGTCGCCGGCGGGACCGGCCCAGACCGCCGACACGGGCAACAGATCGGCGAGGTTCAGCGTCGAGACCAGGGGGCGGCGGACGTCGGCATAGGGCTCGCCGGGAAGAGAACCGAGCCAGGCCTCGACCGCGTTGAGATCCTCGGTGCGGGCGATGAACCCCTGGGCGTTGAGGGTGGCCTCGACGGCGCGCGCCTGCTCGGAGGCCCGTTCTGGATCACGCGCCAGAACCGTGATGGTGGTCGTGAGATAGCCATAGGCGCAGGCGTCGGATCCCAGAGCCTCCAGGGCGCCGTCGCACTCCTCGGTCTTGGCGGCGGCGTCGGTGTCGAGGAGCGGGACCTCCTCCTTGGTGATCGCTTCTCGCAGCAGGGCGCCGACGCCCTTGCGCTTGGCGAACCACCGCTTGCGCAGCTTGACCAGCTCGACCTCGGCGTCGGCCTTGTCCAGGCCGATCCATCGCGCCGACCAGCGATAGGAGAACGGCAGGGCCCCGAGTGCATCGAGCAGGCCGGGCCGGGTGCTCGCCGGAAGGCCCCGGACAGAGATGACCTTGAGGGTGTGTCCGTCCAGGGTCGGCGCCACGCCGCCAACCAGCGGCGCATCCGCCAGCCAGGCATCCAGGAACATCGGGGTCTCCGGGGCCTCGAGCGTGACCGGGCGCGGTGAGACGCAGGCGTGGAGCCAGGTCAGCAAGGCCCCGTCATCCAGCGGCTCGACCTCCGGCAGGGCGTCGGCGATCAGGTCGGTGATCTGCGCGATCTCGCGACGATAGGCATCCAGGGCCGTGCGCCAGTCCCGGCTGGCCGGTTCCGCTCCGTCGAACAGCCACCGCTCGACGCGTCGGGTCTGGTCCGCGGGCGGAAGCCAGGTGAGGGCAGCGCGGTAATCGGTCTCGAAGGCGCGTTCGCTCATCTCGAACAGCGCGCGGCGCTCCGCATCGACCAACCAGGCCGCACCGTCCTCGAACGCGCTTTGCGGATAGGGGTCGGCCGGGCGGCGCCGGGCGTCCACGTGCAGGCACCAGCCGCTGCCGAGCCGCTTGAGCGCATTGTTCAGCCGGGCCCGTACAGACATTAGCTCCGCGTCTGAAGCGGACTCCAGGTCCGGCCCCCGGAACCGCAGGCCCGAGGTGAAGGAGCCGTCCTTGTTCAGCACGATCCCGGGCGCGACCAGGGCCGCCCAGGGCAAGTGGTCGGCCAGCAGGGCCGGACGCCGTCGATGTTCGTCCAGGAAGCGCATGGTCAGCCCTCAGGCGTCCAGATGACCGGGGACGGCGAGATGGCGCCGCAGAACGTCGAAGAACCGCTTGTCGGACCGGGCGGCGTAGAGGCCGACGGCATGGGCGACCGCCCACCACAGAAGCCCGAGCCACCAGATGCGCAGCGCCAGGCCCAGCATCAGCGCGATCGTTCCCATCAGGATGGCGTAGTCCCGCGGCATGCCCGCGATCGTCACCGGATCGGTGAGGGCGCCGGCGACCGGGAGGTCCCAGCCCGCGGGGCGCGCGTCTGACGGCGAGCCGGTCATCAGCCGATCTCCACGCCGCCGGCGAACCCGAAGAACTCGAGGAAGAAGGTCGAGGCCGCGAAGGCGATCGACAGGCCGAACAGGATGCCGAGCCCGCGCCGCATCGAAGAGCCGTTCTCGCTCATCGCGACGCCGGCGCCGAACAGGACCACGGCGATGACCGCCGCGGCCTGGACCACCGGCCCGGTGACCGACTCCACGATCTGTTGCAGCGGCCCTTCCCAGGGCATGCCTGAACCGCCCGCCAAGGCCTGCCCTGCCGACAGCAGGCCGCAAGTCACCGTCGCGGCCAGAAGGCCACGTTGAAGTAAACGCCGCATGGGTTTGTTTCCTGATCGGTCCGCAAGGTCTGCGTTGACGACCCAAGGCAAGCAAAACCATCCACAATCTGTCAACAAGACCTGTGAATATATTTTGGCGGCTTGCATGCACTGACGGCGTGACTGTGAAGTTTCAAGGATCGGGATGAATCGAGACGATCCCTAGAGCCAGGTACGGCGACCGAACCGTGAGCGGGCAAAACCCTTCCGCCACCGGTCTTTAAGACCGCTCCAAGCCAACCTTGCTCGCGCTAGCAAACCCGAGAATGTCGAGTTGATCCGGGGCGCGCAGCGCGAGCGCAGGCGACCGGACATCGGCATCTCGCATACGTTCGCGTCGCGAATATTGTCTCCAGGGGTAGGCAGGCGGCCCTGATCCCCCGGATGGCCATCGTCCGGAGCCTCAGGACGCGGCGATGAGCGCCGCCGCCGCCTTTGCGATTTTGTCTTTGACGAGAAACCGTTCTTCCGGGATTTCAGCGAGAGCGAGGAGGATTGCGGCTGACGCGTCGGCGACATCCTTGAGCTGCTGCAGTCGGACGTCGCTGGGGTTCGGCGCGTCCAGATCAAGATCTTCTATCGTCGAGGCCAAGGCTCTGAACCAGGGCGACGTCGAAGTATCGATCAGAGCGCAGAAGGCTTCATAGCCGATCACCCTGTAGCGCCGGACGGAGTCCGGGTCCGGCTCCAGCATGGCGTCGCCGATGGCGTCCTGCCAGTCCCGAAAGATCCAGGCCTCGCGATAGGACAAGGCCGTCACCGCCTCGGCTAACGTGCTCTGAACGCGAGCGGTCGGAATGCTCTGTCCGGTAGCGCTGGCGATACGTCCGGCCAAACGTGTGCACACATCGAACCGTCCGATGTCATCAAGATCGCGCAGAGGCACGCCGCTTGTCCCAGGCCTCGTCAGAACCGGGCCATGGAGTTCCAGCTCAAACCTGTAGGCCAGGTCGTCGCGGGCCGCCTCGGACAGGCTGGTCAAATCCATCCGCCACAGGCTGGCGATGGCCTGCAGGCGATGCAGTTCGACATGGTCGCCTTCGGCCAGGGCGAACTGAAAGGCGGCGATCTGTTTGTCGACCGGACCCAGGAAGGCTTCAGCCCGTCGGGGCGCCGCTGCAAGTTCGCGGCTCATCCCCCGTATCCAACCGATGACGCACGCCAGCCGGTACAGGGTGCTCTGTCGTTTGTAGGCGTTGAATTCCAGCGGCAGCGTCGAGACGCGAAGAAACCGGTGCCGGCGCTTTACGAAAACCTCATGGCATCGCCAGACCACCTTCTCACAGGCGTTGGCCAGGGGCGCCAGATACTGCCGGTAGACCTCCGCTTCACTCCGCTTGCGACCCCGTCGCTCGGTGAGCACGGACAGCCCCAAATCCTTTATCAGGATTCCCGACACCGCAGCGGCCGCGCCGATCAAGGCGGCTGTGACGGGTCCGCTCCCGGGCCCGGCGGCGGCCGGCTGGTGCAAGGCGATTTGGACACCGCTCAGCAGATGCAGTGATAGCGATGACAATAGCGTCGAATCCATCCCGCTCTCCCGGTGTCGAGGATAGTCTCCGTAGACTCGCGGAATGCCTGCCCACAACCAAAGACGCGCGCGACACGCTAGAGCTTCAGGGCGATCTTGTCCTGCAAGGCCAGGGCGGCCGGAATGTTGCGAGCGAGCAGGACCGCGCAGATCGCGACGACGGCTTCACGGGCCGGTTGACTTCCCTTCAAGGCGGCGGTGTCTTCTTCGAGCAGCACATCCACGAACTCCACCGCCGTGGGGCCAAGATGGCTCTCGCGGCGCCAATAGATGGGCTCAGGCTCACCCCGGAATGCACGGGCAAGCCATTGCAGGCCGTCCAGGCGCAACGCCTTGCCGACGCGGGTCCGCAGGAAGCTGCAGAGGGCGGCGGCGTTGTCGTCATCCGGCGTCAGATGCGTCGCAGCCCAGCGGGCATAGTAGGGCTTCATGGCCGCCATATGCTGGTCAAGGCCGTCCAGATCGACAAAGGCGCCCGGGCTTTCGAGCCCGAGCAGCTGCCGCCAAAGCCGGTCGCGCTGATGCCATTGGGCCCCCTCGCGCCAGACCGGCGAGTTCGCGACAAAGTCCAGTAGAGCCCGCCACAACCGCACAAAGTCCGCCGATCTCGAAGCCGATGCCCCGAGAAAGACACCCTGAAGGAACTGGGAGACGACGATCTTGGCGCTGGGCCCCATCGCCAAAACTGGTTGCCAGTACGCCGTCGCTTCTCCTGGCCGGAGGCTGAGCGAAGCCAGCCTGGCGATCACGCGATACTCGAATCTGTTCGGGGCCGTCGAATCCTGGTGAGGGCCGGAGAGCCGCGCCAGCCGGGGTTGGAGGTGACGGAACAGGCGCAGGAGCAGGTCCCGCTCCTCCGGCGACGGATCGGGCGGAAGCGTCGGGCCCTCGACGAGCCAACCGAATGTCGCCCCGAAGAGCTGGTCGCGCATCCACAGGCCCGATGACCGGTCCCGCCGCCACAGGTTCTCCTCAGGAAGAGGCCGATTGGCGATGGTGTTGAGCAGCCGCGTCAGACGCCCCTGGATATCCGCGAAATCGATATCGGCGACCGTTGTTGGTACCGACAGATCGCATCTACGGAGCCTCACCAGCCGTCGAGCCCAGCGATGAGCCGCTCTCGGGTCATCCTCGTGCCGGGGCCGGAGAAGAAACAGGGCCGATGACCACAGGCCGACCTGCAGGAGACGCCACCACCGGCTCCCGAGCGCCGTGCGGCCCTGATGCGCGGTGTCGATGACCACAGCGACTGCGCGCATGTCGCCGGACGTCAGCAGGGTGACCATGGGCCGGTCCCATCCGGCGTGGCCCTGGACCCAGCGTCCGACAACCGCCCGGGCCAGAATGTCGAGCCCGCTTGGAAGATGACTCAGGTCCCGGGTGGCCCCTACTGTAGCGTCGAGGGCGTCGATCTCTTCCCGGAGGATAGCCTCCGCTTCGGCGGCGACGCCCGGCTCGCCCCTCAGCCAGTCGGATGCCAGAACAACAAGCGCGGCCGCAGCCGCCACCGTGTTCGGTCGGCGATCATCCGAGCTGCAATCCAAGTCGGTCGGCGTCTCGCGCATATAGCGGACCATCCGGGCCGCCTGCGCAGCGTCGAAGTTCGTCCCGGCGTGCAGCCACGCGCGCACCATCAGGGTGAAGCCGAGGTGGTCCGCCTTGGGCTGGCCTCTGGCATTGAAGCTGGCGATGTCGGTTTCGACGTCGGACGGCAGGCGAAAAAGCCGGGGTCCGTCCGGACCAGACTCCCGGTAGTTTTCGGCATCCAGCGTCGCCAGCAGGCCGCGATGTTCGATCGCGAACTTTCCGCCCTCAGGAACGGGCCAAGTGCGCGAGATGGCCGCCAGCCAGATCGGGGGCTCCGCGTCCCGAGTCAACCAGCCATGCGCAACATCCTGCAGCGTCGTCCGGCGATGTTGCGCCTGGGTCCACTTGCGGGCGACCTCACCGCCAGGTTCGGCCTGTTGCGTGAAACCGGTCAGACGGGCCCGCTGGTCGGTCGCCTCGACCCGGGCGCGGTCCCAGTGC
Organism: Brevundimonas vancanneytii; assembly: GCA_943367565.1. Classification (GTDB taxonomy): domain Bacteria; phylum Pseudomonadota; class Alphaproteobacteria; order Caulobacterales; family Caulobacteraceae; genus Brevundimonas; species Brevundimonas vancanneytii_C. Next base: position 17,298 of record CALRJO020000001.1, read on the forward strand.
ACCACCTGGATATCGGTGAACAGAGCGCGCAAAGGCCCCTTGAGCAGATCCGGACTGTATTTCCCGACGTTGACGAGAACGCCGATCACCGCCGTGGAGCGAGAGCTCGTCAGCAGGGTCGAGACTGTTTCCGAGACATCCTGGCCCTGGTCTATGCGGTTGCAAAGCCAGTGTTCCAAAGCATCAAGCGCGCAGTGCAACTGTCCTGCATCGAGACTCTCGTCCTGGCCCCAGCCGAAGGGTTCGGCGTCGCCCACGTAATGCTGCGGCTCCCCATCCGCCATGACGAGGGTCACGCCGGCGACGTCCTCATCGCCGACATCGGCAGCCCAACGTTCCGTGCAGAAGTCGACCAGACGGACGAGAGCGCTCATCGCAGGCTCGGTCGAAACAGCCAGCAATGTGTAGAAGGGGCTCTTCCAGAACAGCGTCGGGTAGGATCCCCCGTCGGCCTGCAAGCCGAGATCCCGATCGAGACGGGACGCCCCGATTTCGTCGGTCGGGGCCTCATCGACGAGGCACGCCAGCAGGATCTCCACGGCATCGTCTGGCCGCACGGCGTACAAACGGTGCGCCGCGAGTTCGTGGATCATGACGTGACGGAAATCGTCGTGAACTCGCCCATTCGGCCCCAGCGGCCAAGCTGGGAGAGGGTTCGGCCGCCACCAGCCTGCCCCGCCCCCCGACGACAGACCCCGTGGCGGCGCTGCCTGCCGCCGCAGCTCGGCCTCTTTAACCGCCGCTGCCTTGTTCGCTTCCACGAGCTTCGCCGTTTCGGCCTCGAGCGGCCGTCGGCGCGCCATCTCCAGCGCCCAACCGGCGACCTCATCCGGCAGGTCACTCGCGCCTCTCAGAACCGCCTTGAAGATATCGCGGACAGGCTCGCCCATCATGTGACCGCCAGACGCGACGGCGACCTGAACCGCCCTTCCGGTGGCGAGCGCCAGTGACGCCAGCTCCCGCCGCCAGGCGAAGGGCGAGCCATCGGCATATCGCTCCGGGGTCTGCGAGAGCCATGTTTCGCACAGCCGCGCAACGGTCGAAGACATCTGACCCGCGATCGTGGTCTCGTGTCTTGCGAGGAAGGGCACGATCGACCGCCAGCGGCCCAGGAGCGGTCGCCGGAAGGCGGCGTCGAAATACAGTTGGAGGCCAGGCTTGAGATTCAGCGCGGCCAGCGGCGCAACGGCTGTCGCGTTGTGGTGAAACCGTCTCAGCATCCTGGCGAGGCAAGCCCCGCTTTGAGCGAAGAGCAGATCGCGATGCGACTCGAGGAAAAGGTCGGCCTGCGGATCGAGGTAGAGGGCGTCGAGAAGGATGTCGCGCGCCACAAGCCCGAGGCCCTCAGCGGGAAGCGCCGCGAAGGTGACATCCCACGCCGTCCCGACGCCCGCCCCGGAGGGCTCGCGAAGCAGATACTGACCGAGCAGGCGCAGCGCGGGCGTCCAAAGAGGGTTGGCCGCATGGACCGACCACGCGTCGACGTCGTCAGCGATCTCTTTCAGATGCTGGAACCGCGCCCAGTCCGCCGCAAGATCGTGATCGAAGCGCAGTCGATTGCGCGCCACCCTGAGCGGCAAAGAGGCTGCGGCCTGTTCGAAAAGGACCACGTCGGGCGGCGGCAAGCCGCTGAGAGGGAAACTGCGCTCGAAGGCGGCCTCACGGATAGCGAGGCGCATCACCATCCCCTGCACGGCCGCGCTCCCGCCGGTCCAGAGGGTCCACAGTCTGTCGGCGATCGCCGGAAGAGAAACGAGTCCGCTGGCAGGCTGCAGCACGCTGGCCCCTGCCTGACAGATCCAGGCAAGGGTCTTCAGATTGGTCAAGGCAGAGACGGTGGCGGGGTGTTCGGCGACCCAGGCAAGCTCTGTTCGTGACCTGAGAGCGGCCTTCACCTCGTCCTCGCCCAACGGTTCGACCGTGTGGATTTTGAGAGGTCCTGCCGTCGCCAGCCGCCCGAGACGCGCATCCAGGCCATCGGAGCCGCTGAGGATAACGATTCTCACGTCCGTCCGGTCGGCGCTTGCCGGTTGAAGATCGCCGATCAGACGCCCGACCGCCGGAAGGAGTTCCGGATCCAGCTTCTCGGTGGAATCGAGGATCAGGATGGTGTCAGCCGTCGCGGTGGCCGCAAGGGTTTCGGCCAAGGGGCGCGCCAGGGGAATGGACGATCTCGAGTTGTCGCCCAGCGCCCGGCTCAGGGCGTCGGGTCCCAGCCAGACTTGGCGCGCGCCGACGAACTGGGCCTCGAGGACTGTCTGCACGAGCGCGGACTTTCCCGCGCCGGACTCGCCATGAACCAAGACGACGGCCGATCCGGCCAGGCTCTCGGCGAGCGCCTTGCGGGCCTCGACGCGCGGCAAGCTCCACCCTGAGGCCAGGTGGGTTTCGATGCGGGCCGTATGGTCGTCGGAGAGGGTTCTGAGCGCGGCCCAGCCCGGGCGATAGTCGGGATGATCCACTAGGACAAAGGAACGCCGCAGCTGAGCCCACAGATCGAGCAGCCGGATCGTTCCCCCACCAAGACGCGCCGCCTTGGCCGCCGCATTGAGAGTCGTCCATAGCGCTTCGGCCTCCGTCAGGCGGCCATCGGCCAGGCCTCGTCGGAGGGATCCCACGGCGTCGTCACGAACCATCGACGCCGACAGTTGCAGGTCGAGAGAGATGACATGCAGGCGCCGGATGAGGCTGACGGTCTCCGCAGCGTCCGCGGCGCCGCGGATCTTGTCGAACATTATCAGATGCGGACGGGAAGCCTCGATGCGGATGATCGCCTGACTGTCTGGCGCATCGTCCTCGCACCATGTCTTGAGGTCGCGCCACCGGGCCTGAAAGGTCGGGTGGACGATCTGGGTGACCAGCGCCATCTCATCGGTCAGCTGGTCGTAGGGTCCGTTGGTGGATCTCCACTGCCGCCAGACCGCTGAGACGAAGTCGTCTGGCAGGCCCGATGCGGTGACCTGGACGCTGGCCTTGCAGGAAATAGACAGACGGCGAGGTTGCTCTTCCTTCAGAACTTCGACCAGCAGATCGTCGAGAGCCCAGCCCGCCGCAGCTGTCTGAAACTGGACCCGCCGCGCTTCGCCGCCCATTCCCGCGACAGGGTCGCCTACGACAGCCTTCGACAGGATCCAGGCCGCGACCTGGTCCTCGAAATCATAACCCGCACCGGAGGTGGATCGCGTGGTCGAGACGTCTTTGCGTCTGGATGCCTTAGAGGTCGCCCGCGCCTCGGTCACGCCCGGCTTACCCATAACCCACGTCACTGGAGGCGTGGTCTATGGGAGCGGCGACCGGCCCCGCCGGCCCCTCTATGACGGCATGCGCCTGGACCGTGGCGGCGCGCTCGGCGATGGCGTGGACAAAAATGTCCAGCATGGCCGGGTCGGTCGGCATCGCGCGAACCGCCAGTGCAGCCTCGGGAAGCCGGGCCAGGATACGGCGCGTCACCTCGCCGACCCGGCGTACGGTTGCGGCCGGGGCAAGTCCGCAGGCCTCCGCCATTCGCCGCCAATGTCTCCCGTAGATGTAGGGTCCACGCTGCTGGTCCCCGATCGACTGGGCGTGGTTCGGCGTGATGTTGCCCCAGGACAGTCCCGACATCAGATCGTAGAGCGGCGCCAGGGTGCTGCGATCGGGGCCGAGCAGGATCGAATAGTTCTTGGCGTGTGAGTCGACGTTGCCGATAGCGATGTTGAAGATGACGGCTTCAAGGAGCCGGGTGGTGTCAACGGCGGTCATGTGGTCGCGCACCACACCGAACATTTCCGCCAGGGACGGGCCGGCCACGCCGGTCTGGTTGTGCTGGTACTTCGAGCCCGGCGGGCGGCCCAGCGCCTGACAGAAGTCCTCCTGATGCAGCCGGCGGACGCCGGGCGCCACGGTCTCGCGGTCATAGCGTTCGACCAGCAGATAGTTGCGGTCGCCGGCCCGACCGCACGCCACCTCGGCGGTCGGGAGATCGCAGAGTCTAGCCAGGACCATGCACAGGGCTTCATTGGCCACACTGCCGACGAGACGAGGATTGTCGGGTTTCAGGATATGGGTTGACGGGGCCCCGTTCAGGGGAATGGCGATACGACCTTCTATCACCGCGACCGGGAGTTTTTCCTGGGCTCCCGCCAGGCTCATGGTCACGCCGTCGTCGCCGACGAGGAAGGGCTTGGCCGGAAGCTCTTCAATGATCCGCTCCAGGTCTGCCGCGGTTCCGATATCGCGGTAACCCGCGTTGTTCGCCACCCGCGGCCCGCCCACTCTCAGGGCGCCGGCCAGGTCGCCGCCAATGCGTTCGACAAGGCCAAGCACATCCTCCCGGGCGACGCCGAGCGCCCGCATCATGGCGCGCAGGGGATCGCCTTCAGGAAGGAGGTTCATCAGCCAAGGCGCGACGACGGCGGAAGTCCAGATCCGATCGCCGAGCGGCATGGAAAGCGAGATCGGGAAGGCGTCGGGCGATTGGAGCCACTCGGGACGATACTGGAGCATCGGACCGTCGGGGTGAGGCGTGATGTCGGCGATCGGCGCTGCTTCGTGAAAAAGGGGCAGGGTCATCGGTCGAACCGCGCCCGCCCGATGTCCTCGAGCTTGATCCCGACGGCGCGGGCGGCAGACAGGGCCTTGCCAAGCTGAGCCGTCGGCTTGCCCCCCTCGAGATCGACGATGAACCGCTCTCCCGCCCCGATGGCCAGTGCGAGGTCGCGCTGCGTCAGGCCGAGGTCACGCCTAGCTTGGGCGATACGCTGTCCAAATTCTGCGGCAGTATGGATCATGAGACTTCCCGAGCGGGAAGAATGCCCGCTTTATGGACCGAGAACAAGCTAATCTTACCGAGCGGTAAGAAAAATGGTCACAGGCATCCTGTAGTCGAAAAACTTCCCGAGCGGGCTGCTCGTCATGAAGAGTTTGCGTTGGCTCGACTCTCCTCAGTCCATAGAGTACCCTGATGTCATAGTATTTCTAGGACGTCAATATGGCCGACTTAACGGTTTCCCAGGTCCGTGCAGCGCGTGCGCTTCTGGCTTGGTCACAACAGGATCTGGCCAAGGCCGCCCAGGTTGCATCGTCCACGGTCGCCGACTTCGAGCGCGGGCACCGCAACCCGATGCCCAACAACGCGGAGGCGATGCGCAAGGCGCTTGAGGCGGAGGGGGTCCATTTCATCGGCGGGGGAGCAGTCCTCGACATGCCGTCCAGCGCCTTTGCCGCCGACGCTCGGCAGGGCGCCCCCGTGCGATGGATCACCGCAGCAGATTTGTCCGACTGGGCGGACAGGCGCGACGGTCAGGCGGAACTTCCGCAGCTTATCAGCCGACTGGCCTTGGCAACCTACGGCCCCCAGGTGGCTCTAAGATTTCCGTCAGGCGACAGCGTAGGCTTTCCTGGATGGGACGGGGTCCTCGACGCGCCAGTTGCCGACAGCCTCTTCCCCGTCGGCAAATCCGTCTGGGAAATCGGCACACAACGCGAGAAGATTCGGGACAAGGCGGACAAGGACTACACGAAACGGACGGCGGATCCCCTAGGTCTGGACCCGAAGTCGGCCACCTATGTCTTCGTCACGCCCCGGCGCTGGCCCGGAAAGCAGCAATGGATGGCGGCGCGGGCCACGGAAGGACGCTGGGCTGATGTCCTCGCCCTCGACGGAGACGATCTGGTTCATGCCCTCGACCGCTACACCTCGGTCGCCCACTGGCTCGCCCATCGCATCGGCAAGAGACCGGACGGCCTGCGTCTTCTGGACGAGATCTGGAAGGAATGGTCTCTCGCGACACAACGTCCGCTCACGCGCGACCTGATCCTGGCAGGACGGGCCGATCAGGCGAGCGCGGTCATGAAATGGTTGCGGGCTGCGCCGTCTGTCCTCCCGCTCCGGGCGGAATCGACCGAAGAGGCCCTTGCCTTCCTCTACGCCGCCATTGCGGAACTTCCCCCGCCTCAGGCGACCGCCCTGCTCGGCCGGACCATCGCACCGACTGCTGACGACGCCGCCCGCCTCGTCGGCGACGGCCTCAGCGGTTCCATCCTCGCCGTCGCCGAGGCCGACCCCGGCCTCGCTCAATCCCTCGCAGACAAAGGCCACCACGTCTTTGTCGCCCTTGACCCCGCCGCCGCCGACTCCCCATCGCTGGTGACCCTCCCCCGGGCCCACCGCTACGATATATCCCGCGGCTTGGAGGCGATGGGGTTTGAACGTTCGGCCGCCGATAGTCTCGCCAGAGACTCGGGGCGCAGCCTCACCGTTCTGCGCCGGTTGATCCCGAACGTTCCGGGTCGCCGTCCGGCATGGTCGATCTCGCCCTCCCGCAGTCTCCTCGCCGCCCTTCTGGTCGGAGGATGGAACGAGGACAGCGCGGAGGACCAGGCCCTCGTCGCGGGTCTGGCCGGACAAACCTATTCGGACGTCGTCCAGGAACTCTCGGCCCACGCGGCCCGACCGGACGGGCCTGTGCGCCGTTCGGAAGGCGTGTGGAAGATGACGTCGCCGCGAGACGCATGGCTTCTGCTGTCGCCGCATTTGTCCGTCGAGAACGTGAACGGACTTCTGACGGCCTTCCAGACCGCTATGAGCGCGCCCGATCCGCGCTACGATCTCGACTCGGAGGACCGCTGGCTGGCCGCGGTGAAGGGCGTCGTTCCCCCCTATTCCAGCATGCTCCGCCGAGGTCTGACTGAGACCCTGATCCTTCTGTCTCTGCACGGTGACCGGATTCCCGGTCTCACCGATCCTGTCGCGCGGGTCGACGGCGCCGTGAGTCGCCTGTTGTCCGGGGCCGACAGTCGCCTCTGGTGGTCGCTGAGCCATGACTTCCAACGTCTCGCCGAGGCTGCGCCATCGGCCTTCTTAACGGCGCTGGAGGACGCGCTAGAGGACGCGCCCAGTCCCCTGTCGGACCTGTTCGTCGCGGACAAGGGAGGGTTCCACGGCGCGGACTACCTGCCTGATCTTCTCTGGGCTCTGGAACGTCTGGCGTGGAGCGTGACCCTGTTCGGCCGCGTCTGTGACGTGCTGGCGCGCCTTGCGGCGATCGACCCCGGCGGCAAGAGCCTGAACCGGCCCGAGAACACGCTCCGCAACCTCTTCCTGCTCTGGTCGCCCCAGACCTATGCGACCCTGAGCGAGAGACTTCGCGTCCTGGATCGACTGCGAACGGCCCATGCGGCCGAGGCTTGGGCGCTGCTGGTCGCTATCGGCCCGAGAGGTCGCGACTTCATGAGTCCCAACGCCCATCCCCAGTGGCGAGACTACACGATCGATGGTCCCGAGGTCGTCACGCCCGATCTGATGGCGCGAGGCGCCCAGGCTGTGATCGACAGGCTCATCGAGGATGTCGGCCAAGATGCTGATCGCTGGAGCCGGATGATCGAGTTGATCGAGCAGGTCGTCCCGGTCCAGCGGAGGGCGATTGTCGCCCGCCTGCGTCAGGCCATCGCTGATATGGGCGAGGAAGACGACCGCGCCCGGACCCGCGCCGCCTTGCGTCAGCTTTTGTTCCGCCATCGACAGTATCCCGACGCCGACTGGTCTCTGGATGAATCCACCTTGTCGGACATCGAAACCGTCTATGAGGCGCTGGAGCCCAAGGACCCCGTCAAGACCCTGGCCTGGCTGTTCAACCATCAGGTCCAGCTGCCCCGACCGGTGGCGACGGGTTTTCGGGAACAGAATCGAGAGATCGAGGCTCTGCGCCATCGGGCCGTTGCGGGACTTCTCGAGACCGCCCGCGACCGGCTGGCCGATCTCGCGGCCGTGGTCGAGGCTCCGGGCTTTATCGGAAAGGCGCTGTTCGAGTCGGCGGCGGAGAACGCCTTTGCACAGGACCTCGTTGCTCGAGGGCTGTCGGGGGATGACATGGCCCTCGCCAGTCTCGCCCACGGCTACGTAGCCACGGCTCAGGCCGCGCTCGGTCTCGACTGGGCCGAGCGGCTCATCGACACCATGCGAGGCGCCGAGAATCCCGAGACGGCGATCGGACGCATCCTTCGCGCTCTACCCGAGAGGCGCGACACCTGGAGCCTGGCGGCGCGCCAGGGCCCCACCATCGACGATGCCTATTGGCGTGGCGCGAGTGTGATCTGGATCGACGGCGATCGAGACGACATCATCCACGCCGCCGAACGGATGCTCTCGCTGGGTCGCGCGCGTCACGCATCGCATCTTGTGGGCCATCATCTGGAGCTGGACCTTCCCACACCGCTCCTGCAGCGAATCCTCGTCGAGGCTGCGCGCCAGGAACCTCCGCAAGGCGACGACATCGCCGACCACAACGAGATGACGATGTTCAACCATCACGTCAGCGAGATGCTCGGACGAATCGAGGCCGACCCCGACGTGGACGAGGGGGCCGTCGCCGGGCTCGAATGGACCTATTTCTCTCTGCTCCGATACTCCGGGCGCGGGATGAAGACCTTCCATAAAGTCATGGCCCACGAACCGACCCTATTCCTGCAGCTTATCAACACCGTCTATCCGCCAGCCAAAGACAGCGGCGTGGACAGGGATGAGGCCCAGGGCGTCGCGTCCGCCCTTGTATCCCAGGCGTTCAACGTTCTGGAAGATTGGTCTCGGGTGCCCGGTTCGACCGACGCCGGCGAGATCGACGCCGCCCAGCTTGAGGCCTGGGTGAAGACCGCGCGAATCGGCGCCGCCGCCAGCGGTCGCAGCGTCATCGCCGACTTTCGCATCGGTCATATCCTCGCAGCCTCGGGCGATGGACTCGACGGACTTTGGCCGGCGGAAGCCGTGCGCGATGTCATCGATCTGACCCGCAGCAAGGATTTGGAGGCAGGGCTGCGTAACGGCGTCCTCAACCGCCGAGGCGTGACGGTTCGGGATCCTGAAGCGGGCGGATCGCTCGAACGCAGCCTCGCCGCGCGCTATGAACGTCTTGCCAGGGGCACTGCCCTCGAGTGGCCGCGGACATCGGCGGTGCTCAACAGTCTCGCGGAATACTATCTCGCTGACGCCAGACGGGAAGATGAACAGGTCGAACGGCGGCAATGGATCTAGGGCGGGGGTGCGTCCGCCCCGTCGGGACGAATGATATTTTCCAGTCCCGCACCAGCGGCGCGGCACTCAACCCAGGGCAGGAAGGCGTCAGGGTTCATGGCCTCGACAGCCAGGGGTTCGACCGTCTCGAGCCGCATGGCGAGCCCACCCGCCGTTTCACGTTGGAAGGCGAGCTTCGCCGCGTAGACAATCCGCTGGGAGCGCCAGTCGAAATAGTTGGCGTAGAAGAACTCGCATCGGTCGCCGGTCTCCAGCGGGCGTTCGAGATCGATCGTGATCCCGATGTCAGCCGGTGAATCCAGGAGAACGCCTGCGGCCAGGCGGATATCCTGACCGGCATCGACGATTGTTGCAAAAGGCAGTTCGGGGCTGTCGGCAAGCCCAACGAGATCGAGTATCCGCGCGGCCTCCTGCATCACCCTCACCAGCTTTGGCGAATCTCCAAGCAGGGGGTTGTCGGGACGCCGGTCGAGCGTGACGGTGAAGGGCTCGAACGGCCCGTGCGGCTTGATCGTGATCGCGCCCCCCGGCTGGGATACGTGTTCCAGCGCGCGGAACAGGTTGAGCCACTCCGACAGCGATCTGGAATCCTCCGTCAGGCTGAATTGCGTTTCGAACCGAAGCGCCGCCCCGGAGATTGTGACGAGAAACGGCCCCGCCCGGACAAGCATCTTGGCGTCATTTTCGCTGAACACCGCAGCGAGCGGCGGGCGGTAGGCGTCGCCGTGGAACACCGCAGGCGCTCGCAGCGTCGCCCCGGTGAATGTCACGGCGCAGGCGGCGAAGGCGTCGGGCTTGAACCAGACCTCGACCTCGTCCTTGGAGCCGTAAACGTCCAGCGGCAGGCGTATGCCGAAGCGCGTGTCAAAGGTCTTCAGCGACGTCGCCACGAACGGCTTCAAACCCAGAAGGACATCGATCGCCTCGCCGCGATCTGCCACGGAGAAGGTGGTGTCGAGCTGAAACCGCCCGGACTCGTAGCCGAGTTCCTCCAGCTGGCCTCTCTTGCGTTGGACATAGGCACCCGGGTCGGGGCCGCAGGCCTGGGCCAGGGCCGAACGCAATCCGTCTGGCGTCCAGGCAAAGCGCATCCCGGACGACCTCATGTCGAGGGAAATCTGCATATGATTGATATCGTGGCGCCCCTGAGCGTGAGCTCGCCGCAGGCGCTTGAGAATCTTGGCCAGAGGCGCATCGAGCAGGTGAATGAGATAGCCACTCAGGGCCTTGCCCGAACGATCCAGACGGACCGCGATTACAAAGGCTGGCTTGGGATCTTTTGCCAGCCGTTCGGCTGCGGACAGGCGCAGCGCGATCCGATCGCCGGCGGCGGTCCCCTTGACCTGGGCATGGCAGGACGCCCCGCTCGGCCGGGCGTCGAGAGGCTCGGCCGGATCGAAACTCGGCGTGGGAAACTCGATGATGAAGTCCCAACCCGTCCGATCTCTCTGGCTCTTGTTGCAGATCAGCCGCGCCTTCGCGCAGAGCAGCGCGACTTCGGCTTCGGCGACCTCGCCCAGATCGTCGGAGGTCACGTCGGCAGTGGCGCGGGTCATCAGGGAACTCCGTTCACGCTTCGGACCTGCCGGTAATATTCTGCATTTCGAAGATGGACGCTCCCAAGAGTTGAACGAATCCACTAACTGCAACCAGCAAGCTTGAGGCAGTCGAACCGATGAACGCGGAGTCCACAAGCCTGACGGGCAGACTGATGAAGGTCGTGCGGTTCGACGCGTCCGAGGAGACGGCCTGGGTGCGGCTGCTCGATGGCCGGACGGCTTCGTTCGACGCCCATTATCTGGATACCCTCGCCGCCGGAGACATCCTGCTTGTGGATGACGACGGCCAACCCCAACCTGCTCCGTCCACACTTTGGGTGGAGCCCACCGCAGTCGGCGTCGTCCGCCGGGTCGAGCCGGACGGCTCCGTCCTCCTCGACACCGGTTCCAGGATCATAGCCGTTCGCAATGAACTGGCCGTACTGGTCGCCGTGGACAACACCGTTGAGTTCAACGACGGCGAGGGTGTCGTGCGCGTTGTCTCCCAGACGCCGATCCGAAGCGGGGACTTCGGTCTGGACACTGCCGACATCCGCCGTGAGTTCTTGGTTCCGAGGACTGCAGGCGGGGCGCGCTTCGAGGATTTCGGCGGCTTTCCGGATGTGGTCGCGCGCGCCAGAGAGCTGATCGAGACACAGATCAACCAACGCGACCGCCTGCGGAGTATTGGAGCCAGACCCGTGAAAGGGGTCCTGTTCGCGGGCCCGCCCGGGACGGGAAAAACGCATCTCGCGCGGATCATCGCCCAAGAGGCCGACGCTGAATTCTTCCTGGTCAACGGGCCTTCGATCGTCAGTAAGTGGGTCGGCGACACCGAGAGCACCCTGCGACGCCTGTTCGCGGCCGCCGGCGACAGCGCCTCAGGTCGATCGATCATCTTCTTCGACGAGGTCGATAGTCTCGCGGAACGCCGGACTTCAGCGTCGCACGAATTCTCGAAGCGTCTTGTGGCCCAGCTGCTCACCCTGATGGACGGTTTCGATGACGAGGACAGGGGCGTTCTGGTCATCGCCGCGACCAACCGACCGGGTGACCTCGACCCCGCGGTGACCCGCCCCGGTCGATTCGATTGGGTCATCGAGTTCGGCCTGCCGACCCTCGTCGATCGGATCGATATCCTGTCGGCTGGGTCCAGAGGTCTGCAGACCGAGACCGAGCTCCCGATCGCGGATGTCGCGGTCCTCACCGAGGGTTGGTCCGCCGCCGATCTCAACGCCGTCTGGCGCGAAGCCGCTCTTCTGGCGGTCGGCGACAGACGCGACCTGATCGCGGCTGAAGACGTGGCGCGCGCGTGGGAAAGAATAGCGGCTCAGCACGTACGGGGGAGCTTCCGATGAATCCTTTCAGGCGATGGAAGCGATGGCGCGCCGAGATCGCCACGGCGAAGGTGAGCGCCAAGCGCGCGAAGATGCCCTTGCGCGAATTCGTCTATTTGGACGAGGTCAGCCTGCGGAGCCTGCTATCTTCCCAGAAGGGCGAGATCACGGACACGACCTCGCAGCAGTTGGCAGACACGGTCCTGGCCGAGGCCGGCGGCAAAGCCGCCGTCGACGCCCAGTTCGCCAAGGCCGAACTGACCTCGCGGTTTCAAACGACAAACAGCAGCACGCTCCAGACGTCGAAGAAGGCGACGGTGCAATCCTGGTTCAGGGAACTGCACAGCCTTCCCGGCCTGCGTCTGATCGAGCCAGGTGCTGACCCCCGCGCCGCCATGACCGTCGAGGCTTTGCTGGAGACGCAAGACCTTTCAGTCTTATCGCCCGCCGCCCGGCTCTGCAGAGGCGAGCTCGTCGAGTTCAGGGTCAAACTGTCGGCCGATCCGGTCTTTCATCTCGGCACGCTCGTTTCCGAGTTCTCGGGTATGGCGGACGACTTTCCGGATCTGTTTTCCGCGCAAAACGCCGACAAGACCCTTCGAGAGATACTGCCGATCAACAAAATCCTCCAGCGTCTGCTGGCCGGCCTCATCCCGGTCCGAGGCCTCGCGGTGGACTATCGCGTCGTACACCTCCAGGGCGCGGACTACATCGTCCACGAAAAGGCAATCGCATCGCTTGGCCTTGAGAGCCGCGCTCTGGAGATCGTCGGCGTCACCGAACATCTGGCTTACTGGAAAGACATCCGGCGCGTTCTGTTCTCGCACGCGGAGTTCACGGTCCTGAGCAGGATCGCACGGCCAGGACTTCATGACAGCTGGACGCCGGTCAAGCTTGCAGATCTGTTCCGCCAGCTTGCTCCGGATCTGGTCAATCAGATCAATGCGGCTGGCCGCCTGCCCTTCATGCCGTCGGCGCCCTCCGCCTCAGCACCGCCCGCAGCCGGGGAGGCCCGCCTGATCGACGCCCTGCGGGTCTATGCCGCCGCAGCCCTTCAGGAGACCAGCGCCGTCCTTTCGCCGGAGCAAGGCGAGGAACTGGAGCGGCTGATCGATGCGGTCCGTGATCGAACCAGCTCCATCTCGGATCAGCGGACCGCCTTCGCCCGGATCGGTCAATGGGTGTCGCAAGCGACCGATGTCGAACTGGCTCCCGTGAAAGACTTGGCCCTTCGCGAACGCGCCCGCGTCGAAAGCGGCCTGTCTCTCTTTCCGGCGCTCGCGGCGCCTGATCGCGATTCTGCCGTTTCGGTTGAGCCGCTGGTTCTCGAACGCGACGAGACCCGCATCCTCGATGTCGAGATCATCGCGATCTACTGGTGATGCGCCGACCTGTCATTCCGCGAGTTCGTGGGGGATGAGTGTGTAGTCGTCCCCGGCGGCGGCCCGGACATCGACAACGGCGTCGACGACGCGCCCGGCCGATGTTCGCCGGATATGAACAATGACGTCCACTGACTGGGCGATGGCTCGGCGGGGCACTCCCGAGGCGACTTCCGCCAGAAGGTCCTCGAGCCGCGAGAGCGCCTCGGGGGCGGAATTGGCGTGGATCGTCGACAGCCCCCCCGGATGACCGGTGTTCCAGGCCTTCAGGGTCTCCAGGGCCGCCGCACCATCCCGCATTTCGCCGATGACGATGCGGTCAGGGCGCATACGCAGCGCGTCACGCACGAGATCGACGACGCCGATCACCACGGGGTAGCGCCGGGTCAGGGTGGCGACGAGATCCCAGGCCGCGCACTGGAGTTCCGGCGTGTCCTCGATCAGGAAGACGCGATCTGCGGCGAAGGACGGCTCCGCAAGAAGCGCGTTCGCCAAGGTCGTCTTGCCCGATCCCGTGCCGCCCGAGATCAACAGGTTGCGCCTCTGCTCGACCGCCTTCCGCAAGGCTTCCGCCTGGCGCTCTGTCATGACGCCATCTCGCACGTAATCCTCCAACCGCCAGATTACCGAGGGCCGCTTGCGGATCGAAAAGGCGGGTCCCGTCGTCACCGGCGGCAGGAAGCCCTGAAAGCGTTCGCCCGTCACCGGAAGTACGCCGGACAGGCGCGGCGTCTCTCGCGTCACCAGCTCTCCGACATAGTCCGCGACGAGACGGATAACCCGTTCACACGCATCGGGATCGAGCCTGACCGTCGTGTCCTGTCGTCCTACTCCGATACGGTCCAGCACCAGACGCCCATCGGGATTGACGAGGATCTCAACCACGGCCGGTTCGAGAAGGGCGGCGAGGATTGCAGGCCCGAGCGCGTGGCGCAGGGCTTCCAGCTTGCGTTCGACCACGATGGGGTGCGCCGTCATTCCCCGCCCGATTGGAAACTGCGAGGCTCGTCCTGCACCTGCTGACGCTGCGATCGGGAGCCCGCGATAAGACGCGCCGCCGTGTCGTCGAGAAGTCTTTCGATCCGGCGATCGACGGCGGCGCGGGCCACCGGGTCCTGATCGGTGACCGCGTCCGGAAGACGGAGAAAGAAGGCGCGGGCCACCTCAATCAGCAGCTCCTGGATGATCTGCACGTCACGGGCGGTCGAGCGCATGTGGTCTCGCAGGGCCCGATCAAGCTGGAGAAGACGATCTTCGGGGTCGGCGGGAAGGCTTCTGGCGAGACCCCTGCTGATGACCCGACCCGCGGCCTGACTCAACGGTATGTTCGCCGTGCGGGCTTCCCGATTGAGGGCGGCGATCACCCGGGGGTCGGTGAGGTAGACCTGCACCCGCGTCGCCACGTCATGGGCGGCCATCGGAGTCTCCCTGAAGGCCGTCGAGGATCGCCTGTTCGGCGGCGTAGGCGGTGGAGATGCGCTCGTAGGTCTCCGCAGCCCTGGCCGCGACGCGCTTGTCGTGGATGGCGGCCTCGACTTCCTTGAACAGCGGCAAGGCGGCTTCGGGGTCCTCGCCGAGGCTTCGGCGACCGGCCCAGGGATGGGGCGGGGCTCCGGGGCTGTCGATGCGTCTGGTCTGATCCGGAGGGGCGAGGTCGGCGCGGCGCCGAAAGGGCGACTGACGATCGTACATCACCTTGCGGGTCCGTAGCGGACGATGGCCGGCGGCGAAGGTCAGCTGGATGTCGTCGGGCAAGGCCCGGATTTCGCCGGGTTCGAGCAGGGGCCGTTCTATCTCCGAACGCGAGACCGAACTGCGTCCCGCGCCGAGGCCGGCAGGGCCGCTCCGGCTGGTCTTGCGCTCGAGCACGGTGCCGGTGAGTTTCGAGACCTTGTCCTGGGTCAGTGGATCGAGCGCGCTGAAGGCGGTGTAGACGTGGCAGTTGTCGAGGATGGTGTTGTTGGCGCCGTAGGTCTCGACGATGTCGTTCAATGATTGGGCGACGAACATCGTCTTGATCCCGTAGCCGCTCATCAGCCGCAGGGATTTCTCGAAGAAGGCCAGCCGCCCGAGGAGCGGAAACTCATCCATCAGCATCAGCAGCCGTCGGGTCTTCGGACGACCCGCGTCGTCGCTCGTCTCATGGGCGGTCAGCGCCTGGGCGGCGGCGTAGAAGAGCAACCGCACCAGCGGCTTCAGAGCGACGGCGTCCGCGGGCGCGACCTGGACATAGAGGGAGACCGGAGCCTCGGCGCACATCAGGTCGCCGAGCGAAAAGTCCGAGGCGGACAGGGATCGCTCAAGGTCCTCTCCGGCCAGCCATTTGAGATAGCTGCGGGCCGTCCCCTGCACGGAGGTGCGGAAGCGATCGTGCATCGCGGCGTAACCCTTCACCGCGGTCGAGATGAACGGGTGCACCTCGGGATCGCCGTTCGGGCCATTCCGATGCAGGGTTCTGACCATGACGTCGGCGGCGGCGTCCAGATCCGCGAGCAGAGTACGGACTGTCAGGAGCGTCTTCTCGCCATCGGGCGCTGTGTAGAGAACATGAAGGATCACGGCCTCGATGATCTCCGAGGCGGCCTTGTCCCAGATGGCTTCATCATCGCGCGACCCGCCGGGGTCGCTGAGGATGGCGACCAGTCGCTGGACCTGCGCCAGTTCCTGGGGGCCAGGCCGGATTTCGGCGAGGGGATTGAAGCGCGCCGACACGGGGTCTCTGGGATTGAAGAACAGGGCGTGGCTGTGGATCGAACGCCATCCCGCCGTGACCCGCCAGAGCTCGCCCTTCGGGTCATGGGCGAGCACGCTGTGGGTCCAGCTGAGAAGCGTCGGAATGACATGGCCCCGGCCCTTGCCGGCGCGGGTGCCGCCAGTGACCAGGGTCGGGCGGAGGTCCGTGGTCGCCAGAAGCCTCCCGTCCAGTCGACCCAGGATACACCCGGCCCCGTCGCGCAGTCCGGCGCGCGCGGCGTCCGCAAGACCGCCCCACCCGCGGGTCCGTTGCACGGCGCCGCCATCGAACAGAAGCGTCGATCCGAACCCGAAGGCGGCGATCAGAAGGAAGGCGGAGACCGGCAGGGAGAAGGCGTCGGAGTGGTCTTCGCCGAAACGCTGCCGCCAGATCAGGATGGACCAGGGCCAGTAGAGTGCCAGATCCTCCGTTCGCAGGGCCGGGCCGAGCGCGGCGTGATACCGGAACTGCCAGGCGAAGCATTGGGTCGCGGCCTGGAGACCGGCGAGGACGGCGGCGGCGGCGGCGATCAGACGCGCTGGAGACATAGGTCCGGCCCAAGAGGGACAACAAGGCATCAGGGGGACGCCGGATTCAGGCGACTTTCGGGCGTGGCGGCCTCGCTGATCCGACTCTTCAGCCGCGTATTTTCCCACCCGCCTTCAACGACGGGTTCGGCCGCCCGGAGCGCGTACTGAATATATTCTCGCGGCCTTACCCGAGGCCTGCTCCGCGCGCAGTCGTACGATATCCTGCGACCGGAACGGGCGGGGCGTTGCAGACACAGCGCCCGCCTCCGACACTCAAGCCAAGCCAGCCCACCTTTTTGATCGACGCCGAACAGCTCTCCGTCACGTTTGCGGCGCGCCCACGCCTCTGTTCGACAACCTGCGCAATCCGTCGCGAGAGATGTTTATTCGGCGCCAAGGTCTGAAGAAGCGGCTCTTGTCGCAGCAGTGGGTCCACCGCTGAGTTTTCCCCGCAGCGCCTTCCTCACCTGCGCGGGCGGAACGAGACCGCCTTGTTTCACCGGGTCGATCGCATCCGCTTCGCTCAGCGCCCAATCGGCCCATGCTTGGAGGTGTCTCGTTTTTCGCTTTCCATAGGTGCCGGACATCACCTCGGCGACCAGGCCGCGTATGTCGCGGGCCGTTCGCCAATCATCCGCCTGGTCGAAAAGCCGATCCCGCCGGCGCTCGGCTTGCTCGCGACGTTGGCGCTCCCTCAGGCGCTTCACTGAGTCTTTCTGCTGGCGGACTCTATCTTCCGCCTTAAGTCGGTCCTCGAGTCTGCGCTGATACAGGGCCTGAACCTGGTGACGGCAGGACGCCTCGGCCGCCAGCAGGATCGCCAGTCCGATTTCGGGAAGCTGGGCGTCAAGGTTCAGGTCGTGCAACGCGCTGAAATGAGTCTTGGCGCCCGTGTTGTCGGCGGATGGCAACCATAGTCCCGCAAGGCCATCACCCCGCTCCTCAGGCGAAAGCCACAACTCCGTGGTGACCGCATGAATCTGCATACAAAAGCGGCCGGGCTCCACCTCCCTTATCTCGGGTGGGGCGACGAAGCCGGCCAGGAATGCGCTAAGCCGTGCGAGAAAGGCGCGACGCGGATCGGACGACGGGGGATGGCTCGGTTGGTCACGCGGCGCGGATCGACGACGTCGCCCGCTAAAAAAAAACGTATCCCGTCCCGGCGGGATTCGATCCATCGCCAGGCTCTGAGAAGCCAGGCGCTTGCCCAACTCTTCGAGGCTTTCGGTGAACACGGGCGAGGGCGGCAAGGGGTCGGCGAGTACTTCGCTCGGTGTCCGGTTCCAGAAGGGCGTCCCACTGCTCTCAACCCAGACCGCCGCCCTGGGTGGGCGGCGGAGAAGCGGGGGACGAAGGACGGCTTTCCCCGCCCGACGCTTTGTCCAGTAGCCGACCGGGGGCCTGGGTACGGCCATCTCCATCGCGTACTCGGTCAGCTTGCTTGCCGGGATACCGAGTGGTTGGGCGATCGCCGTCATCGGCGCTTGCCAGATGCGCTCGTAGAGCTCTTCCCGCGTTAGATACTGCAACGGCATAGGCTCAGTGAACTAGCCGAGTCGATCGTGACCTGTCCCTCAGAAATACGGGTGCAAGCTCCTGCATCCGGCGTAATGGCGAACAGGCCGCGGACTTTGCCCTGGCTCAGTTGCCGCCCTCGCGACCGCCCGCGGCACGTAGAAGATCGCCTACGCCTCGTCCATTCAGGACGCACCGGGCGATGACCCTGTCGTAGACGACCACACGTCCGTTGCGGCCCCGGACGGCCACGCAGCTTAGCTGACGACCGAAGACCAGGCGCACGAGCCGGTCCCGGTCGGCGCGGCCGGTCGGGCTGTACAGTTCAGGCGCGTCGAAATCCGACAGGCGGATCTCGATCCAGGTCGCGGGATCCGGACGGGTCCCGACACACAAGCTGTCGCCGTCGCCGACATACCGCACCGTGCCGGCGAAGGCCTCGCCCGCGCGGGACGGCAGCCGGCCCTCGCAGGGATCGGCGTGCGCGAGGGCTGGGACAACGGTGGCGACGACGGCGACGGCCAGGCCTCGCAAGATCGGCCGGGCGGCGTCGGGGAGACCCTTGCCCATGTTCATGCCGGACCCGAAGAACCAACAGGGGCGTCGACAAGATCGCAGCCCTTGAAGACGACATAGGCAGCGATGTCGCCCGGTTCGAGAAGGACCAGATTCTCGCCGAATGGATCCTTGGTCGAACCGTAACGAATGCCGTCGTAGCCGGCGTGACGGGCGCAGTCGGCGACGAACCGGCTGAACACATATTCCGGACGATCCCATCCGTCGGCCTTACGGGGCGCGGACAACAATGCACTGCGGGCGAGAAGCTGGATCAAGGTCGCCTCCTCGTCGTCGGCATCTTCCTGGACACGCAGGTCGAGCACGCGCAGCGGGGCGTCGACGGCCAGTTCGGCGACGTGCAAATGCTGACCCACCACCCCGACCTCGGCCAGGGCGGTGGCGCGCGCGATGGCGAGGTAGAGCATGGACTGGCCGGCGTGATTGTAACGGCCCTCAGCGACGCGACCTGCGGGCGGCGGTCCGAAATCGGCAAGCTCCGGCGTTGGCAGGCTGGCGCCGACGCGGCAGCGGAAGAAAGCGCCCTGAACCGACTCGACGACGGAGGCCGCCCCATAGGCCGCGATCGTGTCGAACACTCGTCGCGCGAACGGATGCGTCAGCAACAGAAAGGGCGACCGCACGGCGATCTGCTGGATCTCGTGAAGGTCGCGCCGGAAGGCGTCGGGGATGTCGATCCGATGTTCGTAGATCCAGAAGCCCCCGTCGAGCGTCTCCTCGCAGTTCGGGCATTCCAGATGCTGGCGCAGGGCGGCGATTTCCCCCGGCAGGAAGTCGTCCTGAATCCGGCTGTTGGCCAGGAAGTAGTCGATGTCCATGCGGTTCGCTTGCAGGCGTTCGTCGTGGGCCGCCGTCCCGGGCCAGGCCTCGGCGAACTCCGGATAGCAGCGATCACAGCAGATGATGCTGGAGGTGAAGAACCCCTCGACGTCCCGGTTGAAATACTCTCGGAAAATCTCGATCCGCTCCTCGAGCGTGTTGTCGGCGAAATGCTTGCTGTCCATGCCCCTATCTAGGCAATCCGCACGACCAGGCCAGCGTTTCCCGGCGCAGGCCGATGGCGACCCGTACGGCAAGGGAAAGGAAGGGAAGGCGTCGGGCGCTCCGATTGGGAGCGGCAGTTGGAGACGCCGCCATGAGACCTCTTCCCGAAACCCGATCTCAGGATAACTCGACCGGACCTGAACAGGCCGGGTCGCTCGCGGGCCTCGACGACGCCACCCTTCTGGCCCTTCTTCTGGCCCGGGGATCGACGGTCGACGATCCCCACAGCGTCGCCCGCGCCCTGTTCGCCCGCTTCGGCACCCTGGCCGCGATCACATCGGCGGATCTGCCCGAGTTGGCCAGATCGGGGGTCGGTCCCATCGGTCTGACCGACCTCAAGCTGGTGCGCATCCTGTGCGAGCGGCTGGCCCGGTGCGAGGCGGCGCGGCGCCCCGTGATCTCGTCCTGGGCGGCGCTTCTGTCCTATGTCCGCATCGCTCTGGCGGAAGAGCCGCGCGAACAGTTCCGCGCCCTGTTCCTCGACCGCAGGAACCAGCTCATCCGGGACGAGATGATCGCCTTCGGGACGGTCGATCACGCCCCGGTCTATCCGCGCGAGGTGGTTCGCCGGGCCCTCGACCTCTCGGCCTCCGCCATCATCCTCGTACACAACCATCCGTCAGGGGATCCCGAACCCTCGCGGGCCGACATCACCATGACCCGAAAGGTCGCGGATGCCGCCAGGCTCTTCGACATCGGGGTCCATGACCATCTCGTCGTGGGACGCGACGGGACCGCGAGCATGCGCGCCCTGGGCCTTCTCACATGACCCTTGCGCGCATCGTCCGCGCGCTCGGCGGCGACCTCTATCAGAACGGCCTGCGCGCCAACGTCCCGGCGCCGGGCCACGGGGCCGCGGATCGGTCCGTGTCCTTGCTGATGAGCGACGGCCGACTGGTCGTCCATTCGTTCGGCGCCGCCGATTGGCGACAGGTTCTGGATGATCTCCGGGCGCGGGGACTGATCGACGGGGACGCACGGGTCGCCCGCGGAAGCGGCGACAGCGCGCCGCCCCGGCCAGATGTGTCGCAGCGATTGGACGTGGCCCGGAGCCTCTGGGCGGCGGGGGGCGTGACCGGACCCTTCGGTCTGGTCGCCCGGCACCTCGCGCTGAGAGGCGTCGCCTGGTCCTCGGAGATAGGCGGCCTGGTCGAACACCCTGCCGCGCCCCTCGCCGTTTATCGGTCGGGCGGTCGCGTCTGCCGGGCCATGATGGCGCACATCCAGTCTTCCGATGGGGGCACGGCCGCTGTGGAGCTGACATATCTAAGCCCGAACGGTCGCCAGGCGACAGGGCTGCGTGTTCCACGCAAGACCGTCGGGACGGTGCCTTCAGGCTCGGCCGTGAGACTGTCCCCGGCCGCGGCCGCCATGGTCGTCGCCGAAGGGGTCGTCACGACCCTCTCGGCCATGGGCCGGTTCGGCCTCCCCGGGTGGGCGTTGCTCTCCGCCGGCAACCTGGCCCGCTGGCGTCCGCCGGCCGGGGTCAGGCGGGTGTTGATCGCTGGCGATCGCGGCGCGGCTGGCGAAGACGCCGCGCACGCGCTTCAGGACACCCTGATGTCGGCGGGCCTGGACGCCCCGATCGCGCTTCCGCCCGTCCCTTGGGGGGACTGGAACGAGGCCGGGACGATCCAGGCAGGGGAGGAAAAGGGAGGGTGAGGCGGGGCGCCGGGCACGCGGGGATGGGCCCCGCTTCCGGCAGGAGAAACCCCATGAACCGCCCCGAAACCACCGCTCTCGCCGTCACGCCGACCGCCTTCCAGATCACGGCCGCCCGCATCCGCAGCCTCGTGCCGCTGCGCGACACTGACGTCGCTCCGGAAAATCTCCGCTTCGGCGAAGCGCCCGATGACGACATTCCCCTCCTTGCCGAGACGCTGTTCGCGGCCGGCCAGCTGCAACCGCTGACGGTTCGACCGGCCCGGAACCGGAAGGAAAGGCCGAACATGGCGCTGGACGGTCGCCGGCGTCTGCTCGCCCTGCGCCACCTCGTCGACCAGGGCCGGATCGACGACGGTTTTCTCGTCGATGTCTTCATCGAGACCGATCCCGCCCGCCAGGCCGCGGCGGTCCTCCTCACCAACACGGCCGTTCCCGTCCATGTCGCCGATATCATCGCCGCGATCGGCCGCATGCTGAAAGGCAAGCTGGGCGTCCCGACGATGGCCCGGGCCCTCGGTTACGCCGAGGTCGATGTGAAGCGGCTGGCGGCCTTGTCCGCGCTTCCCGATGACGCCCTCGCTGCATTGAAGTCGGGGCAGATGAACCTGCGACAGGCCAAGCTGCTGGCCCGCCTCCCGGACCGCGCCGAGCAGGCCGAGATGGCCCGGATGGCGCGCGAGGGTCATGGCTTCCAGGACTGGCGGATCAAGGAACGTCTCGACCAGGACCGGGTCACCACGCGCGACGCCCGCTGGCCGCTCGTCGGCGCCGAACGATACGCCCAGGCCGGCGGCCGCACCGAGGTCGATCTGTTCGGCGAACTGGCCCCCGTCCTGCTCGATCCGCCGGTCCTGACCGAGATCTGGATGAAGCGGGCGCGGGAGGTCGCCCTGGCCTTCGAGGCTGAAGGTCTCGCCGTGCACGTCACGGCGGGTGACCGTCCTGAACTGCCGGACGACCTGGAGACGCCCGGCTATGTCTACGGCGGCATGCTTCCCACGGCCGAAATGGCGACCTATCGCGATCTGAAGGATCGTTTTCACGGCACAGCCGACAGGGTCGAGGAGGTTCTCTCCACTACCAGCGAGTCCGACCCCGTGGACGGGGCGCTGATCGCCATGATCCACGCCCGACTGGCCATGGATCAGGCGGGATTGCGGGGACGGGTGGTGACCACTCTGGTCTTCAGCCCGGCCGCCCGCACCGGGATCGACATCGAATGCTATTCGCCCGCCGAGCCCGAGACGGAAGATGGGCCTGAGGACGACTACGGGGGCATCGAAACCCGACGGGAGGTCACGCCCGTCTACGCCGCGCCCGAGGCGGAGGCGCCTGAACCCGAGACGGAAGGGATCAACCATGCCCTTCACGCGGTCCGCACCGACGTCGCGACCCGGGGTCTCATTCGCGCCCTCGCCGATGATCCCGGCGTCGCCTTCACCGCCCTGATCGCCCGCCTGTTCGGACAGATCGCCGTCCGGACCCATGGCATGCGCTCGGAGTCGGCCCTGGCCCTGACCGCCTCGGCCTTCAACCCTGCGGGAGGCCGGGTCATTGAGGCGCTCGATGGCGACGTCCGCCAGCGTCTCGACGCGCGCCGTGCCGCCTGGGAGGCCTCCGGCCAGACCGTCATCGCCTGGGTCCACGGTCTCGCGCACGGAGAGAAGATGGCCCTGCTGGCGGAACTGACCGCCCTGACGCTCGACATTCGGGAAGAACGGACCACTCTGATCCGCCGCGCCGCCCGTGCGGAGGCCGCCGAGCTGGCTGAACTTTGCGGCGCGGACATCACGCTTCACTGGACGCCCGACGCGGAGTTCCTCAAGCCGCACTCCAAGACGCTGCTTGTGGGCATGCTCGAAGCGATGGGAGCGGACGACGTTCGGGCCGAGGCGCTCAAGAAGAGCGACCTCATCCCCTGGGTCGAGGAGAAGGCCGCCGAGAAGACCTGGGCGCCGGCAAGCCTGTCTTGGATCGCCTGTCAGGATCCCGAGACCCCGATCGACGGCTTGGAGCCGGTCGCCCCGGACGGGCCGGTCGAGGAGGCGGACCCGCCCGGCGACGGTGCGGGCGCATTTGAGGTGACGCCGGCCGGCGAGGCGGCTCTGGACCACGCCGCCTGATCCATCGCCACAGGGCTGGAGCCCGCTTCGACGTCGCGTCGGAGCGGGCTCTTCGTTGAACGAACCGGAAGGCGAAGGGAGGGCGGGTGAAGGCGAGCCTGAAGGACCGAGAGGGAGGCGCCCTCCGCTTCCGGCGTCAGGAGCTTCCCGATGTCCGCCACCTCCACGACCCTCTCGCTGTTCGCCGCAGCGTCCGGCGACGACCGGCCGCTCAACATCCTCGCCTCGGCCCGGGCGCTCTCTACCCAACTCGCCCGCTCGCGGGCGCTCGACCGGAAGCTGGTGTCGTCGGTCATGACCACCGCTTTCGGCGGATCTGACGCCGAGGGCCTGTGGTCCTGGCGAGACGCCTATGAGGCCATCGAAGCCGCCACCGTCCTGCAGATCCGGCGGTTGGCCCCGCAGGTCCGCCGTCTCGAAGATGCTCCTGCCGAAATTGTCGGTCTTCTCGCCGCTATCAGTGCGCTCGGCCTGACCCATAGCCGTCGCAGTGAGGAACAGGTCGCGCTCGATCAGTTCTCCACCCCGCCCGAACTGGCGGCCCTGGCCGTGCTTGCCGCCCAGGTGCGACCGGCCGACCGGGTGCTGGAGCCGTCCGCCGGCACGGGTCTGATCGCCGCCGTCGCCGAAGCCTGTGGCGGGGTCCTGACGCTCAACGAGATCGCGCCGGCGCGAGCGGAGCTACTGGACGGCCTCTTCCCGGCGGCGACGCGGTCGCGCCACGACGCCCGACATGTCCAGGACCTCCTGTCCGACGCGGGCGCCTTCGACGCGGCCGTCTGCAATCCGCCCTTCTCCGATCTCGAAGCCCATCTTATCGCCGCCTTTGACGCCCTGGCCGAGGCCGGGCGACTGGTCGCGATCGTGCCGCTGACGGCGTTGACGGATGATCGGTTGCTCGGCCGGTTGCGGTCCCGCGGCCGGCTTCTGGCGCGCATCGCCTTTCCGTCCCGGGCCTTTTCAAGACACGGCACCACCGTCGACACCGGCCTTCTCGTTCTGGACAGGCTGGAGCCTGAGGTCGACGACGCCCCCCTCTCCCAGGCGGACGATCTGGTCGAGGCGGCGGGTCTGGCCGCGTCCGTCGCCGCCCGGCGCGGCGCCAGGGCGCGTGTCCGTCTGGAGATCGCGGCGGGCGCCCTTGTCGCGCCTCGTGACCGGTCTATCGCCCTGCCCTCGGGCCGACTCGCCTTCCTGACAGGGGCGGCGCCCGTCGGTTACGCGTCGCGAGCCTGGAGCGGCGAGGGCCGCGACGTGGGTCTGTATCAGGCTCATGCCCTTGCCCGGATCACACTGGAAGTCGGCCATCCCCATCCATCGCCCCTGGTGGAGTCCGGGCCGATGGCCTCGGTCGCTCCGCCGGCGCCGACCTACCGCCCGGTGCTGCCGCCCGCCGTGAGCCGCGACGGTCTCCTCTCGGAGGCGCAGATCGAGACGGTCATCTACGCCGGGGAAGCGCATGCGGGCCTTTTGCCTGCCTGGTGGCTTGCGACCGAGGCCGCGCACCAGCTGACGCTTTCGTCCGAGGACCGTCACGGCGCCTTCCAGCTTCGCCGCGGATTCTTCCTCGGCGACGGTACGGGCTGCGGCAAGGGGCGTGAGATCGCCGCCGTCATCGCCGACAACATGGCCCAGGGTCGGACCCGGGCGGTCTGGCTAACCAGGAACGACGCCCTGCTCGAGGACGCCCGCCGCGACTGGAGCGCGATCGGCGGCGGCGCCCACGACATCGTTCCCCTGAACAGCTGGAAGCTGGGCGAGGGCGTCCGGCTCGATCGCGGCATTCTGTTCACCACCTATGCGACGCTGCGCCAGCCGGCCCGAGCGGCGCGGATGTCGCGGCTCGACCAGATCGTCGCCTGGCTCGGCGAGGACTTCGATGGCGTCATCGCTTTCGACGAGGCGCACGCCATGGCCAACGCCGCCGGCGGCGGCAAGGGCGCCCGTGGGTCCAGGAAGGCCTCGCTTCAAGGGATGGCGGGCCTGGCGTTGCAGAACCGGTTGCCGAACGCTCGCGTCCTCTATGTCTCGGCCACCGGCGCCACCACAGCGGAGAACCTGGCCTACGCCGCGCGTCTCGGACTGTGGGGCGGGCCCGAGGTGCCCTTCGTCTCCCGCGACGACTTCCTCGACGCCATGGACAAGGGCGGGGTCGCGGCCATGGAGCTGGTCGCGCGCGAGCTCAAGGCGCTCGGTCTCTATGTGGCTCGCAGCCTGTCGTTCGAAGGCGTCGAATACGATCCGCTCCGGCACGACCTCACGGCCGACGACGTCGCGATCTGGGACGCCTGGGCTGACGCCTTCCAGATGATCCACGCCAATCTGGCCGAGGCGTTGAAGGCGACCGGCGTCAACGATGAGGAGGGCAGGCCGAAGAGCGGCCTGGCCGCGTCCGCCATTCACTCCACCTTCGAGGGCGCCAAGCTCAGGTTCTTCGGCCATCTTCTGGCCGGGCTGAAGGCCCCCACCCTCGTTGCCTCGATCCGGGACGATCTGGCCAACGACCGGTCGGCGGTCGTGCAGATCGTCTCGACCAACGAGGCGGTGATGGAGCGTCGACTGGCGTCGATCCCGCCGGAAGAATGGAACAATCTGTCGATTGACCTGACGCCGCGCGAATACGTCCTCGACTACCTGCGCGAGGCCTTTCCCGTGACCCTGATGGAGGCGATCGAGGGTGACGACGGCGCCGTCACCCTGTTCCCCGTGATGGTGGATGGCCGTCCCGCCGTCAGTCAGGACGCCCTGCGCCGGCGCGAGGCCCTGATCGAGAGGATGGCCTGCCTGCCCGCCGTTCCCGGCGTCCTCGACGCCATCCTCGACGCCTTCGGGACCGAGGCTGTCGCCGAGGTGACGGGGCGGTCACGGCGCGTCGTGCGTCGCGACGGCAGACGCGTGGTCGAGCGCCGGGGCGCTTCGGCGGCTCGGTCGGAGACCGACGCCTTCATGTCCGGCCGCAAACGGGTGCTGATCTTCTCCGACGCCGGCGGTACGGGTCGGAGCTATCACGCCGACCTCGCGGCTCAGAACCAGCAGCGCCGCGTCCACTACCTGGTTGAACCCGGCTGGCGAGCCGACGCCGCCATCCAAGGCCTAGGCCGCAGTCACAGGACCCATCAGGCCTGCCCACCGTTGTTCCGACCGGTGACGACCGATATCCATGGCGAGAAGCGCTTCACCTCGACCATCGCCCGGCGCCTGGACTCGCTGGGCGCCCTGACGCGCGGAGAGCGCCGGACGGCCGGGGCCGGCCTCTTCCGCGCCGAGGACAATCTCGAGAGCCCTTGGGCCCGGCGCGCCCTGCTTGTCTTCTACGGCGCCCTGGCGTTCGGCGAGCTGGCGTGCATGACCCTGGAGGTGTTCGAGACGAAGACCGGACTGAAACTTCGGGATGCCGACGGCGGTCTGAAGCCCTCCGACGACCTCCCGCCGATCCACACCTTCCTCAACCGTCTGCTGGCGCTGCGCATCACCGACCAGAACGCCTTGTTCGTCGACTTCGACGGCATTCTGGCCGGCATCCTGGAGCGCGCCGCTGCCTCGGGTGATCTTGATCGCGGGCTGGAGGACATCGAGGCCGAGGAGCTCGAAGTGCTCCACGCCGAAACCATCCGGACGGATCTCTCGACCGCGGCCGAAACGGCCCTCGTGACCTTCTCGCTCAAGGTGCGCCGCGACATCCTGACCTCCGACGACGCTATCGCCCGGTTTGACGGCGGGCCCGTCCGCTTTGTGATGAATGGGCGATCGGGACGCGCGGCCGTAGCGGAGCTCGGTCTGACCACCACGACGGACGACGACCGGTTGGTCGCCGCTGTGCGGATGGTGAGGCCGGACCAGCACCAGGTGATGAGCGAAAAGGCGTTCGAGGAGTCCGCCTGGAACGACGCCGAGACCGCGGACTTGCGTCGGCTTTGGGACGCCGAGGTCGAAAAGACCGATCCGTGGCGAACCCGGGAGCTGACCCTGGCGACCGGACTGCTCCTGCCGATCTGGGGGCGGTTGCCCGCCAAGGGCTGCACCGTCCGACGGGTCCGGGCCCCGGACGGCCGACGCTGGCTCGGGCGTGTCCTGGACGAGGTCCAGGCGCGCAGTCTGAAGACCTCGCTCGGGCTGACAGACATCGGCGACGCCTGGTCGGACGGCGCTCGCACCGCCGCGACCCTGCTCGATCGGAATGTTCAACTCGCCCTGTCGGGGGGCCTCTGGCTGAAGCGGTCGCGGGTCATGGATCGCTGGCGCCTTGAGATCGTGGGCGGCCGCACCGACCGCGACGCCCTCGTCGCGCTCGGCTGCTTCGTCGAGATCATCGCCTTCACGCCACGCGTGTTCGCGCCGATCGATCGACCCGAGATCGTCGAAGCGGTGCTGCGCCGCCATCCGGTGCAACAAGTCCTCGACGGCGCCGCCGCCTGACCCCGCGCTCAGACGGCGGCGGCGGCCGCCGACAGCCACTGACGGAAGGCCGTGGCGTCCGTCTGAGACCCGAAATGGTAGTTGTCGCCCGTGACGTAGTACCAGCCGGAGCCGGGCCGGGCGTCCAGCCAGGCGATCATTTTCACGCGTTTGTCTGCAGCGCGGTCGGCCACGCTGAGGTGGGAGATCGGCTCCTTGGCCCTGGCCCATTCGATCGATGTCAGTCGCTGCATGCGGGTCCAAGACAGCCGTTCGCGCGTGCTGTCGATGCCCGTCGGCGCTTCTCCACAGGTCGTCGCGGCTGTGAAGGGTCGGAGGGCGAAAGGCCCGCCGACCGGGAGGCGGAGGAAGGGAGGCTCCGGGTGAAGCAGGATCGGGGAGACTGGCTCCCTGGCGCTTCGGATCACAAGGAGACTGACATGCAAACCATGGTGTTCACCGGGCGGCTGGCCGCGGACCCACAGATCAGCGACGACTTCGGCAAGGCGGTGTTTCGTCTGCTCGAACAGCGCGGGACCGACAACGCCGGCAAGGCCCGGCTGGTCGGCGTCAACTGCGTGAGCTGGTCGAAAGGCCTCAATGAAAAGGTCATCGCCCGTGGCATGGCCCAGGGCTGCGAAGCCCTTGTGGTCGGGGCGTTCATCGACACGACCTATACCGCCAGAGACGGATCGGAACGCGCGGCCAAGGAACTGGTCGTCAACCGGCTGACCGTCCTCGACTGGGCCGAATCCCGCGACGCCGACGTCGCCGACGACCGCGCCGCCGCCTGACCGCGGCTCCTCCTCCAACCCATCATTTTCAGGAGACTGACCATGCAAACCCTCACTCTCGAAGGCTATCTGGCCGCCGACCCGTCCATCCTGTCCGCCCAGGGTTCGGGCAAGAAGCGCGCGAGCTTCCGCGTTCTTGAGACGACCCGGTTCCGTCGCGCCAGCGGCGAACCCGGTGAGCGTACGACCGGCTTCAACTGTGTCTGCTTTCATGAGGCCACGACCGAGAACTACATCCAGCCCTACGCCCGCAAGGGCAGCCGGGTCGTCATCCAGGGCCATGTCGAAAACGACACCTGGAAGGGCAAGGACGGCGTCGAGCATTTCGACCTTCGCCTGATCGTCAGCGATATTCGGGTCAAGAACCGGCGGGACCAGTCGCCGGCCCACGACCCGTCGCCCGGCGTCTCGGACGGCGGCGGCGAGCCTGCGGGCGGCTACGACCTCAACGACGACATCCCGTTCTAGACACCGATCAAGGTCTCTTGGCCCCGAGGCGCTTCGCGCCCCGGGGCCTTTTTCGTGCTGGCGGCGCCGGACGATCTGCGAGCGGCGCAGGGCTGGAGGCGAAAGGGGGAGAGAGGGCGGAGCAGGGCGGGTCGATCGGGCTCGCAGCACAAGGAACGCCACCATGTCCGCCTGGAACGAAGACCGGCTCGCTCGCTTGAAGAGCCTCTGGCCGCAAGGCCACAGCGCCGACTGGATCGCCCGCGATCTCGGGGGCGGTCTCACCCGCCACGCCGTCCTCGGTCAGGTCAGGCGGCTTGGACTGTCCACGGGAGACCCTCGCCGGGAAGGCCGCCGGCCCCGGCAGGCGAAAGTCGTCCCAGTCGCGCCGGCGAGCGGGTCCGCTACTATCCTCAGCGTCCGACGCGCCGACTGCAGGTGGCCCTATGGCGATCCCGCCGAGCCGACCTTCAGCCTGTGTGGCTGCCCGGTCGAAAGGGGCGCCTTCTGCGCGGCGCACGCCGCGATCGCCTATCGCGGCCCCGTGCCGTCGATCGAAACGCTCATGGCCTTCGCCGGACGGGTTCCGTGACGGGTCGGATGAAGACGCGAGCGGGAGCCCAATCGGGCCGCCGCCGTCTTGCGTGACATTAGGGCGGGCCTTCTGTTCCCTATTTGTTTCGATTTCTCTAGAGTGCGTCCATGACCTCAGCGACCGTTCGCAAGATCATCCATGTCGACATGGACGCCTTCTACGCCTCGGTGGAACAGCGGGATGATGCGACGTTGAGAGGGCGGCCGGTGGCGGTCGGTCACGGCGCAAAGCGCGGCGTCGTCGCGGCCGCCAGCTACGAGGCGCGCACGTTCGGCGTTCGGTCGGCGATGCCATCGACCACCGCCCTGAGGAAATGCCCTGATCTCGTTTTCGTCCCGCCGCGCTTCGAGATCTACAAGGCCGTCTCGCGTCAGATCCACGCGATCTTCGCCGACTACACCGATCTGATCGAACCCTTGTCGCTGGACGAGGCCTACCTCGATGTGACTGCCAACCGGCGCGGCCTGCCGACCGCCACCGACACAGCGCGCGAAATTCGCGCGCGCATTCTTGATGAGACAGGGCTCACCGCATCCGCCGGAATTTCATACAACAAGTTCCTCGCCAAGCTTGCGTCAGACATGAACAAGCCGAACGGCCAGTGCGTGATCGCCCCCGGAAAGGGCGAAGCGGTCGTCGAGGACCTTCCGGTCGGTCGCTTCCACGGCGTTGGCCCGGTCACGGCCAGCCATATGAACCGCTTGGGCATCCACACCGGCGCCGATCTCAGGACTCAGTCGCTGGCCTTCCTGGCGCACCATTTTGGCAAGTCCGGCTCCTGGTATTTCGGCATCGCCCGAGGCTTGGACGGGCGGCCGGTGAACCCGAACCGCGAACGCAAGTCATCTGGATCGGAAACCACCTTCGAGACCGACCACACCGCTCCCGAACCGATCGAGGCCGGCGTCCTGGCCATGGCCGACGACGTCTGGGCGTGGTGCGAGAAGACAGGGGCCCGCGGGCGCACCGTCACCGTCAAGATCAAGTGGGGTGACTTCCAGCAGTCCACCCGGAGCCGATCCGCGGCATCGGCGGTCGGGTCGCGAGAGGCGATCAGGGAGATGAGCCTGGCGCTCATCCGGTCGGTATATCCCCCAAGAATGGGCATCCGTTTGGTTGGTGTCACCCTGTCGAACTTCCAGGCGACGGCCGAGGGGGCGGTTCAGATGAGCCTGGCCTGATCGGCCTATCCTGCTGACGGCGTCGTTCCGTCGCCGTGTCCACCGCCGGCGCCGGCATCCTCGACCGTATCGGCGCGACGGCGCCGAACGGGGTCGTCGTCGCGAAGGGCGACGACGACTTGCCCCCACACAACGCCCTCCGATTTTGTCACAGCACCCCGGAAGTCAACGGCTTCGCCTTATTCCCTCCACGGAGGGCAAGCGGCCCTCCGCTCCGGTGACTGCCGGGGACCCCGCTGTGGCCAAAACCGGGGTCGTTGCGCATGGGGCGCTCGACATTCTCAAGGAATGTTCCAATGACCCACTTCAAAACTGCTTCCTCCGCCTTCACCCCGAAGTCCGACTCCGCCTTCGACGACCTGTCGGCTTCGCTCGGCGATCAACGTCCGCATCCTACCGAAGACGCCCTGGTCCAGCTCGGGCGCGCGCTCATGACGGAGCTGGTGGACATGATCTCCGACACGGCTCTGGAGGACTACCAGACGATCATCGGGGAAGCACTGATCGGCGCCTTCCATTCGGCGGCCGGACGGATCGAGCGCGATGCGGACCGAGCGCGCGACACGATGCGATCGCTCGACCGGGACTTCGACGGATCGGAGGCGGCCGACACCGAGCTTCAGGAAGCCACAGCCAAGGCGAGGGCGGGCGATGCGGCGACGCAGGCCTGCGAACTGATCCGGGATGCGGCCTCCGAAACATGGACGGTCGCGACCGGGGAGGTCTGGACGGCCTGGCGAGGATCACGGCGCGGAACGCATCTAACGGCGGCTCAGCTCGAAGCCAAACAGGCGATCCGGGCGATCCGCAATCGGAAGTCCGGAGAGGCGGATCCGGGCGGTCCGGTGGTCGCCTTCCGGGGCGCGCCGACCGCCGACAGTTCGGAGGACGCGGGGCGGATCTTCGACGCCCTGAACTGGGCGAAGCAGGAATGGCCGGACATGGCTCTGGCGACGACCGGGGCGAAGGGCTCCGAGAAACTCGCGATCAAATGGGCCCAGCAGAAGGGGGTGAAGCTGATCCTCGCCCGCGCGGACTTCGACACCCATGGGAAGGCCGCTCCCTTCCGGGCGAACGACGAACTGATCGCGCTTGAACCGGAGGTCTGCCTCACCCTGGTGCATTCGGTGGCCGGGGTCAGGGAAGACCAGAGGCCGTTCGGACCCGCGCTCAACCTGGGACAGAAGGCGATGGAGAACGGGATGCGGCACATGTCCATCAAGGCGCGCGCGGCCTGATCGAACGAGACTGATACCAACGACCCGCTCGGCTTCGGCCGGGCGGGTTTTTGTTTGTCATCCGAGGACATCAGCCAGCGATTCATCGTCCCCGGCGCGGCTCTTTCTGGGGGCGTTGGCGTGTGTTGGCGGAGCATGATCACAGTTGAGAACGGTGGTGCGGAATCGTCAAAAGAGGGGCTTAGGGCAAGATAAAAGAGGGGGTTTGGCCTTCTGCTTTTCCCAGCCCCGGCAGATAGTTGCGACACATCCCGGAGACGGCGACGACTTGGCTTGAGTTGGCGACGGTTTCCCGGACCACGGAGTCTGTCGGAGACCGACCATGCAGGTTCGAACCGCGATCGAAGCCCGTCTGACGCAGTCGTCGCCTGGGGATGTTTCGAACCTCAGGGTCAGGCTTCCAGCCCGCCTGAAGTCTGACAAGACCAGCGTGCGGGTGGCCATGTTCCAGCGTCTCGCGGCGTCCCGGCTGTTCGCGTACGGAGACCGTTCCGGATGCCTGCGGGCCGCCCAGAACCGCTCCGGCCGTCCTTTCCGACTGGACGTTCGTCAGCGCGTCATGGTCAAGGCCCTGGTGTCCCGCCACATGGGCAAGGGGTTCGCCCGAGGCGCCGCGCTCGCCGCTCACGTCTCCTACCTGGGCCGTGCCGGCGCCGGGGAGGACGGCGCCCAGGCCGAGTTCTTCGGCGCTTCGCGCGAGATCGTCGACGGCGCCGCGGCGACGGAAGGCTGGGCCAAGGACCGGCACCATTTCCGCTTCATCATCAGTCCGGAGCACGGCGACCGGATCGCCGACCTCAAAGGCTACACCCGTGAGGTCATGGGGCGGGTCGGAGAGGACCTGGGCGAACCCACCCTGACCTGGATCGCGGTCTGTCATTTCGACACCGACCAGCCCCACGCGCACGTGCTGGTTCGCGGACGGCGCGCGGACGGCCGGGACCTGGTCATTCCGCGGGACTATATCGGCTATGGGTTCCGGGCCCGGGCCCAGGAAGTCGCCCAGGAACGGCTCGGCGATCTGAGCCGCCAGGACGCGGAACGGCGGATCTGGAGAGAGACCGAAGCCGACAAATTCACGGCGTTCGATCGCCGGCTGATGGCGGCCGCCGACGCGGACGGCAGCGTGGCCGATGGCGTCGGCGGTACCGACGCGTGGACGGCCCTGACCCGGGGGCGGCTGCGCCACCTCGAACGCCTCGGCCTCGCGACCCGAACCGGGCGACGCTATCGGCTCGACCCGGATCTGGAGCCGAAGCTGAGACGTCTTCAGCTCTCCAGGGACGTGATCCGGACGCTCAACCAGCGGCGGCTGGAGGGCGCCAGGGGCGTCTCCCAACTCGGGCGGGAAGCCGTGACCGGACGGGTCGTAAAGGCAGGCTTCCACGACGAGTTGGGCGGCTCTCCCTATGTGGTGGTACGGACGACGGCCGGGCAGGAATTCTACGGTCGCCTCGGGGTCGGCCGCGCGGCGCCGGCTCTCGGCAAGACTGTCACCTTGCAGCTCGATCAAAGGGGCGTCGCCCAGGTCTTGTCGGGCCAGGCGCAACGCGACATCGGCCGCGGATAGAGCATCGCAGACAGCGTGTGAAGTTGGCGGGAGACGGCGAAGGATCAGACCGCATTCGACGGCGCGGCTTCCGACCGTTTTTGTCGTGTGCGTGGGCTTCAATGGCTGGCAGACTGGCCGGATTCGGCCGCGCCTGCGAACCAGCCATGCGGAGGGATTTCGACTAGATATGGCCAAGGGACCGACGATCGACTTCCGGACTCTGCGGCCGCATCACCACGACCGAAAACTGGCCTTCGAGGAACTGATGCGTCAGCTCCTCGTCGCCGACCCGCCGGCGGGATGTCTGCGTTTCGAGCATAAGGGTCCGGGCGCGGACGGCGGGGTGGAGACCCTGGCCTATCTCGCGGACGGATCCTGCTGGGGCTACCAGTCGAAATTCTTCCTGGATCAGTTCGGCGCTTCGGAGATGAACCAGATTTCGGGTTCGTTCCGGGCGGCGTTGGCCGCCTATCCCGCCTTGTCCCGATTTGTCGTCGCCGTTCCGCGAAATCTCTCGGGCGGGGTGAAGGCGAACGCGCTGTCCCAACAACAGAGGTGGAGCCGTTGGGCGGAAGCGGCCGGGGACGAGGCGAAGGCGCTTGGACGGACCGTCGCGATCGAGCTCTGGGACGAGACCCGGTTTGTCGCCGCCCTGTCGCGCCGCGACCCGATCCACGCCGGGATACGGCAGTACTGGTTCGACAGCGAAACTCTCGATCAGGCGTGGTTCGCTGACCGGTTCGCAACCAACCGGGCCGATCTGAACGCGCGCTACAATCCCGCGCATCATGTGGACGTGAGCGCTCAGTGGGCGCTCGACACCCTGTCGCGGAACACCGCCTACCGGGCGACGGTTGCCTCGCATCTGGAGGCGCACGCGGAGGCGCGGAGCACGTTTGAGACGCTCGCTGCGACGGTGGGCGATCAGCGAGATTCCGCGCTCTACAGCGCCCTGGACGCAAGTCTGGCGGCGGCCGCCGCAGCCGGATCGGCGCTCGGCTTTTTCGGAAGCCGGCCTGTCGACTTCGAGCCTTTGCGCAAGGCCCTGGATCATTTGGTCCTCACCGAGGGTCTCCAGTCCCCATCCGACTTTCGCCTGCAGCGTGAGGCCTCGGCCGCCGTCGATCCGGAGCCCCACTGGGGAACGCAGGAGCGTCGCCAGGCCTGGTTCGCCTACCGTGAAGCCCTTGAACGCCTGGTGGAGACTGCGGACGAGATCGATCAGGAGACGCTGGTCCTTCCCCGCGTCATGCTCGTCGGAGAGGCCGGCGCCGGCAAATCCCACTCCCTCGCGCACCTAGTCGAAACCCATCTGGCGGATGGCGGAGCCGCCGTCATGGCTCTCGGGCAACATTTCGTCTCGGGAGATCCGAGGTCGCAGTGGCTTGATCGCCTCGGCCTGGGCGGGCTCACCTTCACTGACTTCCTCGGCGCACTGCAGGCGGCGGCGGGAGCCACCGGGATGCCGGGCCTGATCGTCATCGACGCCATCAACGAGAGCCACGATTTCTCGATGTGGCAGAAGAACCTGGCCGGTCTCGTCGATGAGATCAGCCGCTTCGATCAACTGGCCTTCGTCATCTCGTGCAGGGAGACTTATGAGGGCGCCTGCGTGCCGGAAGGCTTGGCCATGGTCCGGCGCGAGCACCATGGCTTCGCCGGCAATGCATCCGCCGCCATCAAGGCCTATTTCGACGACCACGGCATCGACCGCCCGTCGGCGCCTTTTCTCGATTCAGCGTTCGCCAATCCCCTGTTCCTTTCGGTCTGCATACGCCGGCTGAACGCCGAGGGCCGCCGCGCCTTTCCGCTCGGCCTGGACGGCGCCACGGAGCTCTTCAACTTCTGGATCGATGGTGTCGAACGCGTGCTCGTCGGCCGCAACTACGCTCGGCTCGCGCTGGGAGACGGACGCCTGCGCGAAGCGATGCGGAGGTTTTCGAGCCAGCTGGCGATCGAGGGCGTCAGCGCCTTGCCGATGGCCCGGGCAAAGGCGCTGCTCGAGGAGGCCGTGGCCGACATCGCCCCGGCCACGGCCCGTGACATCCTGCTGTTCCGACTCCTGGATGAGGGCGTTTTGCGGCGCGAGATCGACCGGGCTGGCGTGGAGAGCGTGACGATCACCTTCCAGAGGTTCTCCGACTACTTCATCGCGGACGCCCTGATCGACATGACCGGATCCGCGCCGTCTCTCGCGGCGGCGCTGCGTCCCGGGGAAGCCTGCACTATCTGGTATCGCGCGGAGCAGGACGGTACGCCGGGGTCGTCGAAACTCTTATGGCCCGGACGCCTGAGCGCCTCGGCTTGGAACTGGTCGAGCTCGACGCCGACTTCCCTCGGGATGTCCCCTTCAGACTGGACGTCTTCCTGAGCAGCTTGCGCTGGCGCGCACCTGCGGCGGTGAGCACGAGGACCGTCCAGCTTTTCGAGCTCCAGTGGGCGAGGACAGAAGGTCGGCGGGCCGATCTGCTAAACCTTCTGATCCAGGTCAGCACTGTCCCGGATCATCCGCTTAACGCCGATTATCTTCACGCGCGATTGCGTGACCTCCCCTTGCCCGAGCGTGATGGCCTCATTGCCGACTACCTCATCAGACACATGGTCGAAGGGCCGATCGAAACCCTGATGGACTGGGCGGCCGAGGCGCGGACTGATCTGGCCGAGCCGGAACGTGTTCGGCTGGCCCTCGTCGTCATCGCCTGGGTGACAGCCTCATCAAACCGGATCGTGCGCGATAGCGCATCGAAGACCCTGACCGCGGTCCTTTCGCGATCGCCGCGACTGATGGCGGGACTCATCGACGCCTTTTCCGGCGTGGACGACGCCTATGTCCGTGAACGAATCTATGCGGCTGTGCTCGCGACCGCGACCCATGCCGAGGTGGAACTCGAAGCACTCCGGCGCGCGGCGATCGCTGCATGGCGGGACGTCTTCTCCCGATCGCCGGTCGAGCGACACGCGTTCATTCGCCACCATGCGAAGGGCCTTGTCGAACTGGCGGCGGCCAGGGGCGTGCTCGCCGATGAGATCGAACTGGCACGGGCAAGGCCGCCCTATGCGTCTATCCCGATCGAGCAGTGGCCCGAAGCCAGCGATCTGGCCGCCTTCGTCGATACGGCCCCGGACATCGTCTCGTCCGTTGTCGGCTACTACGACGCGGAGGAAGGGCGCTTCAGCACCCCGGGCGACTTCGGCAACTACACGATGTCCACCCTGGGCCACAGCTTCTGCGCCGAGCCGAGAACCGAGGCGCCGCCGCAAACCCGGGGACAGGTCGCGAAGGCTTTCTGGAGCGGTCTCCAGATGCAGGGCGGGAATCTCGCTGCACTAGCCTCGAAGGCAATCTCGGCCCACGCGACGCTGCAAGAGGCTCAAAGCCGGCGTCCATCGAGGTATTTCCCCCTCGATCTGGAATCAGACGACCCGCCAGCGGATGCGGATCTGGAGGCCTTGGCGGACTCCTTCGATGTCGCGAACGCGGCCCTTCAGGAGGCTCTGCCCAAGGGCGCGTCGTGGCCGCCCTATCCCGATCATCGGGCCGACGACTACCCCCTGTTCTCCAAGTCCAGGGCACGGCTCTGGGCCGCAAGACGCGCAATCGAACTCGGCTGGACCGCGGACCGGCACAAGGGGCTCGAGGAGCGAATGTCGTACTGGGGCGGCCGCGACAAGCACGCCCTCGAGCGCATCGGCAAGAAGTATCAATGGATCGCCTTTCACGAGCTCATTGGAGCCCTGCAGGATCACTACTGGAGCGTTGCCGACGACGGCGCGCCGGAGGTGCTGACCAATGTCCTGCGCGTCGAGGAGCTGGACATCGACCTCTCCTATGCAGCGACAGGCGCCGCATCGCTTCCCCCCGGACTGCCCTCGATTGGGATCCCGCAAACGGATCGACCGGAGCCATCGTCGATCGAGGAAGCCCTGACGTGGGCGCGCGCGCCAACCGATATTCCTCATGTTCCCGACTTGGTGGAGGCGCTCGCGGTTGATGGAGCCCGGTGGTGGCTCATCTACGGGACGCAACGGGACAGGGGCTACATGGACAAGCTCCAGGCTGTCGGCCCTATGCGAACGTCCCAGGGGTCGATCCAGCTTGTCATCGTCCATAAGGCCGAGATCACGACCCTTCACGAGCGGCTCAGCGCCGGGAGGCTGAACGCCGTGGAGATGATGGAGGCGGGCCACTACCAGGATGACCTGTTCGGCCAGTATCGGAGCGAGCTGGCCGGCGATGAGACCCCGCTTACACGGCGAGCCAGGAAGATCGACTACGGCTTCGTGTCGCGGCGGTTCTCCCCCCACCGAGGGGAATACGACCACAGCGGCGTGAAGGAGATCGGCTTCGAGATACCGAGACCTTGGATCCTTCGCGGGCTCGATCTGCGGCCGGCGGGCCCTGATGCGCCCTGGTACGTCGATCGGCACGGGCGGCCGGTCTTCGTCGACCGGTCGACGATCGACGGGACTGTCGGCACGCCGATGATAAACGCGGACCTGCTTGAGCCTTTACTGGCGGAGCGAGGCTATCTCGCCGCCTGGCTCTACTGGGGCGAGAAGGATGGTGGCGTGGGATCCGGCAAGGGTTTCTCCCGCCGTGACGGACCGTTCGCGCGGGAAACCTACTGCGGCCTCTGGTGGCGTTCGGAGGCGTCCTGGCAGGGATCTCTGTGGAAGGCCGACGGCGACAAGCTGCACCCGTGGATAGACGACGAATAGTCGAAAGGGGGCCTTGGCAGGCTGGAGCCGGGGCACGGTAGAGCGAGCACATGGCCGACAACAAGAACCAGCATTTCGTGCCCAAGGTCCACTTCAGGCCCTTCTCTGTCGACCGGGAGGGCAAGGCGATCCACCTGTTCAATCTGGACAACGGGCGGGCCATCCCCAACGCCCCCGTCCGAAACCAGTGCTCGGGAGATTATTTCTACGGGCACGACCGGAACCTTGAGACCGCGATCCAGACGATCGAAGGCGCCTACGGCCAGATGCTTCAGCGCCTGCTTCCGCCCGAGGCCGAGCCCGGCGCGCTGGACGGGGTGGTTCTTCGTCGGTTCATGCTGCTGCAGAACCTGCGCACCGAGGCGGCGGCGGCGAGCGCTAGCCAGGTCATGGCGGCCATGGCGCGCTTCCCAGGCTCCTTTTCCGACGGTGAGGCCTTCGACATCAAGGTGGCGATCAAGGTCGCGGTGGAAGAGGCCATGCTGGTCTTCGCCCGATCCATGAAGATCGTCGATGATCTTCGGCTCACGATCGTCCGGAACCGTTCGGGGACGCCGTTCATCACGTCCGACGATCCGGCCGTTCTCACCAATCGTTGGTACCTTCAAAACTCTCGGGCTCGGGGCCTGTCCTTCAGCCTGCGTCAGTCCGGAATGATCCTCCTGATGCCGCTTTCGCCAACGACGCTCGCCTTTCTTCATGATCCGGACGTCTATGCCATCGGCCATCGCCGGGGCTTGGTCTGGATCGAAGACGACGCGGAGGCGGCGGCGCTCAATGCGCATCAGATCCTCAACTGCGCCGCCAATCTCTATTTCCACGACTGGGAGACGCGTGATCGCGTCGGCGCGAGTGTAGCGGCGTCGCTGACGGCACGCCTCGGCCCGCGCCATCGTACGACCTATGCCGTGCGGGGCGAACAGGTCGGCGAGCACGTTCGTTACGACGTCCAGCCGTTCGAGGAGATCGCCTTCGAGGAGCGGAAAGACGTCTTGATCCACACGGAGGTTCTGAGACCCCAGCCCGGCCGTTGGCCGGCTTTCCTCAACTATCACAGGGGCGGCCGCGTCTATTCGAATGGCTCGCGCACCGGTTTCGTGCGGCGCGGTTGCTTGGAGGCCGGGTTTGTCGAGGGGACCGGCTATCGGCGGATAAGGCTCTGACGTGTCGCGAACATCATGTTTCACCAACCGGTGAAAGCGGCCCTGTAGTGAAAGCCGCTGCGCCTGCGGGGACTTGCCGAGACGGACCGGCGTGTGGGTCGAAGGTCAGCCCGCCTGCCGGCTCAATCGGAAGCGCCTTGCCCAGAGGAGCGGCACCCGGCTTTCAGTGGAGTTGAAGGAGCAGGAAGGCGGCGAGGAAACCGATCACCGTGATCAGGCCGATGAAGGGCTGGGCGTTCTCGAAGGCCTCCGGAATCATGGCCTCGGCGAGCATCGCCAGAACGGCGCCGGCGGCGAAGGCGAGGATGACCGCCGGGACCTGGTCTGAGGCCGAACCGAGGACGAGCGCGCCGAGCGCCGCCGCCGCGGCGGTGATGACCGGTATCCCCAGCCAGACCGTGAAGATGTAGCGGTGCGAACGCCCCGCCAGCCGCATGCCGGACGCGCTGGAGAGGCCCTGAGGGATGTTGGCGAGAAAGAAGCCCGCGACCACGCCCGCCGCGAGTTTGCCGCCGCCGAGCAGCGACAGACCGATGACCAGCGCCTCGGGAATCCCGTCCAGCACGGCGCCCACCGCGATGGCCAGGCCGCTCCCCTTCTGGTCCGTCTCGCTAGGCTGGGCGACGCAGTCTCCGCAACGGTTGCGGTTCTTCGCGCCATGCTGGGCGAGACGCCAGTTGATGAAACTGAACACCCCGCCCCCGACAAGAAGGCCGGCGACGGCGGAGAGAGGGTCCCCACGCGTGTAGGCCTCCGTCATCAGTTCGACGGCGACGACGGCGATCAGAACCCCGCCTCCGAACCCCATCACGCCGGCGATGACGCGATGGGACAGCCGGTTGTAGAGGGTGACGGCGAGCAGGGCGCCGATCGTCAGGCCGCTGGCCGAGAACAGTCCCCACAGGCCGGCTTGGACGAACACAGGCATCATATCTTCCCGGCTACAGGCGAAAGAGCCGGTTGTCGCGGCCTCCCGGGTGCGAACGCGCGAGGCGCTCCAGACGTCTCAGGACGGTTCTCGCCTTTCAACACGGACGATGTCTGTCGACCGGGCAGTCGTCGCAGCGTGCGCGGTCGCAGAGGCGGCAGGTCGCCCAGCCCCCCTGGGCGTCGCCGAACACCGACGACAGGATGGCGTCGGCGGCCCGCTCCAGGGCGACGCGGTCCTCGACGGAGACCTTGCCGAGGAGGTCGGCCAGGGCGGCCCTGCGAAGCCCGAGGAGCTCGGCCCGCTGGACCTGACCCTGCACGGTGAGGGTGACGTGAACCACGCGACGATCTGAGGACGACTGCGATTTCTCGACCAGGCCCTGATCTCCGAGCCTCTCGACGACCCGGACGGCTCCGGCATGAGACAGCCGGAGGATTTGGCGGATCTGACCGATCGACATCCCCGGCTCATGGCCGATGGCGATGAGTGCGGCCGCTGTTTGACCGCCTGCGTTGAAGGCCTCTGCGATCGCCCGTCGAACCCGGTCGGACACCGCCTGCGAGAGGGCGCCGAAGGTGTTGATCAGGCGATCAGAGGGGTCGTCCATTGCGCGGACTCCGGTATATGCGTCGTGCATATAATCAGGCGCGGGAGATGTCGAGGGCCTGCCGTCAAGAGGCCCCCAGGTAGGAACCGCGGACGACCCGGCGGACTTGACCGCATGCGGATGATCTCAAGAGCTGCGTCGATAGCTGTCAGGTATCGGTATTTTCTGCCGGCTTGTGCGCTGGACCCCTTTTTCCGCGTCTCCAGCTCGATAACAGATCCAAAGTTGTATTTAAATACAATGTCTTGACGGTTGTCGCGCAGT
The DNA here is from genome assembly GCA_943367565.1 of Brevundimonas vancanneytii. Lineage (GTDB taxonomy): Bacteria > Pseudomonadota > Alphaproteobacteria > Caulobacterales > Caulobacteraceae > Brevundimonas > Brevundimonas vancanneytii_C. The sequence goes on from CALRJO020000001.1 coordinate 58,635, forward strand.
CTGTAGCCGCCAGTGTCCGCTTGCCGTCTATGCTTGGCGCACATATAGACAGCACGATGGATGGACCTCGAGCTCGAAATATATTCGGCGCGTTCGCACTGATGATCAGCGACGACATCGTTCGCGCCAGTTCATCGCGGGCGCCCGAAGCCGGACCCGCCGCCTCGGCGCTGGCCTTGCTCTCGCACAAGCCCGGGCTCTCGATAGGCATGCTGGCGGTCGGGGTGGGTCTGTCACACGCCGGGACCGTTCGCCTGGTGGATCGATTGTCGGCAGAGGGTCTGATCGAGCGCCGGGAGCATCTGACGGATGGGCGCGCGCGGTCCCTCTATCTGACGGCGACCGGAGAAGTCGCCAGCGGCGAGGTGCTCGCCTCGCGCGATCAGGTCATCGCCGAGGGGCTGTCGATCCTGGAGCCGGACGAGTTGAGGATCCTGAGCGACATCGCCGAACGCGTTTTGCGCGATCGCCTGGAAAACCTCGGGCACTCCTACCGCATCTGCCGCCTGTGCTGCTACGCGGGCTGTACGAACTGCCCCGTTGACGCCGAACTGCTCGAGCGAGGGGTGGACCGCGAAGCGAGTGACGAGGCGTAGGTTCCTCAGGGAAGGGTGACGACGACCTTCGAAGCGGAAACGCCGGCCTTCAACGCCTCCAGAGCGGGTTGGAGCATTGCAAGGCCGTGGCCCACGACCTTCGCCGGGGGCGCGGGGACGAATGTGCGCGAGGCGAGCGCTTGCGGCAGGAAGTCGCGATAGATCATCGGACCGACGTCGTCGTCCTTGAGGCTCGTCCCGGAGATATGCATCGCCTCGATGCCCGCAGGCCGTGACTCGGGCGGCGTCAGGGTCGCCGCCACCCGGCGCGAGCCGTCGCATCTCGCGACGACGGCGAAACAGTCCTCCATGCTGCCCGTCGCGTGCAGTGTTCCGGCCAGAAGACGCCCGCGCAGCGCCTCGACGACATCCTCCACGAGGGTCGGGCTCGCGTGGTCGAGAACCTCGCCGGCGCCCAGCGCCTTCAACAGGCCGGCGTTGCGCGACGAGGCGATGGCGAGGCACCCGTAGCCCGACGCCGTCGCGAGCTGGATGGCGTTGCAGCCGACGCTTGACGATCCGCCCCAGATCAGGACGACCTCCGGGCGGGCGGTCGGCGCGTGTGAAGGCGGAGCGAGCGCCAGCTGCGTGCGTCCATACAGGCCGCTGGCGGCGGCGCCGAGGCCGAGAGGGAGGACGGCCGCGTCCTCGTAGGCCATATCGTCGGGGATCGGCGCCGCCATGTGATCCGGCACGATCGTGTGGTGCTGGAAGGCGCCCTGCCCGGGCTCGTTGACGGTTGTCCCGACCGCCTGTCCAAGGACACGATCACCGACCTTGAACCGCTCGACGGCGTTGCCGACCGCCGCGACCTCCCCGGCGACATCGCTGCCCAGGACCGCCGGATATTCGAGCCAGGGCAGCAGGGCGATTTCCTGCAGGATCCAGTCGATCGGGTTGATCGCGATGGCTGCGTTGCGGATCCTTATTTCATGAGCGGCCAGTTCGGGCGGCTCGGCGACGCCGATCCGCAGCGGATGGCCCGGTGCGCACTGCCAGGCGGCCTGATTGATCACGGTCCCGCCCATCGCCCAATCCCTCGATCAGCCATGACTAGGCGCGCGTTTCTGCGCGAAAAAGGCCATAAAGCGGGATGGTCTGGTGACCTGAAGGAAACAATGATGGACGGTGGCCACTACGCCGAGCTGCGGGCCTTCATGGCGATCCACGAAGCACGCAGCTTCCGGGACGCCGCGTTGCGCCTCGGCGTCACGCCCTCGGCCCTGAGTCGGACCCTGCGTCGCCTCGAGGATCGCCTGGCGTTGCGCCTGTTCAACCGGACGACACGCAGCGTCCACCCGACGGAGGCGGGAGCCGTCCTTTACGCCAAGCTCGCACCGGCCATTGCCGGTCTGGACCAGGCGCTCGGAGATGCGCTCGCGCTTCGCGACGATCCCGTCGGAACGATCCGCCTGAATCTTCCGCGAATGGCGGCGGAACTGATCGTAATGCCACGCCTGCCGCTCTTCAACGCCCTTCACCCCGGCGTGCGGCTGGAGATGGTCGTCGACGATGGTCTGACCGATGTCGTGGCGGAAGGCTTCGATGCGGGGATAAGGGCCGGCGAGCGGCTGGCGCAGGACATGGTCGCCATACGGCTGACGCCGCCCTACCGGTTCGCGGTGGCCGGTTCTCCGGCCTATTTCGCCAGGCATGCACCTCCGGTCACGCCGCACGACCTGTCGGGACATCCCTGCCTCAAGTATCGCTGGGCGACGACGGGCAAGCTCGAGCGCTGGCGCTTCACCGGGCCCGAAGGCATTGTGACGGTGGGGGTCGAGGGACCGCTGGTCGCCAACGACACCGCATTCCTCCGGGACGCGGCGGTCGCCGGCATGGGACTCATCTTCCTGCCCGAGGCGGCTGTAGAGACCCATCTCGCCAGCGGGGCGCTCGTCCGTGTCCTGGACGAATGGTGCAAGCCCTTCCCCGGCTTCTATCTCTACCATCCCAACCGGCATCAGACCCCGCCGGCGCTGCGCGCCTTGATTTCGTTCTTCCAGGCCGAGAACACACACCCGGGCTAGCGGGATGGTGATCCGGGGGACCGGCTGATGGACCTGACCGTCAGAGGCGCCAGGCAGGGCGCAAGAAGTGGCTGCTGTAGCCCCCGGGATTGCGCATGAGGTAGTTCTGGTCCTCTGGCCCTGCCTCCCAGAAGGGTTCTTCCGGATTGATCTCGGAAACGACCGGGCCGGGCCACCGCCCTGACGCCTCGATTTCGGCGATGGTCGCCAGGGCGACGTCCCGCTGCGCCTCGGTGGTGTAGAAAATGGCCGACCGATAACCCGGACCGATATCGCTGCCCTGCTGCTCGTAGGTCGTCGGGTCGTGGATCTGGAAAAAGAGCTCCAGAAGCGCGCGGTAGCTGAGAGCGGAGGTGTCGAAGGTCACTTCCACCGCTTCCGCATGGTGCGCATGGGTCGCACCATCCGCTTCACCGCCGGTGTAGCCGACACGCGTCGAAACGACTCCCCGGGGCCGGCGCAGGAGATCCTCCAGGCCCCAGAAGCAGCCGCCCGCGAGAATGGCCCGCTCTGTTGCGGGCGCTTCTTCGAGGGTCGCTGACGGGCTCATGGTCGGTTCGACCTTTCCATCGGGCGAGGTCAAGCCGCCGCCGCGGCATCCCCAGCCTGGGGGGCGCCCACGAGCTCGGTCTGCACGTCGGACCCGCGGACGAGCGTCAAATCCACGGGGCATCGATCCGCGATCTCGAGGATGCTTGCGCGCTGCTCGTCACTCAGCGGCCCCTCAAGAATGACGGTGCGGGTGAACCGGTCGGGCGGCGTCATGTCCTTGATCTTCTCATGCCGCACGGTCGTACTGGCCCGTTCCAGCGGGAAGCCCTTGCGATCCGCGTACAGCCTCATCGTCATCACCGTGCAGGCGGCGAGGCCGGCCGAGACCAGTTCGAAGGGTGACAGGCCGGTTCCGAGACCGCCGACCGACGCCGGCTCGTCGGCGAGCAAGGCGTGCTCGCCGCTGCGGAGGTTGAGCTGGAATTTCCCCGCCAGGGTTTCGGTGGCGACGACGCCCTCGGCGACCTCGATCTGGGGAAGATCGGTCATGAGGAGCGGGAGGAACCGGCTCGCCCACGCCGCCACCATGGCGGCCGCGTAGTTCGCATCCTCCACGTCGCTGAGAAGATGATCCCCCTTGTCGAGCGAGATGAAGCTTTTCGGGTGTTTGGACGCGAGGAAGAGGCGAGAGGCGTGATCGAGGCCGACCACGTCATCCAGGGGGGAATGCATGATCAGAACCGGGCGCCGAAGAGACGCGATACAGGTCTCGACGTCGAGCTTCTCAACCGCCTCCAGGAAATTGCGGCGAATTAGAAAGGATCTGCCCGCGATCTCGACCGAGGCTTCGCCGTCGCGCCTGATGGCGTCCACCTCGTCCGGTCGCAGGTTCTGCAGGATATGCTCAAGATCGGCCGGCGCGCCGATGGTCGCCACCGCCGCAATGTCAGGCAGTTCGGCCGCGGCAATGACCGCGGCGGCGGCGCCCAGGCTGTGCCCGACCAGGAGGGAGGGCGACATCCCCGCGGCCGCCATGGCCTGAGCGGCGGCCCGAAGATCCTCGACGTCCGACAGGAAGCTGAGGGCGCCCCCCATCCCCTGGATCCCGGTGCCGGCAAAGTCGAACCTCAGGACCCCGATGCCCGCACGCGACAGCGCACGCGAGATGCGAACGGCGGCGTGACTGTCCTTTCCGCAGGTGAAGCAGTGGGCGAAGATCGCCCAGCCCCGCGGCGTTCCCTCCGGCCCTTCAAGTCGCCCGGAGAGCGGGGCGCCGGCCCCGCCGACAAACGTGAATGTTGTTCCGGCCATATGCATCGAACCTTCAGCGCGGGGTCCGGCGGCTGCGCTTTCGATTCTCGCGGACGAGACGCGCAGTCGCTGACCGGTGAACGTCATCTCGCCTCCTTATTATATGCGGCGCGCATATAGACAAGCCCCGCCCAATATTATATGCGTCGCGCATACTTCTTGGTCCGCTTTCCGTGGGCATGGCGGTAGAGGCGTCTGTCAGGGATGGGCCGAACGGCTATGGAACTCACTCAGGTCAGCTATTTCATCAACCTCGCCGGAACGCTGAACTTCACGGCGGCGGCCCGGATGAGCGGCGTGTCACAGCCCAGTCTGACTCGCGCCATCCGCCGCCTGGAGGAGGAGCTCGGCGGACCGCTGATTCATCGCGACGGGAAGAACAGCCGCCTGACCGGCCTCGGTCAGGACGTCGAGGTGGAGTTCCGGCGCATGATGGCGGCGATGAAGAGCGTTCGCGATCACTCGGAGAACTGGGCGATGGGCCGGCACCGCGTGCTGGACGTCGCCGTCGCCCACAGCATCGGACCGGAGAGATTTGCGGCCTTCTTCGAGAGCATCCTGTTGGCGGCGCCATCGATTGAAATCAGGCTGCATTCGCTTCAGTCGGGTGAGGACACCTCGGAAATCCTATCCGGAAAATACCACGCCTGCATTCTGACGCGCGAAACCCGACCGGACCGCAAGGTGGATGTGCACTCTCTTTTCAGGGAGCGTTTCGTCCTCGGATGCGCCGAGCATCATCCTCTGGCGGCCCGCGAGATCGTCCGCATTGAGGACCTCCTCGCGTTTCCTTTCGTCGATCGGCTGAACTGCGAGTTTCGCGACCGGATTCTCGATCACTTCCGGCACGGAGACACGCTCATGCGGCCCCGCTTCCGGTCGGATCGCGAGGACTGGGTGCAACGGGTCGTCGCCGACAGCGACGCCGTCTGCATTCTCCCCGAACGCTCGGCCACGGCCCCCGGCCTAATCACCCGGCAGATCGAAGGCCTGATCCTGGAGCGGGAGATCGTGATGGCGACGGTGTCCGGCTCCACGGCGGCGGTCGAAATCCGCAAGATCGCGCACCTGGCGTCCGGCTACGCGTGGAGCTGAACGAGGCAGCGAGCTTCACAGCTATGGAAACTATAGGCGTCGCGTATTGGCTAAATCGAAGAGGCGCTGCGATACTCGACGGCACGACTGACCAGGTAAGCTGAGCGTAGTGTATCCGGCCCTCTAAACAAGTATTGGAGACCAACATGAAGTTCGAAAAGTCGCAAGCGGCGATCGACAAGCTGACCCCTGAGCAACGCCGGGTCACCCAGGAGTCGGGCACCGAGAGGCCCTTCACCGGAGAGTACAACGACAACAAGGCGGCAGGCATCTACGTCGACATTGTATCGGGAGAGCCGCTGTTCGCCTCCACGGACAAGTTCGATTCAGGGACGGGCTGGCCGAGCTTCACAAAGCCCATCATTGCGGCGAACGTGAACGAGGTGCGCGACAGCGCGCACGGCATGGTGCGGACCGAGGTCAGGTCGGCGCACGCCGACGGTCATCTCGGCCACGTCTTCCCCGATGGTCCCAGGGACAAGGGCGGCCTGCGCTACTGCATCAACTCCGCCTCCCTCCGCTTCGTCCCGCGCGATGAAATGGAGGCCGCGGGCTACGGCGACTATCTCGAACAGGTGAAGGAGGCTTGATATGCATGAGCGCGCAGTTCTCGCGGGCGGGTGTTTCTGGGGCATGCAGGATTTGATCCGCAAGCAGCCCGGCATCGTCTCGACCCGTGTCGGTTACACCGGCGGAGATGTTCCGCACGCCACCTATCGCAATCACGGCACTCATGCCGAGGGGATCGAGATCATCTTCGACCCGGCGGTGACGAGCTACAGGGACGTCCTGGAGTATTTCTTCAAGATCCACGATCCGACGACCAAGAACCGCCAGGGCAACGATGTCGGCCTCTCCTACCGATCGGGTATCTGGTACGCCGACGAGGAACAGAAGCGCATCGCGGAGGAGACGATCGCCGACGCGGACGCCTCCGGCCTGTGGGCTGACAAGGTGGTCACCGAGGTCCAGCCGGTCGGCGAGTTCTGGGAGGCCGAGGCGGATCATCAGGACTACCTGGAGAAGCGGCCGAACGGCTACACCTGCCACTTCCCACGGCCCGACTGGGTGATCCCCAGGCGTCAGACTGCAGCCGGATCTGCAGCGGAATAGGTTTCCCGGCCGCTGCATCCGCACCGGTCCGGTTCGCAATGTCGATGACCGCATAACAGGACGATGCGGTCATCGACCCGGCCTTGACGAGGAGCGTCGTTTCCGTCCGCCGCAGCACCAGGATCGCAGAACCATGCCGGACCTCTCGTCATTTCCCATCACGCAGCGCTGGCCGGCCGCTCATCCCGATCGTCTGCAGCTGTACGCCTTCCCCACGCCCAACGGCGTGAAAGTCTCGATCATGCTGGAAGAGACCGGCCTGGCCTATGAGCCCCATCTGATCGACATCTCGAAAGACGAGTCCAAGGACCCGGCCTTCGTGTCCTTGAACCCGAACGGCCGCATTCCTGCGATTATCGACCCGCACGGGCCCGACGGCGAACCCATCGCCGTGTGGGAATCCGGCGCGATCCTGGTCTACCTCGCCGAGAAGACCGGCCTGTTTCTTTCGAGTGCGTCCGCCCAACGCTACGAGACCCTGGCCTGGGTGTTCTTCCAGATGTCGGGCATCGGCCCGATGTTCGGCCAGCTCGGCGTCTACGTGCGCGGACCCGGCAAGGATTTCGAGGACAAGCGGCCCCGACAGCGGTTCGCCGATGAGTCCAACCGCCTCCTGGCCGTTCTGGATCACCGGCTGGAAGGCCGCGACTGGATTGTCGACGATTACTCCATCGCCGACATCGCCACCCTCGGCTGGGTCAATGCGCTTGCCGGCACGTACAACGCCGGCGATCTGGTGGATTTCGACGCCTACGCAAACGTGCAGACCTGGCTGCGCCGCGGCCTGGCCCGACCTGCGGTCCAGCGCGGCCTGCTCATCCCCGCGAGGCCGGCATGAGCGTCATCGCCGCATACTACTACAGGGACGGCAGACGCATCCGGGAGATCGGGATCGACGAGCGCCTGCCGTTGGACGAGGGGCGCTCGGGCTTCTGCTGGATTGCGCTTCATGACCCCGCCGCCCATGAGCTCAGCGCGCTCCGCAAGAGCTATGACCTCCATCCCCTGGCGGTCGACAATGCCATGCACGCGCTGTGCCCGCCCAAGCTCGAGGTCTACAACGGCGAACTCTACATCGTCGCCCAGACCGCCGAACTGGTCGGCGACGGCATCCGATACGGCAAGACGGCCATATTCACCGGCCACAACCACCTGATCACCGTCAGGCACGGCAACGGCGGAGCACTCGGGAATCTTCGAGAGCAACTCGAAGGCTCGCCCATGCTCTTCGGTCAAGGTGTCGACTACGTGCTGCACGCTGTTCTGCATCGAATCGTCGACCAGTATCTGCCCATCTTCGAGATGATCGAGGACGACGTGCTGGAGATGGAGAAGCGGTCGCTGGACGACGTTCTCGACCGGGCCGACGTCGCGCGGATCTTCGCACTGAGAGGCGAACTCACGCGCTTCCAGCGTACGCTCGGCGGCATGGTCGAGGTCGTCAGAAAGCTCGTCCGCGGGCATTTCCCCTGCATCAGCGAGGAGGTGAGGCCGTATTTCAACGACGTCGCCGATCATGTCGATCGCGTGCAGTCCATGGTCGACGGCCTTCTTGTGAATCTGTCGTCGGTCTTCGAGTTCAGCAGCCTTCTGGAGGCGCAGAGGACGGGCATGAGCACCCGCCGGCTCGCGGCCTGGGCGGCGATCTTGGCGGTCCCGTCGGCGATGGCGGGGATCTACGGTATGAACTTCACGCACCTGCCGGGCCTCAACTCGGCGTACGGATGGCTCGTTGTCCTCGGGCTGATGGCGGCGACCTGCCTGTTCCTGTTCGTGCGCTTCAAGAAGGCCAAATGGCTATGAACGCCACCGCTCTCGCCACTCGCCGTCATCCGACGGACGACAGCCCGCCGTTTGCCGAGGCGGGCTCAGATCAACGGCAGACAAAGGTGAAGCCATGACATCCCAGATTACCGACGTCATCGACGCAGTGCAGTCGTTCGTCGCCAAGGGCTACGACCGCGAATACCGCGTCAAGGACGGCCAGCTCATCGATCTCGAACTCGGATCGACGCTCGAGGCCTGCAACCTGAACGTCGATGCGGCCCTGCGCCTCGAAAGCGGGGACGACGCCGAAGACGCCTCCAACATCTACGCGATCACGGATCCCGCGACCGGTCACAAGGGCCTGCTGATCGACGCCTTCGACGTTTTCGACGAGCTCTGTCACGCCGACTTCTCCGAGCGGCTCGTGGCGAACCGGGAAACAACGCAGACCGGCGGCCAGGACGTACCGATGAAGTACGGGCTGCGCAAAATCTACAAGGCCGAGTTCGAGCAGGACACCGCGCGTTACATCCTGCGCGAGGGCTTTCCGGATTTCCCGCCCTGTCCGTTCGGCCAGGAGTACAGCATTCTCGGCTTCGACACCGCCGAGCAGTCCTATGTCTGGCTGGTCACGAGCATCATTCGTGATTCCCGGCTGATCAGGGTTCCCTACCAGGGCGAAGATGTCATCGACGAGGACCAGAGCGATCCACGGCTGTGAGAGTCCCGACCCAGGCGATCACGGCCAATCCGGCCCGCTATCCTGAAACATAGAAACACGACGAGGAAACGATGGACTGGAACAAAGACAACATCCGCGAGACGATGCTTTCGCTGGAAGCTGCGGCTCTGACCAGCGCGCGCGAACACTATCAGGACTACGTCTGCGACGCCCGGATCGATCGGTCCGAACCGAGCGACAACCACGTACACTCGCAGGCCGAAATCGCGAGCGACTTCGCTGAATCGCTGGACGACACTCTCCACGACCAGGCCGAGAAGCTCGAAAAGCTCGGAACGATTGACTTCGGCCCGAAGTCGGCCGTCGGTGAAGGCGCGGTCGTCAAGCTGTCCGGCCGCTGGTTCGTGATCGCGGTGTCTACGAACCGGTTCACCTGTCAGGGCCGCGAGTTCATGGGCATTTCCACCATGGCGCCGATCTTCGAAGCGATCGAAGGCGCCCAGACCGGCGAGGTCATAGAGTTCAACGGCCGGACCCTCACCGTCGAGGAGGTCGCCTAGGCGTCGTCCGCCCCGGCCATCGGGCGGCGCGGTTCGCTCTGCGATGCCTCCTTCATTCGTATCATCGCCTCCAGGGATCCGGTGATCATCGGCGTGGCTGGACAAAGGGCGGCCCTGGCCCGGATGGGGCGGGTCGCTGTCCGGCGGGCCAGGGCCAGCACCGCCAGCGTCGTGAGGACCGCCGCCGCGTAGAGGAACAGGCCGCCGGGGCCGACGAGGTTCATCACAGCGCCGCCTATGATGGGCCCGGCGGCGGTCCCGACCCCATTGAGCAGCAGAAGCCCGCGTGCGGTGCCGAGCAGCCGGTCGGGCGGAAGGTCGTCGTTCGCGACGGCGAGGCACAGCGAATAGATCGGGATGCCGAAGCCGCCGAACAGGGCGCCCGCGACCAGGAGAAACAACAAAGGGGCCTGGGCCGCGAGCGCCACGCCGACGGCCGCCACGGCCGACGCCAGGGCGGCCCCGGCGATGACGACGTTGCGGGACACGCGGTCCGAAAGCCAGCCGAGGGGCCATTGCAAGACAAGGGTTCCACCCAGAACCGCGGCCATGAAGGCGGAGATGCCGCCCACATCGAGGCCGATCCTCTGACCGAAATTCGGGCCCATGCCCCAGAACCCGCCGATGGCCAGTCCGGCCAGGAAGGCGCCGGCGGCGGCGAGGGGCGACATGACGATAAGGTCCCTGAACGCGACCGGCTGCTGTTTCACCTCGGCCGGCGGACGTGTGGGCAGGAGGGTGATCGGAACCACCGCCGCCGAGATCAGAAGCGAGACGATCAGGAACAGGGTCAGGCCCGCGGGCGGTGCGACGTTGAGAAGCCCCTGCCCGACGGCCCATGACCCCATCGACACGACGCCGAAGATCGACAGCAACTGCCCGCGCGTCGACGGCATGGCATGGGCGTTGAGCCAGCTCTCCGTCGCCAGGATCATGCCCGCGTAGGCGAAGCCTGTGACGAGGCGAAGCGGCATCCAGGCGACTGGCTCCACGACCGCGCCGTGGACCAGCGCGGTCATCGACGCGATCGCGGCGAAACCGGCGAAGGTCCTGACATGGCCGACCGACACGATGATCCGGGGCAGGACGAGCGCGCCGATCGTGAAGCCGGCGAAGTAGAAGGACATCATCGCGCTGATTGCGCCGCCCGGGAAATCCTCCTGGCCGGCCCTCACGATCAGGAGCGTGCCCAGAAGGCCGTTTCCCAGCAGCAGGGCGGCGACGCTCAGCAACAGGCCCGCCACCGGCGCGAGCACGAGGCCGCGCCTGGAGGCCGCCATCATGGTCTCGACCGACCGTTTCATGTCGAGAACGGGCGCAAGGCCTGATGTGCTGCGGCGCGGATCAGGACGGGGGACCATCGCATGGCTACCCCTGCTCCAGTTCCTTGACGATCTGGTCCGCGTCGAGATGGAAGTCCGAGAAGACGATGTGGCCGCCGGCGTCGATGACGGCGAACCACGGCGTTCCACCTGTTCCGTAGTCCTCCATGAAGCTGGGAAGCCTCGTGCCCGCCGCCGGTTCATCGTGGCCGAACGCGAGGGGAAGCTCGTACCTGAGCTGGTTCACGCGAAGCTTCTCGAAGGTGTTCTCCTCCGCGCCTTCGAAGACGGTCTGGATCACCGCGAACCCCACGCCCCTGGGACCCAGGGCGCGATGCAGCCTCTGCAGCGTCGGGAAGCCGTGCACATGGCAGCCCTGACACCAGTGCTGGAAGGCGAACAGGATTTTCGGCCCGGTCCCGAGATCAGACAGAATGAGCGGCGCGGCGAGGTTGGCGCCATCCTCGCCGATCCACCGCTGCACCCGCAGTTCGGGCGCCTGTGCTTCGGCCATGCTCATCGGTTTCTCCAGCCGGGTGTGGAAGCCCGCTGACGGTCGACACTGGCGACGACGGGCGAACGTCCGGCCTTGTCTGCGTCCTGCGCCCTGAAGTCTTCGTCGCCAGATCGGAACGTCTGCGAACCTGTAGTCGGAACACGAGTTCTCGTGATCGCGACTATGAAGCCTGCCCCGGACCATAGCCAATAGCGGCCCGACATAGTTTCCATGCCTCGCCGCCCTCCTCAGTCAGGCGCGGCCGAAGACGCGCGAACGCCTCGGCGACGCTTCGACCCGGCCGAACCCTTCGCATCCGGCATCCCGGGACGTCGCTATCAAAACTATAGCGAAGGGGTATTGGGAAAACAGGCTGGCCGGGCGCTATAGTCAAGTTACGACAGTCGCGGCGCAGATTGGTTCAAGACAGTTCTATACTGACGGCAGACCCGGTTTTCTGATTTTCGCACGGCCCGCAGACGCGACGACTGTTCGCGCCGGGGTCCTGTACAGAAATCGGAAGTGAACCCGGATGCAATCTGTCGTCATCAGCGGGAGGACACAGGCGCATGGTCACCAGAGGGTTCACCGGCCGCGGTTCAGGCGGCGACACGGACAAGCGGATTCCGCCCGGTCAGCATCTCGTGGAGAACTTCCCCGTCCTGACGGCCGGTCCGACGCCGAGCATCGAACTCGCGGACTGGAAGTTCACGATCAAGGTCGGCCCCAAACCTCACAAGAGCTGGAACTGGGCCGAGTTCAACGCCCTGCCCAAGACCAGGATGACGGCCGACATCCACTGCGTCACCGCCTGGTCCAAGCTGGACACCAGATGGGAGGGCGTCCTCATCGAGGACATCCTGGCCGACGCGGGGCTGGATCAGCCCACCGACTTCGTCCTGGCGCACTGCTACGACAACTATTCGACCAACGTTCCCCTGGCCGACCTGCTGTCGGGCAGGGCGATGGTCGCCGTCACCTACGACGGCAAGCCGCTCGAGCGCGATCACGGAGGTCCGGCGCGGCTCCTGGTCCCGCACCTCTACCTGTGGAAATCCGCCAAATGGGTGAATGCGCTCCAGTTCACGACCCGCGACGAGCCCGGGTTCTGGGAGGGACACGGCTATCACATCTACGGCGATCCCTGGCGCGAGCAGAGATACACCAATGACTGAGACCGGCGCCCAGCTGGCGACGTGGCAGCCCTGCGTGATCGCAGACATCGTCCAGCAGACGCCGGCCATCAAGAGCTTCTTCTTCTGGCCCGAGCGACCCTTCGTCCATATCCCGGGGCAGCACGTCGATGTCCGGTTGACCGCGCCCGACGGCTACACCGCGATGCGAAGCTACTCGATCGCCTCGTCAGCGATCTCGTCCCCGACGCTCGAACTCGCGATCGAGCGTCTGCCGGACGGCGAAGTCTCGAGCTTCTTCCACGACATCGCCGCAGTCGGCGACGAGATCGAGATCCGGGGTCCGCTCGGCGGCCACTTCCTGTGGCCGCAGCCCGCGATGGACCCCGTGCTTCTGATCGGCGCGGGGTCCGGACTCGTGCCGCTGATGGCGATGATCCGGCAGCGTCGCGCCTGGGCCCAGGACGTGCCGACCGCCCTGCTTCTCTCCGCGCGGACGGCCGGGGACGTTCTGTTCTCGGAAGAGCTCCACGCCGCCGAGACGACCGATCCGACGTTCTTCCTGGCCCTGGCGATCACGCGCGACACGCCCGCCCGCGCCTCGGACTTCGGGCGGCGGATCGACAGCGCGATGATCGCCGACGTCGTCGCCCGCCTCCCGCAAAAGCCCGAACACGTCTTCGTTTGCGGGTCCAACGGCTTCGTCAATATCGCCGTCGACGGCGCGCTCCTGGCCGGCCTTGATCCGTCGATCATCAAGACCGAACGCTATGGCGGATAGCGTTTCCGGCGCCCGGCGACCTCCCGGTCGTGGTCCGGAGGCTCTGAGGCGAGCCGGCCGCGATCGCACCGCTCAATCCCAACGCATGAATTCTCTGCCTGCCGTCGCGGTTCTCTCGCTGCGCAAACCCTGATCGAGGTCGTCATGAACCGCTTTGCCCGACCCGTCTTCATCGCCCCCGGCCTGCGGACCCCCTTCGGCCGCGGGGGCGGCGCGCTGGCGGCCTATGACGCGATCTCCCTTTCCGTGCCCGTCATGCAGGCGATGGCGATGCAGGCCCGGCCCGATCTGCTCGTCTGGGGAACCGTGATCCCGAACCTGGGCTGGAGCAACATCGCGCGCGAGGCCTGGCTCGACGCCAGGCTCGATCCGACCGTCCCCGCCTTCTCGGTGGTTCTCGCCTGCTCCACCAGCATGACGGCGACCTTCGCCGCGGCCGGGATGCTGGGCGGGGGCGCCGACCTGACCATGGTCGGGGGATCCGAAGTCATGAGCCGCCCGTCGATCGCCCTGACACCCGAGGCGTCGAAACGGCTGACCGACCTCTTCGCCAAGGACGCGATGGGGGCGCTCGCCGCCCTCCAGGCCCTGGCGCCGAACGACTATGTCCTCCCCACCAAGGGCTGGGCCAACCGGATCACCGGCAAGACCATGGGCGAGCACATGGAGACGACCGCCAGGGCCTGGCGGATCTCGCGCGAGGCGCAGGATGACTGGGCCCTCAAGAGCCACCAGCGCGCCGTCGCCGGCTGGGACCGCGGCTTTTTCGACGATCTGGTGATCGCCCTGCCTGAACTGGCGCGGGACGCCAACCCGCGCGCGGATACGTCGGCGGAGCGGCTGGCCGCCCTGAAGCCGGCCTTCGATCGCACCAGCGGGCAGGGAAGCCTCACCGCCGGAAACAGCTCCCCGATCACGGACGGGGCCGCCGGCTGCTGGGTCGCCACCGAAGCCGGTGTGGCGAGACTTCCGGCGGGAACCCCTTACGCACGGCTCGTCGACTACGAGGTCTCGGCCGTCGATTTCCACACCGAGGGCCTGCTGATGGCGCCCTCCTATGGCATCCCGCGCCTGCTTGCGCGCAATGGCCTCGGCTTCCCCGACATCGCGCTGTGGGAAATCCACGAAGCCTTCGCGTCCCAGGTGCTGGCGAACGTCGCCGCCATCACCGATCCCGAGTGGGTGCGCACGACGGCCGGCGTCGAGGCGGCGATGGGGGCGTTCGACTGGGATCGCGTCAACCCCAACGGAGGCTCGGTCGCCCTCGGTCACCCGTTCGCCGCGACGGGCGCGCGCGACCTGAGCCAGGCCGTGAAGGAACTCTGGGCCCTGCCCCCCGGATCGAGGGCCATCGTCAGCATCTGCGCCGACGGCGGCCAGGGCACGGTCGCCCTCCTCGAACGCGGCTGACCGGAGAAGGCCGCTATGATGGAGAGCCCTGACATTTCCCGTGGCGGGCCCGACGGCGGGGCGATCCTGCGCGCCAGGGCCCTCGCGGACCTGATGGTGCTCGACACCGATGAAGAACAGGTCTTCGACGACCTGGCCTTCGTCGCCGCCAGGGCCTGCGCCGTGCCGATCGCCCTGATCACCCTGCTCGACACCGATCGCCAGTGGTTCAAGGCCCGGTTCGGGCTCGACGTCGCGGAAACCGAGATCGAACATTCGGTCTGCCGGATCGACATCGATCGCGGCGATTTCCTCGAGATCGTGGACCTCACGACCGACAGCCGCACGAGCGCCAACCCTCTGGTCACGGGCGAGCGTCACTTCCGGGCCTATGCCGGAGCGCCCCTGGTGCTGCGCTCCGGCGTCGTCGTCGGCCGGCTGTGCGTCGTCGACACGACTCCGCGCCCGGAAGGCCTGGGCGAAAGGGAAAAGGCCATGCTCCAGGCCCTGGCCCGGCTGGCCAGCGAGAATCTCGAACTTCGTCGCGTCGCCCGGGCGAGCGACCGCATGGCGGGCTTGCAGACCGCACTGGTCGAGATCGGCGAGACGATCCGCGGCAGCCGGGACACTGGACAGATGGCCTTCGCCACCGCAGGAATCGTCGGCCGCGCGCTGTCGGCGGACCGCGCCGGTTTCGGGTCGGTCGACGACGCGGTCGAGACCATCGACGTGGAGACCGACTGGACGGCGCCCGGTATCGTCAGCATCGCAGGTCGGCACCGGCTCGACGCCTTCAGGAGCCTGCGGGACCCGGTCGCACACGGCGAGCCGGTCGTGGTCTGGGACGCGGTCAGCGACAAGCGCGCCTCCCAGGATCCGCAGAGCGCGATCCGGGTCGGCGTCCGCTCGCTCGTGGACATGCCCGTGCGCGAGCACGGCAGGACGATCGCCCTGTTCTTCGTCCATTCGGCTCATCCGCGATCATGGCCGCCGGAGGAGATCGCCTTCCTGCGCAGCGCCGCCGATCGTCTGGAGGCCGGGGTCGCGCGACATCGCGCCGAACAGCAACAGGGCGTCATCAATGGCGAGATCGCTCACCGACTGAAAAACACCCTGACCATGGTCCAGGCGATCGCCAGTCAGACCCTGAGATCCGTCGCCGATCACGAAGCGGTCTACGCCTTCAAGCGGCGACTGTTCGCCCTCGGCGCGGCCCATGACGCCCTGCTCGCGGCGAACTGGACCCAGGCTGATCTTCGAACGATCGCGGACACAGTGCTCGAGACGGTCGGGTTCGCTGACCGTTGCACCTTGGAGGGTCCGCCGGTGGCGCTCGGCCCTCGGGCCGCCGTGTCCTTCTCCCTGATCGTGCACGAACTCCTGACCAACGCCTTCAAATACGGGGCCCTGTCGAACGACGAAGGCGAGATCTCCCTGACCTGGAGCATCGCGACCGACGACGCCGAAGATCTCCTGGTCGTCCGCTGGCAGGAGAGCGGCGGACCGCCCGTGACGACGCCAGCACGACGCGGCTTCGGCTCCAGGCTCATCAATCTGGGTCTGGCCGGCGCCGGCGGCGTTCATCTCCGTTATGACCGTCCGGGCTTCTCGGCCCACCTGCAGGCCTCGCTGCATGCCCTGGCCCAGCCGTGAAACAGCGAATGGGCGCCGAAGATATCGTCCGTTCCCCTCCCTCGCAGTGGCCCCGCGCGGCACGCCGCCGGGACGCTTTCAACCCTCGCTCGTCAACCCTGGAGACGCGATATGACGGCTGATGTCCTGATGTACACCACGAGCTGGTGTCCCTACTGCAGCCGGGCGAAAGCGCTCCTGAGGCAGAAGGGCGTCCAATGGACCGAGCTCGATATCGAGGCGGATCCGGTCACGCGGGAAGCCATGGTGGAAGCGTCGGGCCGGACCTCCGTGCCGCAGATCTTCATCAATGGCACGCTGGTCGGCGGCTCCGAGGAGCTGTTCGCCCTCGACGTCAAGGGCGAGCTCGATCAACTGCTCGGGCGCACCCCGGAATCCCGCTGAGGCCAGGTCAGGCCGCCCGCAAATCCCACCCGTTTGATGAAAAGGACAGACCCATGGTCTCGGCAATCTGGAAAGACACCACCATCGCCAAAAGCGACGAGACGGTCATTGTCGAGGGAAACCACTACTTCCCCCCGGCGGCCGTCGATTTCAACCTGCTCGAGATGAGTCCGCATACGACCGTCTGCCCGATCAAGGGCGCCGCGAGCTACTACCATGTGCGGGTGGGCAAGGAGATCAACCAGAACGCGGCATGGACCTATCCTGATCCCAATCCGGGATCGGAGGGCATCCGCAACCACATCGCCTTCTGGAAAGGCGTGGAGGTCGGCTAGACGAGCGAACGCGCGACGGCGGCGATCGCGCCGAGTTACGTTCGCAGCCGGCGGGTCTTTTCCGCGTCTGCGGGATCAAGAGGGAGGGAGGCCATGGAGGATGCCGGGTTCGACGCCGCCCTGGCGAAGCTTGCAGAGGGATACGGCGAAGGCGTCTACCAGGGCCGGCGTTACGGCGTGACGGTCCGGCGATCCGCGGATGGACGGCGCAACAGCCTGTTCGCCAGGGAGTTGGGCGGAACCGACATCGTCAGCTTCAACCTCTACCGGACCGGGTCGGATCGAACCCTGCTGAAGCCCTGCGAGATGTCCTCTGAAAAGGTCGTGGCGTTTGTGCTGGACTTCAGACCGGACCCCTGACGGCGGGTGGAGCGCCTCGCGGTCGCCTTGGACTTCCTCATGTGCCTCGGGGGTATCAAAACAATACTCTCCGGCCATTGGACTTCGCCGGGGGATAAACTCATCGTCTATCGGTCGCGCTCCTTGGGGGAAGCGGCGGCGGCTCCTGTGAGCCATGATCGAAAGCCCAGGCCATGACAACCATCAGCGCCGCGCCTCTCCAGACGTTGTCGGATCTTGAGGAAGGCGCGGCGATGACGGTCGCTGACGCCCTGAAGATCATCCTGGCGGACAGCTATGCGATCTACCTGAAGACCAAGAATTTCCACTGGCATGTCTCCGGCCCCTATTTCAGGGACTATCACCTGCTCCTCGACGAGCAGGCCGCGGAGATTTTGGCCGCCACCGACGCGATCGCCGAGCGGGCGCGCAAGACGGGCAACACCACCATTCGATCGATCGGCGACATCGCGCGCCACCAGACCATCAAGGACAACGATGCGGAGTTCGTGTCGCCGCAGGACATGCTGGCGGAGCTCCGCGCCGACAATCTCCACATGGTCGAGTCGTTCCGGCGCGCCAAGGACGTCGCGGACAAGGCGAGAGACAATGCGACGTCCGGCCTCATCGACACCTGGACGGACGAAGCGGAGCGCCGTGCCTGGTTTCTGTTCGAGATCAGCCGACAGGGCTAGCCGGACAAACCTGCGTCATCCAGACGTCGGACGTGGGAGGCGATGATGGCCAAGGCCGGGTTTGGAGGGGGATGTCACTGGTGCACGGAAGGGGTGTTCCAGGCGTTGCGCGGCGTCGCCCAGGTCGAACAGGGCTTTGTCCAGTCGGACCCACCTGCGGACGTCTGGTCGGAAGGGGTGATCGTCACCTTCGATCCCTCGGTCATTCCGTTGGCGACCCTGTGCGAGGTGCATCTCAGAACCCATTCGGCCACCCGGGCGCGCTCGCCGCGCAGCAAGTATCGCAGCGCGATCTACATCTTCGAGGACAGCCAGCGACCCGAAGCCGAACAGGCGATCATCGGCTTCGGGGACGCGTCCGGTAAACCGGTGCAAACCCTGGTCCTTCCCTTCAGAGAGTTCAAACCCTCTGACGAGCGCTACCGGAATTACTATCGCACCGACCCGAGCCGACCCTTCTGCCGGCGCTACATCGATCCCAAGCTGGATCTCATCCGACGACACTTTTCAGAGGTGGCGCTCCAGGAAGCGGATCCGATCGCCATGCAGAGCCTCAACAGTCGTGGGGCGCCGCAGGTCCAGGGCGGCGATGCGACGGCGCCCGACAGTTCTCTTGCTTTGAATCATCAACCAAGGAAATCGAGATGACCGCTTCAGGACGCTTCAATCTACTCCCCCTCGCGCTCGCGCTTTTGGGCCCGCTCTCCCTCTCCGCCGCCCTGGCCGGTCCGACGCCCGTCTCGGCCCAGCAGGTCGTTTCGCAGGGCGCCGACGTCTACCGCCTGCGCATTGGCGCCGTACCGGTTTTCGCCCTCTCCGACGGGTCGGTGCCCATGGATCTTCACGCGCTTCTTCAGCACAGGACGCCGGCTCAGACAGACGCTCTTCTCAAGCTCAATTTCCAGACCAATCCGGTCGAGGCGTCGATCAACGCCTATCTCATCCAGCTGCCGGGCAAACTGGTGCTGATCGACGCGGGCTCAGGCGAGCTGTTCGGCCCCGGCGCCGGAGGCGGTCTGATCGCGAGTCTCGAGCGCGCCGGCTTCGAGCCGGGACAGGTCACCGACATCCTGATCACCCACGTCCACTCCGACCACGCGGGCGGGTTGGTCCGGGGCGGCCAGAGGGTCTTCGAGAACGCCACCGTCCACGTCGGCAAGCCTGATCTGGACTTCTTCTTCGATGCGACGGCCCAGCAGCGCACGGGATACGACAAGGCGTATTTCGACGGCGCGGCCACCATGCTGAAGCCCTATCTCGACGCGGACCGCGTCAGCCCCATCATCGCCGACGGCGAGGTCCTTCCCGGAGTATTTTCCAGTCTGCATGCGGGCCACACGCCGGGCAGCGCCTTCTTCACCCTGCGGGACGGCGGCGAGGCGCTCATTTTCGTGGGGGACCTCGTCCACTCCACGGCGGTGCAGTTCCCGGATCCCACGGTGACCATCGCCTATGACCTGGACCAGCCAACGGCCGCGAGTGTCAGGGCCGAGGCGTTCGGCGCCTTCGCGCGGGACGAGGTCTTGATCGCCGTGCCGCACGCGGACTTCCCCGGGGTCGGCCACGTCCGTCGCGAAGGCGACGGCTACGCCTGGGTGCCGCTCAACTACACCAACCGCCAGCCTGCTGAGCAGTAGGCCTCGCCTTCTGCCTCCCTTCTCACCGGCTCAAGGAGGTTCCTGGTGACCTACTGCCTCGGCATTCTCCTCGAAGACGGCCTGGTGCTCGCTTCTGACTCCCGGTCGAACGCCGGGTTCGACCAGATCGTCGAGGTCGGCAAGCTCAACCTGATGCCGCCTGCGCCGGACCGGTTCGTCGCCATCCAGTCGGCCGGAAACCTGGCCACGACCCAGGCGGTCATTACGGCGCTGTGTGAGGCGTTCGGCGGCGGCGACCCCGCGGTGGACATCAAGGCCTGTCGCACGATGTTTGAGGTGGCGCGGATCGTTGGCGAGCAGCTGCGGGTGGCGATCGCCCATGACGGGGTCTTCGTAACGTCTTTCGTCGGGCCCGGGGCCGGCCTGCTGGTCTCGGGCCAGATCGCCGGCCAGCCACCGCGCCTCTTCCAGATCTATTCGGCGGGGAACTTCGTGGAAGCGACCGGCCGGGCGCCCTTTCTGCAGATCGGAGAGACCAAATACGGCAAGCCGATCCTCGACCGCGCACTCACCGGGTCATGCACCCTGGACGAGGCGGCCAGGCTCGCGATGCTGTCGTTCGACGCCACGATCCGCAGCAACTTGTCCGTGGGCCTCCCCCTCGACGTACTGCTCTACCGGGCGGACAGTTTCTCCGGCGCCCGGCTCGTCACGGTCAGGTCCGACGACCCCTACTGGATCGCGCTTCGGGAGGCCTACGGCAAAGGCCTGGAACGCCTGATCGACAGTCTGGAGCTCCCGCCCAGGAGTTGGCAGCCGCCCGGCGTCGGCGACATGGATTGAACGACGACGCGCCCGGTGTTTCGTCATTCCGGACCTGGAAGGCGACGCCTCCGGCCGGGCGCCGCTCAACTGTATCAACCGTGGTCCCAGCCCGGGAAAGGGCGCCCTTCGGGCGAACCCCCGGCTTGGGTCGTAAGCAGGCCGTGACCCGGCCTGACGATCTCAGGAGTTCAAGGATGTCGAACCCAGGCCCTCCAACGCCGTCACCGCTCGATGCCGCGACCGAGATCTGTCTCCGCATGATCCGCCGCCTCCTCGACCGGGCGGCAGCCCGGAAGCGACAGCTCAACCTGGTCCTTCTGGCGGCGTTGACCGTGTTGTTCCTGGTCACCCTGGTCGCGTTCGGGCTCTCGACGTCGAAGTGACCGGACGGCCGAAGTGGCCGTCGCGCCTGAGTTCGGCCTGTTTCCGGGAACGGTGTCGACGAGACGTGCGCGCCTGTCGCCCCTCGGATGCGGTGGGAGAAGATCCGTCGGTCAGGCCGGTATGCGTGCAATCACCTTGATCTCGAAATCGAAGCCCGCCAGCCAGTTGACGCCCAGGGCGGTCACGTTGTGCGGCGGGGACTGGTCCAGGACTCGCGATTTGATCGCCCAGACCGTTTCGAACTGATTTTCGGGATCGGTGTGGAACGTCGTCAGGTCCACGATATCTCCGAAACCACAGCCGGCTGCGGCCAGGGTGGCCTCAAGGTTGGCGAAGGCAAGTTCCACCTGTTTGGTGAAGTCGGGCTCTGGAGAGCCGTCCTCACGCGCCCCGACCATGCCGGATACAAAGAGGAGATCTCCGGAGCGGATCGCCGCGGCGTAGCCATGCTCCCGGAACAGGGCATGGGGGCGGGCGGGGTAGAGAGCTTCACGTTGTGACATCAATGGACTCCTTGTTTGACGCCGATGAGCGGCAGGCCGCGGATGGCCACCGCGTGTGAGTGGCGTTCGGGCCGCTTCGCGGTCATGCGCCGCTCCGCCCCTCGGTCATAAACGCCCGGAATTTCGCGCCCTTGAAGCGATGCTGCGCCACGGTCTGGTAGGCCTCGCTGTGGTACCACGCCCGGGCGGCCTGCATGTCGGGAAAGCGGAGGATGACGGCGGCCTCGACAGCGTGGCCTTCGAGCGTCTCGATTGCGCCGTAGGTCGCCAGAAACTCGACCTGATGGCCATCGAAGGTCTTTCCAACGGCTTGCGAATACAGGGCGAGTTCGGCCGCGTCCGTCGTCTCGTCGCGCGTGAACACGATGTAGGCGGTCATTGTCCTGCTCCTGTCGGACGGCGGGTCATGCGGGGAGCTCGAAGCCGATGGCCGTCAGGGCCGCAACGCAGGCGTCCTGGTCCTGCTGGTAGGTGCCGCCCGAGATGCCGATGCCGCCGATCAGCTTGCCGTCTTCCAGGATCGGATAGCCGCCACCGACAGCGACCATGCGCGGACGATAGGCGAGCGGGGCGACCTTCGGATCGTTGGACACATAGTCGTTCCAGACGTGGGTCGGATAGCCGAAGGACGCCGAGCTCCAGGCCTTGTCGACGGCGACATCGACCGTGAGGAAGGGGGCGTCGTCGGTGCGTTCGAAGGCGCGCAGATGGCCTGTGGCATCCACGACGGCGACGGCGGCGGGGATGCCGATGTCCTTCGCCGCTGAAAGGGCGGCGGCGATGAGGGCCGTGGCGGACTCGCGGTTGATGGAGGCCGTGGCGATGGACTTGCGGGTCATGGGGGCTCCTTCGCCCGTGCGGGATGCACGGGCATGATGGCGGTTGAACTCGGGCACGCGGAGACTGGTGGGCGGTCAGAAGCCTTCGAGGACGACCTTGCCTCGAGTGGCTCCGCTTTCGAGCGAGGCGTGCGCCCGCTTCAGGTTGGCCGCGTTGATAGGCGACAGCCGCTCGGTCAGGGTGGTGCGGATCTTTCCCTCATCAACCAGGTCGGCGACGGCGTTCAGGATTCGGCCCTGCTCGCCCATGTCCGGCGTCTGGTAGATGGAGCGGGTGAACATCAGCTCGTGATGGATCGACACAGCCTTGCGCTTGAAGGCCATGATCTCGAAGGTTTTGGGATCATCGATGAAGGCGAAGCGGCCCTGGGGCGCGATCAGTTCGGCGACGTCGCCGGCGTGCTGCTCGGTGTGCGTGGTCGAGAAGACGAAGGCCGGCGCGCCGATCCCGAGGTCGGCAATCTGCGGCGCGAGAGGCTTCGAATGGTCGATCACGTGATGGGCTCCGAGCCCACGAACCCAGTCCTGGGTCTCCGGCCGCGACGCGGTCGCTATCACGGTCAGGTCGGTCCGCTGGCGGGCGATCTGGACGGCGATGGAGCCGACCCCGCCTGCGCCGCCGATGATAAGAACAGCGGACGCCGCGCCGGGAACGGCCTTGGTCACGTTCAGCCGGTCGAACAGGGCCTCCCAGGCCGTCAGGGCCGTGAGCGGGAGCGCCGCCGCCTCGGCCCAATCCAGCGACGCGGGCTTACGACCGACGATGCGTTCGTCGACGAGATGCAACTCGGCGTTCGTGCCCGGGCGAATGATCGAGCCCGCGTAGAAGACGTCGTCGCCCGCCTTGAACAGCGTGGCATCGGGACCGGCGGCGACGACGACGCCCGAGGCGTCCCATCCCAGGACCTTCCAGTCGTCGCCTTCAGGCGCCGAGCTGCTGCGGACCTTGTAGTCGACAGGGTTGACCGACACGGCCCGCACCTGGACCAGCAGGTCGCGCCCCGTCGGCACGGGATCAGGAAGATCGATGTCGACGAACGACGCATCAGCCGTGATCGGGCCCGGCGTCCTGTATCCGATGGCTTTCATGAGGGTCTCCAAAAACTGGTTCGAGTTGACGCTTCGATCTCTTCACCGAGCGCATCGGCCGATCTTTTACTCAAAGCTGACATGACGCCACCGAGAAAAGGCTCATTCAGACAAGACGCTCTCCAACCTTGACAGAACTCGACGCCAGCCTCGCTGCGGCTTATCTTGCCAAGCCCTCTCCGAGACTATCGCAGTGCGTCCGGGATTTATCCAATACGCTCTGCGTATAGTTTCCATAGCGCCGCGGTGCTTCCGGCCGAAGTGAGATCGCGAGCAACACTGTGGTGGGCGGCGCGTTCAGCCGACGCAGCGCACAGGCTGCGCTTTCCAGGGCCAACACATGCAACGGGGTTTTCTCAGTTCGGGTCTCTTCCCTGCGAGCCTGTTGTCTTCCGCCATACTGGTCGCGCCGGAACGGGCCGACGCGGCCAGTTTCGACTGCGCCCGGGCGCGAACCGCCAGCGAAAGCGCGATCTGCGGCAACCGGGCGCTCGAGGATCGCGACGTCAAGATGGCGACCCTGTATTCGGTCGTGCGCCAGTTCCAGGGCGGCATGGGCGCACTGGGCGCGATGCGCGATCGCCAGAGCGAATGGCTGGGCGAACGCGAACTCTGCGGGGCCAACGTCGCCTGCATCCGCCGATCCTATGACGTTCGGATCGCTGAGCTGGAACGCGGAGTTACGGCCGCGGCCGGGCGATGACAGGGCCGGGTCCGGCGTCGTCCTGTCCGACACCCGGTCCGAGGTTTCGGCGCGGATAACGCTCAGGGCTTGGCGCGAAGACGCGCCTCGAGCAGGTCGATGTCACGGATCATTCGGAGTGCGGCCTCGCCGTTCACCTCGCGCTCGCGCGCCGCCCGGAAGATCTCGGCCCGTTCGGCCTTGAGCCCGGCCAGCCTCAACCGGCTTTCGATCCTCGCCGTGCGTCTCGCGATCGCCTCCGTCTCGATGGATTGAAGCCGGCCGTCGATGCGCCGACGGTAGTGATCCATGATCCGGGCCGAGGCGTCGGTGTAGAGGTCGGCGTCCGCCTGGTCTTCCGCAAGTCGGTGCTGCTCGGCTTCGATGGCCTGGATGGCGGCCTCGGAGGCGGCGGTGCGGACGCTCTGGATCTGCGCGTCGTGGGACGGCTCCGGCGGCAGTTCCAGATGTTCGAGCAGGCGGGGGAGACCGATGGTGGCGACGATCATCGAGACGATGATGACCCCCGCGGCGAGGAAGATGGCGAGGTCCCGTGCGGGGAAGGCCGTTCCGTCGAGCAGGGTCATGGGCAGGGTCAGGACGCCGGCCAGGGTGATGGCGCCGCGCACGCCGGCGAACGACATGGCCGCGACGAGGCGCAGTCCCACACGCTGCGGGGGCGCTTCGGCGCGGCGTCTGAACCAGGTCAGTTTCAGCGACGTCCAGACCCAGGCGAAACGCAGGACGCCGAGGGCCAGGCTGATGGCCAGGACGTAGACGCCCAGCCACCACACCTCGACATGGCCGGTCATGCGCACCGTCTCGTGAGCCTGGGCGATAATGCCGGGCAGCTGCTCGCCCAGAAGCACGAAGATGACGCCATTGGCGGCGAACTGGACGACATCCCACACCGCCGTGCGCTGCACGCGGGTCGCGGCGAGCGCCTGCCCGCCCTGCTCCGTGAACCCCATGGTCACGCCCGCCGCGACGGCGGCGAGGATGCCGGAGCAGTGCAGTTCCTCCGCCAGGAGGTAGGCGCCGAACGGGATCAGAAGACTGACGAGGATCTGGGCGCTCGTGTCCTCACCGAGCTGGGTTGCGAGCCATGTCTTTCCTTTGGAGATCAGCCAGGTCAGGGCGATCCCGATCGCGACGCCGCCGAGGGCGACCCAGAGGAAAGACCCGATCGCCTGTTGAAGCGAGAAGGATCCGGTCAGCATCGCTGCGACCGCGAAACGCATGCAGACCAGTCCGGACGCGTCGTTGAGCAGGGACTCGCCCTCAAGGATGTGCATCATCCGCTTGGGAATCCGCGTTCGCGCGGCGATCGCGGAAACGGCGATCGGATCCGTCGGCGAGACCACCGCCGCGAGGGCGAACGCGACCGGCAGCGGCATGGCGGGGATCAGCCAGTGGATGAAAAGCCCCACGCCGAGCACGGTCAGGATGACCAGGCCGAGGGCCAGCTCGATGATGGTGCTGCGATCGCGCAGCAGGTCGTCCTTTGGGATGCGCCACCCGTCGAGGAACAGGAGAGGCGGCAGGAAGAGGACGAAGAATATCTCGGGATCCAGGGTGACGGTGGGCGCCATCGAGAGCGCCACCGCGACGCCCAGCACGATCTGCACCAGGGGCAGGGGCGCGCGGGTCAGACGCGCGAGCTTGCCGCTGACGACGACCGCCAGAAGCAGGAAGAGAATAGTGCCGACCGGTTCCATGCTCCTGCCTAGGACGCCGGCCGCCAGGGAGCCAGCGATCTGACCGCCGGGCTTGAGTTTTTCGGCCTTTACCTGCCGGATCGACCGGCGCCCGGTCTATCGCTCGGCCGCCGCCGGCCCCATCGCCGCCATGGCGGCTGCAACCGCAGTGACGAGGGTCTCGACGTAGCGCCTGTCGGTTCGCCCCCATGGCGGAGGCGCATCGAAACGCACAGTTGGCCTTGTGGGTCGCACAAAATGCAGCGCGTATTGCGGGACCACTCCAAGGTCGCCGCTACCCCATGACGCTGTTCCTCTACGACACCCTGCATCGCAAGAAGCGTGAGTTCACGCCGCGGGACCCCGATCGGGTGACCCTCTATGTCTGCGGGCCGACCGTCTATGACTACGCCCATATCGGCAATGCCCGCCCGCCGGTGGTGTTCGACGTGCTGGTGCGGCTGCTGCGGCGCGAATATGGCGCGGACAGCGTCATCTATGCCCGCAACGTCACCGACGTGGACGACAAGATCAATGCGAAGGCGCATCGGGAAGGCGTGCCGATCGGCGAGGTCACGGCCCGCTACGAGGCCGCCTACCTCGCCGACATGGGGCTGCTGAACGTCTCGCCGCCGGACATCGCGCCCCATGTCACGGACCACATCGAGGCCATGGTCGCCCAGATCGGCCAGATCATCGACGCCGGCTGCGCCTATGCGGCCGAAGGCCATGTGCTGTTCGATGTCTCGAGCTACCCGGCCTACGGCGCCCTGTCGGGGCGGAACCTCGACGACATGATCGCCGGGGCGCGGGTCGAGGTCGCGCCCTACAAGAAGAACCCGCACGACTTCGTCCTGTGGAAACCATCCAAACCCGACGAACCGTCGTGGCCGTCACCCTGGGGCGAGGGACGGCCCGGCTGGCATATCGGATGCTCGTCCATGATCGAGGCGGTCCTGGGCCTGCCGATCGACATCCACGGCGGCGGCATCGATCTGGTCTTCCCCCACCATGAGAACGAGATCGCCCAGGGGGTCTGCGCCCACGGCCATGCCCAAGAGACGACCGCGCCCGCCGAATACAGCCGCTACTGGATGCACAACGGCTTCCTGACGATGGACGCCGAGAAGATGGCCAAGTCGGTCGGCAATGTCCTGCTGCTGCACGATCTGGTGCAGACGATCCCGGGCGAGGTGGTCCGCTGGGCGCTTCTGTCGGCCCACTACCGTCAGCCGCTCGACTGGAACCAGGCGCTGCTGGATCAGTCGCGGAAGAACCTGGACCGCCTGTATGGAGCCTTGCGCCGCGCAGAGGGGGTGGAAGCACTGGGCGACAAGCCATCGCCCGAGTTTCTTGAGGCCATCTCGGACGACCTGAACACGCCGGGCGCCATGGCGACCCTGTTCGCCCTGTCGAGCGAGATCGAGCGGGCCATGACGGCCGGCGATCTGAACGCCGTGGGGATCGCCAAGGCCAACCTGCTGGCCGCCGGGCGGATCATGGGGGTGCTGCTGTCCACGCCCGACCAGTGGTTCGAGGGCGGCGCAGACGATGCGCTGAGGGCCGAGGTCGAGGCCCTCCTAGGCGAAAGAGTCCGGGCGCGCGCCGCCAGGGACTGGCCCGCCGCCGACCGCATCCGCGACCGCCTGACCGAACTCAACGTCGTGGTGATGGATTCGCCCACCGGCGCGACCTGGCGGTTGAACGAATCATCGTCGTCCGTCCCCAGCCAGACGGCGGATCCTTTCCAAGGAGAAGATCATGACTGACACCCTCGACCTTTCACACTGGATCAACGGCGAGAGGGTCTCCTCCGAGCGTCCGGGCGAGAGCCTCAATCCCTCCAACACCAACGAGATCGTGGCTCGCGTGCCCCAGGGCGCCGCGGCCGAGGTGGACGCCGCCGTCGCGGCGGCGAAGGCGGCTTTCCCCGCCTGGTCGGACGCCTCGCCCGAGGTGCGCTCGGACATCCTCGACAGGGCGTCCAACATCCTGATGGACCGCCGCGAGCAAGTCGGCCGGCTTATGGCGCGCGAAGAGGGCAAGACGCTGCAGGAAAGCATCGGCGAGACCGCGCGGTCGGCACGCATCCTGAAGTATTTCGCGGGCGAGGCGCTGCGCGTCCATGGGCAGAACCTGATGTCGGTACGCCCCGGGGTGGAGATCCAGACCTATCGCCAGGCGGTCGGCGTGTTTGGCCTGATCACGCCGTGGAATTTTCCCGTCGCCATTCCTGCCTGGAAGATCGCGCCGGCGATCGCGTTCGGCAACACAGTCGTCATAAAGCCCGCCGGGTTCTCATCCGCGACGGCCGAGGCCCTGGTCGCCATTCTGCACGAGGCGGGACTGCCCAGGGGGGTCGTCAATATGGTGATTGGAGAAGCGGAAGTCGGGCGGGCGATCGTGGCCCACAAGGACGTCGACGGTCTCAGCTTCACCGGATCTCAGGGTGTCGGCGCCAGCGTCGGCAAGGGTGCGATGGAGCGCCAGGCGCGGGTGCAGCTTGAGATGGGCGGGAAGAACCCCCTTGTCATCCTGGACGACGCGGATCTGGAGCGCGCCGTCGCCATCGCCCTCGATGGTTCGTTCTTCTCCACCGGTCAGCGCTGCACCGCCTCCAGCCGACTGATCGTGCAGGACGGCATCCACGATCGCTTCGTGCAGATGCTGGGAGAGAAGGTCCGCGCGCTGAAGGTCGGCGACGCGCTCGATCCCGTCACCCAGATGGGTCCGGCCGTGTCCGAGAAGCAGATGGAGAACAGCTACAGATACATCGACATCGCCCGTTCGGCCGGCGGCCGGATCGTCACCGGTGGAGAGCGACTGACCCTCGACAATCCCGGCTGGTACGTCCAGCCGACCCTGATCGCCGACACCGACGCGACCTCGCAGATCAACAACGAGGAGGTCTTCGGCCCCGTCGCCTCGACGATCCGGGTCAAGGACTACGAAGAGGCCCTCGGGATAGCGAACGGGGTTGAGTTCGGCCTGTCGGCGGGCATCGCCACGACGTCGTTGAAATACGCCCGCGACTTCCAGCGCCGCGCCCAGGCCGGAATGGTCATGGTCAACCTGCCCACCGCCGGCGTGGAATATCACGTGCCGTTCGGCGGATCCAAGAAGTCCAGCTATGGCGCCCGGGAACAGGGTTTCGCAGCGGTTGAGTTCTTTACCCAGCAGAAAACAGCCTACAGCTGGAGCTGAGCGCGCTTCGGCGTGCCCCTCCTCGGTGAGAAAAGCGCCTTGGGCTTGCCCACCTCGCGTGGCGGTTACGAGCGGAGTCTTCGCGCACCGGTTCATCTCTTCAACCAGCGCCCAACAGCGCCCAGCCCATACTGTATGCTTGACGCATACATAAGGTGATGCTACGGTTTTGTTCAGCGACGGCAGCCGCCGCGTTCCAGTCCTGGAGAGCTCATGTCACGCATCGCCGTCACCGCCCGTGAAGACACCCCTGCTGCTGCCCAGCCCCTGCTCGATGCGGTTGAGAAGCAACTGGGCATTGTACCGAACATGTTCCGCCTGATCGCCCTCAGCCCGCCGGTGCTGCAGGGGTTCCTGGGCTTGAGCGGCGCGCTGGCCAAGACTCTGAACGTCAAGACCCGTGAGCGCATTGCCCTCGCCGTCGCGCAGATCAACGGCTGCGACTACTGCCTGTCGGCGCATACCTACATTGGCCTGAACATGGCGAAAATCGACGCCGACGAGATCGCGCTCAATCGCGGTGGAGCCTCGTCGGACCCGATGGCCAACGCCGCCGTGGCGTTTGCCGCAGCAGTGACCCGTTCGCGCGGCCATGTTTCGGACGCCGACATCGCGGCTGTTCGCGACGCCGGCTACACCGACGCCCAGATCGTCGAGATCGTCGGCGTGGTCGTCGAGAACGTCTTCACCAACTTCCTGAACAACGTCGCCGGGACCGAGATCGACTTCCCCGTTGTCCGCGCCGCCGAACTGGCGTGATCGGATCCCCCGCCGGCGGCCAGGCACCGCTGTCGGGGCGTCGCCCCAAGCAGGCTCAATCGCCGTGACGTCGCGCCGAGGGTATGACCGTTGATCAGGACGCCGTACTCGGCAGGGGCGCATCGCGAAGGTTGTCGACCAGGGTCCCATAGGCGGGATCGTCCCGGGTGACGTCCGACAACCGACGTTCCAGATCCCGGAACGCGTCCAGGACGAGGCGCCCCTCCTCAGTAAGACAGGCGCCCTGGGCAGGCCCGCCGCGCGTGGCGCTTACAAGCGGGGTCTTCCAGCACCGGTTCATCTCATCCACCAGCGCCCAGCAGCGTTTGTAGCTCATCTGCAGAGCCCGTCCGGCTGCCGAGATGGAGCCCGTCGCCGTGATGGCCTCCAGGACGGCGGCCTTGCCCGGCCCCATGGCGCTGGTTTCCGCGCTCATGACCTGGAGTCTCAGTTTAACCGGACCGATCCGTGTCAGCATCTTCCGCCTCCTCGCATTCCCCGTGATCCTCTTAGGCCCCCCAGTCGGGTGACAGGAAGACTGTCGACTGGAAAGGGACCGGCTCTCCGGAGAGCTTCAGCGTTTCGGGACCAAGACCTCCACCCTTGCCCCGGCCTCCAGCGCTGGTGCGCCGGGGAGACGGCGCACCAACGCGTTGGCGGCCGCCATCACCGTGACGAGGGAGGAGTCCTGTTCGCTCATCGGACGGACGCGGCGCACGCCATCAGGACCGTTATCGACGATGGCGCGCATATAGTGTTCGCGCGGACCATTGGCGGAAAGCGGGCCGTCGAGAACGGCAAGGCCCGTGTCCGGAGCCGCCGTTCCGCCCTGGAGGGCGGCGATCAGGGGGGCCAGGAACAGCTCCGCACAGACCAGGGCGGAGGCGGGATTGCCGGGCAGGCCAAGCAAGGGTCGGCCGTCGGCCAGATGCGCGAACCAGACAGGCTTGCCGGGACGCACGGCGACGCCTTCGACCGAAAGCACCCCGCCGGCCGATCGGATCACCGGCTTGACGCGATCATGATCGCCGACCGAGGCGCCGCCGACGGTCACCAGAAGATCGAACACTCCGGCATCCACGGCGGCCAGAATGGAGGCGTCATTGTCCCTCGCCCGGCCAAGAAGGGTTGGCGTCCCGCCGCTGCGGCGCACGAAGGCCGCCAGGGCCGGGGCGCACGCGTCGTAGATCTGGTGCGGGCCGGCGGGCTCTCCGGGGGCGACGAGTTCGTCGCCGGTCGAAAGAATTGCGACGACTGGCCGGCGTCGGCAGGTCACCGTCGCTCGCCCCGCCGAGGCGGCGAGGGCCAAGCGCCAGGGATTGAGCCGCGTTCCCGGCTCGAGGAGGATCGCGCCGGCGCGGAAGTCGCATCCCTGCGGACGCACCCAAGCGGGGCCGTCCGGCGCGGCGGCCAGAACGACCGTCTCGTCCCGACGTTTCGCCTCTTCCTGGATCACCACCCGGTCGGTCCCGGGCGGCAGGGCAGCACCGGTGAAGATGCGGGCGGCCTGGCCCGATTGAACGGTCACGCCGGCGTCGTGGCCTGCGGCGCTCTCGCCGACGATCTGGAGGCGCGCGCCCAGGCGGACGTCCACGCTTCTAACCGCCCAGCCGTCCATGGCCGAGGCGTCGAACGGGGGCTGATCGCGTCCGGCCGTGACCGGTTCCGCCAGCCAGCTGCCGTCCGCCTCCGCCAGGGGCACGGCTTCCGCCGTCAGCGGGACGATCGCCGAGAGCATGGTCGCGCGGGCGTTCTCGACGGACGGCAGGCTCATGCCCGCCTCCAGTCGCCGGAGGCCCCGCCGGACTTGGCCAGAAGGGCGATGTCGGTGACGATCATTTCGCGGTCGACCGCCTTGAGCATGTCGTAGAGGGTGAGGAGGGCCACGGACGCCGCCGTCAGGGCCTCCATCTCGACCCCGGTCTGGCCCTGGGTCCGGGCCGTCGCCGTCGCCTCGAGACCCGATCCGTCCTCGGTCGGGCGGACAGCGACCTTGACCGAAGTCAGCATCAGGGGGTGACACATGGGGATCAGGTCGGAGGTTCGCTTCGCCGCCATGACGCCGGCGATCTCGGCCACGGCGCGCACGTCGCCCTTCTTGCCGCCGCCCGACAAGGCGAGCGCCAGGGTTTCAGGCCGCATGGTGATCCGGCCGCGCGCCGTCGCCTCGCGTGTCGTCACCGCCTTTCCCGAGACGTCGACCATGCGGGCGCGTCCGTCGGCGTCGATATGGGTGAGTGCGGCCCCGACGGGTGTCTTCGGATCCGGCATCATCGCTCCAGCAGCCGGGGCATCAGCTCGACCATGTTGCAGGGCTTGTGACGGCTGTCGAGTTGCCAGCGGATGACCTTGTCCCAGCCGTCGCGGATGGCCCCGTTCGATCCCGGCAGGCAGAACACGAACACACCGTCGATCAGGCCTGCGGTCGCGCGGGACTGGAGGGTCGACAGGCCGATGGTCTGGTAGCTGACCTGGTGAAAGATCACCGAGAAGCCGTCGATCCGCTTGTCGAACAAGGGCTCGAGCGCCTCCGGCGTGACGTCCCGGCCCGTCAGGCCGGTGCCGCCGGTGGTGATGATCGCGTCCACCGCACCGTCGGCGATCCAGCGCCGCACCCGCGCACGGATGGCTTCGACGTCGTCCGGAACGATGTCGCGCAGGACGGGGCTGTGCCCGGCTTCGGCGATCCGGTCGGCCAGGATCTTGCCGGAGGTGTCGCTCTCCTCGTCCCTGGTGTCGGAGATGGTGAGGACGGCGATCCGCACCGGCGTGAATGGCAGGTCGACCAGACGACCACCGGGGGCGGGTGGCTGCAGGTCGGGATGGGTGTCGGTCATGGGGTCTCCTCGGCCCAGCGGGCCAGATCGGCGTGGTCCTGGTCCCGGGGTTCGATCCAGAGGCGGCCGTCCGGACCGTCCTCCCGCTTCCAGAACGGCGCCCGGGTCTTGAAATGGTCCATGAGGAAGTCGGCGGCCTCGAAGGCGGGCCGTCTGTGCGCGGCGGCGACGGCGACGAAGATCACCGGCTCGCCGACGTTGATCCTGCCCCAGCGGTGCACGGTCAGGGCGTCCTGGATCTCGAAGCGCGCGCGGGCGTCGGCCTCGATCTCCTCCATCACCCGTTCGGTGAAACCGGGGTAGGCTTCAAGGGTCAGGGTGTCGACGGTCCGGTCGCCGGTTCGGCCGCGGGTCAGGCCGGTGAAGGAGACCACAGCCCCGGTGTCGAGGCGATCGCGGCTGAAGTCCTGCAACAGGGCGGCGGCGTCGAGCGGATCCTGGGTGATGCGGATCAAGGCGTCAGCCTCCGCCGACCGGAGAGCCGAAGGCCACCTCGTCCTCCGGGCCGATCGCCAGCTCGTCGCTGCGCAGGCTGAACGGGGTGAGGGTGGTGTTGAGGATCACCAGGGTGCTGCGATGATCGAGATGTTCGGCGAGACGGCCGTTGTCGCCCGCGGCCGCCGCCTTGATCTCGCCGAGGGTCGCGCCGTCGAGCGTCGCCTCGCTCCAGCCGGCGATGTCCCCGAGGGTCCCGAACAGTTTCACGACCGCCATCTCATCCTCCCGTCGTCGACATGGTGCGCAGCACCGCCGGCGCGGCGCCCGGACGGTCGATCCTGAAGTCGTGCCCCCTGGGCTTGAAGCCGATCGCGGCGCGGATGGCGTCGCGCAGCGGGGCGTCGTTACCCGGGTGGTCGCGCAGCACCTGGCGCAGGTCCGCCTGATCGTCCTGGCCCAGGCAGAGGAAGAGCTGACCGGTGCAGGTCACCCGCACCCGGTTGCAGGCCTCGCAGAAGGTGTGGCTGAGCGGGGTGATGAAACCGAGCGTTCCACCGGTCTCCTCGACCTTCATGTAGCGGGCCGGGCCGCTGGTGCGGCGGGTCGACGGCGTCAGGGTCCAGATCCGGCCCAGGTCCTCCCGGACCTTGGCGAGGGAGAGATACTGGTCCGTTCGGTCCGCCCCGATCTCGCCAAGCGGCATGGTCTCGATCAGGGTGATGTCCATGCCCAGGCCGTGGGCCCAGCGGATCAGGTCGGGAAGTTCGTCGGCATTGTCGCCCTTCAGGGCGACGGTGTTGATCTTGACGCTCAGGCCGGCCTGACGGGCCGCCTCCAGTCCGGCCATCACGACCCGCAGATCGCCGCCGCGAGTGATGCGCCGGAACTTGTCCCGGTCGAGCGTGTCCAGGGAGACGTTGATCCGGCGCACGCCGTGACCGGCGAGCGCCTCGGCGTGGCGCGCGAGCTGGGTGCCGTTTGTGGTGAGGGTGATCTCCTCGAGATCCCCCGCCCTGAGGCGGCGGGACAGGGCGGCGACGAGATCCATCATCCCCTTGCGGACCAGGGGTTCGCCGCCCGTCAACCGGATCCGGCGGCAGCCGAGATCGATGAAGGCGCCGCACATCCGCTCGAGTTCCTCCAGGCTCAGGAGGTCGGCCTTGGGCAGGAAGACCGGGTTCTCGGCCATGCAGTAGAGGCAGCGCAGGTCGCAGCGGTCGGTCACCGAGATGCGGACATAGTCGATCGTCCGGCCGAACGGATCGACCAGCGGCGCCGCAGCGCCCGGGCCGGTCGGCATCGCTTTGTCAGATTGGTAGATGACCGTCATGTTCGGGCGACTATAACGGGTCTTCACTGAAGGGCGCGTTCTTTCCTCTCATGACCTGGAAATCCCTGACGACGGTGCTGGCCGGCCTGGTCCTTGTCGCGCTGGCCGCGTGTTCCCCCACGCCCTCGTCCAGGCCCGAGGACACCGTGACCGTCTTCGCCGCCGCCTCCCTCACCGACGCCCTGACCGAGATCGCCGCTGACTACGAACGCGCGGGAGGGCCCCGTGTCCGGCTGTCCTTCGCCGCCAGCGGAGCGGTGGCGCGACAGGTCGAGGCCGGCGCGCCCGCCGATGTGGTGATCCTGGCGGACCCGGTCTGGATGGATCGCCTGGCTGCGGCGGGGCGTCTGGGCGAGCGACGTTTCGATCTGCTGGGCAATGACCTGGTGGTGATCGCCCCGGCAGAGGCCGCAGTAAGCGAAGACCCGTTCGCAACCCTCCCCGCCGGGAGCCGCGTCGCCATCGGCGATCCGGAGAGCGTACCGGCCGGCGCCTATGCGAGGACCTGGCTTCAGGCCACGGGTCGATGGGAGGCCGTCCGGGAGCGCCTTGTGTTTGCAGCGGACGTGCGTGGCGTCCGCGCCTTCGTCGCGCGACATGAAGCGGCGCTGGGCGTCGTCTATCGCAGCGACGTCGTGGGGCAGAACGAGGTCAGGATCGTGCTGGAGCCCCCGCCCCCGGAACAGCCCGCGATCCTCTATCCCGCGGCCGAGACGGCGGACGGCGGGGCGGAGGGCCGGGCCTTTCTGGACCATCTGCGCACGCCGCGAGCGGCGGCGATCTTCCGTCGTCACGGCTTCGAGCCGGTCGCCTGAATGTTCGAGCCCCTCTCCGCCTTCGAACTCGAGGCGCTCTGGCTGTCGATGAAAGTCGCCACGGCCTCCCTCGTCGTCTGTCTTCCGCTCGGCCTGGCCCTGGCCCTGATCCTCGCCCGGGGCCGCTTCCCCGGCCGCTGGATCATCGAGGCCGCCGTCAACATCCCGCTCGTTCTGCCGCCGGTCGTCACGGGATTGATCCTGCTCAGCCTCTTCGGCGTCAGGGGGCCGATCGGTCGGGCGCTCCACGAGACCTTCGGCGTCTCTCTCGCCTTCCACTGGACGGGGGCGGCGCTCGCCGCGACCATCATGGCGCTTCCGCTTGTGGTCCGGCCGTTGCGGCTGGCGATCGAGGGCGTGGACCGGGGCCTGGAGGACGCTGCGGCGGTTCTCGGTGCGCCGCCCCTGGCGGTGTTCGCCCGCGTCACCCTGCCCCTGGCGGCGCCCGGCCTCGTCGCGGCGGGGCTGCTGGGGTTCGCCCGGGCCTTCGGCGAGTTCGGCGCCACGGTGACCTTCGCCGGCGCCATCCCCGGCGAGACCCAGACCTTGCCGCTGGCGATCTACTCCGTGCTGCAGAGCGCGGACGGAGGCCAGGCCGCCTTGCGCCTGTCCGTCGTGGCCGTGCTCGTCTCTGTCGCGGCCGTGGTCGGTTCGGAGATGTGCAACCGTCGAATCCTGCAGGCGAGGCGGGCATGACCCTGTCCTGTCACGCCGCCGGGCGCCGGGGCGACTTCGCCTTCGACATCGGGTTCGACAGCTCCGCCCGGGCGGTCGCGGTCGTGGGCCCCTCGGGCTGCGGCAAGACCACGTTTCTCCACGGTCTCGCAGGGCTTCTCGGCGACAGCACGGCCCGCGTACGGATCGACGGAGACGTCCTCCTCGACGACGCGGTGCTCCGTCGGCCGGCTCACCGGCGATCGATCGGCTATGTGTTTCAGGACGTCCGGCTGTTCCCGCACATGACCGTCGAGGAGAACATCGCCTTCGCCCGGCCCTACGGCGGAGATGAACTGACCGTCGGCCATGCGCTCGATCTCATGGACCTTCGGGGCTTCGAGCGCCGCCGACCCGCCAGCCTGTCGGGCGGGGAGGCGCGCCGCGTGGCCCTTGCCCGGGCCTTTGCCGCGCGACCCAAACTGCTTCTGCTGGACGAGCCCTTCACCGGTCTCGACGTGCGGCGTCGCGAGCGGCTGGCACCCTATCTCCTGCGTCTGCGGGAGGAGGCCGCGCTGCCGATGATCATCGTTTCCCACGACCCCCGGGACTTGGATCTGATCGCGGAGGATGTCGTCCACATCGCCGAGGGCGTCGAGATGACAGTCGCCGATAACCGGTGCTGACGCGGTGCGGCGGTTGAGGACGTCCGCAGAGGGTCCGGTCTTTGACAGAGCCTGCTCGTGACTTCTACCGTGAACGCCTGCGGTCGGCTGTCCAGCGTTTCAACGCTTCAACAGCTGGAGATCGCCCGCAAGGGCGGCGCCGGCGTTCCATCGGGTGTCGCCGCTTCTTCTGTCTCAGGCTCTGAGTAGCGCCAGAGCGACCGAAGGATCGGCGCTTTCTTCGAACAGCGACACCGTCCAGCCCGCCGCTTCCGCCAGTTCCGTGACCGAGGCGCGGGTGTATTTGCGCGAGCTCTCGGTGTGGATGGTCTCGCCCCTGGAGAAGGCGATCACCGTGTCGCCGATGGCCACATGTTGGTCGCGGATCGAACGCAGGTGCATCTCCATGCGCGATTCCGCCGGATTCCACAGCGCCAGATGCTCGAAGGCGTCGAGGTCGAAGTCGGCGCCCAGCTCGGCATTGGCCCGAACGAGCAGGTTCCTGTTGAAAGCCGCGGTCACGCCCTGGGCGTCGTCATAGGCGGCGCCCAGCAGTTCGGGCGCCTTGACCAGATCGACGCCGAGAATGAACAGCGAGCCATCGTCCAGCCGGGCGCGCGCGACCTTGAGGAACTCGACCGCGGCGTCGCGATCCAGATTGCCGATGGTCGAGCCGGGGAAGAAGCCGATGCGACGACCCCGGCCCAGTTCCGGCAGCGCCGGCAGGTTCAGGAAATCGCCGACGACCGGCACGACCTCAATGGAGGGATAGGCCTCGGTAATCCGCTCCGCCGCCTCGTTCAGGGCGTCTGAGCTGATGTCGATGGGGATATAGGTCGAAAGGGCCGGCGCCGCGTCCAGCAGGATGCGGGTCTTTTCGCTGGCCCCCGAACCGAACTCGACCAGAACGGCGTTGTCGCCGAAATCCTGCGTCAGGCGCGGGGCCAGCGCCTTGAGCAACGAGGCCTCCTGCCGCGTCGGATAGTATTCCGGCAGGCGGGTGATGTCCTCGAAAAGGCGCGAGCCCTCGGCGTCGTAGAACCATTTCGGCGAGACCGCCTTCTGGGGTTTCGACAGGCCGGCGATGAGCTCCGCGCGGAACTCCGCTGTCTCGTCATTTTCGTCAGCCCTTGATGGGTCGGCGACAATGTCTTCGGCAAGCCTGAGGCCCATGAACGCCCACCTTTGATGCGGATAAAAGAAATTGCGATAGGTCGCGCGGGCGTGGCCCGGCGGCGTGGCGAAGCATGACCCGCGCAGGATCATCTGATTGGCCATGAACTTGCCGTTGTACTCGGACGCCGTGCCGTCGGTCGGGCGGAACCCGGGATAGGGAGCGTAGGCGCTGGCGGTGTGTTGCCAGACCTCGCCGAACAGGTTGGAGAACGGCGCGGCGTCGGTGACGGCGGCGTGTTCCCACTCGGCCTCGGTCGGCAAGCGCTTTCCAGCCCAGCGCGCGTAGGCGTCGGCCTCGTAGAAACTAATGTGACGAACAGGGGCCGATGGATCGACCGGCGCAGCGCCGGCAAGACCGAAGACGGACCAGCCGGCTTCCGCAGCATGCCAGTACAGCGGTGCAATCCACTGCTCGGCCTTCACCGTGGCCCAGCCATCGGCGAGCCAGAGCTCGGGACGGGAATAACCGTCGTCCTCGATGAAGCGGATCCAGTCGGCGTTGGTGACGAGGTCATTGGCGAGGGCGTATGGGCGCAGCAAGGTCTGGTGCGCCGGGCCCTCGTTGTCGAAGGCGAAGCCCTCACCATCATGGCCGATGGTGATCAGACCGCCGTTGAGACGGGTCACGCCGCCGACGGAGGGCTGGACCGGGGCCTCGCGAGGCTCGATGTCATAGGCGGCGGGATCGAGCGGCGACCGCGACATCAGATAGAGCAGATCCATCAGGAACAGTTCCTGATGCTGCTGGTCGTGATGCAGGCCGAGGACGAACAGGTAGCGGTCCGCGCCCGAGGTCAGGCCACGTGACAGGCGGTCGATCATGCGGCGGTCGATCTCGCGGCGGTAGGCGAGGACATCGTCGAGGTTGGGGCGGGTCATCAGGCCGCGCTCGTGCCGGTTCACCCGATGGCCGAGCGCTTCGTAGTAGGAGTTGAACAGCTGCTGGAAGCGCGGATCTACGGGCTGATATCCCGGCTCGTTGGCCAGGATCATCGCCTCGAAGAACCAGCTCGTATGCGCCAGATGCCACTTGCCCGGGCTGGCGTCGGCCATCGGCTGGGCCGCGAGGTCCTCGGCCGAGAGACCCGCGGCCAGTTCGGTCATGCGTTCACGGACGGCGCGGTAAAGCGCGACGTCGTCCGATCGGGACGACTGAAACGGCGTGAGCTCGGTCATGATCGCGACCGGCTTTCAGCAACGATCCGCCAATCAGCAAGGCGCCGCCTGGCCGTCCTGTCGCGCGACCGTGTCGTTGCTCTCAAGCCCTGGCCAGGGCGCTGGCCGCCTTGCCGTCATACTGGCCGCCGAAGCTGGTCTTCAGGTGCGCCATGATCGTCCCGACGTTGGCCCCGGGGTTCCTGGCCCGGAAGTCGTTGATGGCCTCGCGCAGTTCCGATTCCGTCATCTGCTTCGGGCCGTAGGCGGACAGGATCGCGAGTTCGGTTTCAGCCGCCCCGACCCGCTCGTCCACCTTCGACACATCGCCACCAGCCTGGATCAGACGCGCGCGCTCGGTCGCGAGGTTCTCCAGCGTCAGCCTCGTGTTCTTCGAGAACTTCGCGACGGTTGCGACAACCTTCTCGTCGGTGACCTCCGTCACGCCGCGCTTGAATTCCTCGGTCGTGATCTGGGTCGCCTCGCCGATCAATGTGGTCAGCACATCAGCCTTAAGGCGGTCGCCCAGCTTGCGCGCCGCCAGTTGGTCCGCTTTGATTTCGTCGAGTAAATCCATATCCATATCCCTTCAGTTCATCTGTTCGATCCTGCCCGCCAGGCTTGAATATGGGCGGAGACGGTCAGGCTCGGAAGAAGCGTCGCCTTCCAGCGGAGACGCGTCCTGATTTGGTCTGCCCGCACGCCGCTGGCCATCGGGTGGACGACGACGCTGCTCGGCCGTCGCAGACCTCCGGACCGGCATGGACCTCCGGCGCAGAACCGCGGATGCGTTCGCCGTATCGATCATCGCGGTCCACGCTCACTGCGGCATCTCGACGTGGCCGCCGAACCCGAGGCGCATGGCCGACAGCAGCCTGTCGCCGTAGGTGTTCTCGCTGCGCGAGCGATAGCGGGCATATAGCGCGGCAGAGAGAACATTGGCGGGCACGGCCTCTTCCATCGCCGCCTCAATGGTCCAGCGGCCCTCGCCGCTGTCGGCCACCTTGCCAGTGAACTGCTCCAGCGACTTGTCCCTGGCCAGGGCCGAGGCGCTGAGGTCCAGGAGCCAGGAACTGATCACGCTGCCGCGCCGCCAGACCTCGGCGATGTCGGGCAGGTCGAGGGTGAAGCGTTCGTCCTCAGGCAGGCGTTCGGACATCTTGTTCTTCAGGATGTCGAAGCCCTCGGCATAGGCCTGCATGAGGCCGTACTCGATGCCGTTGTGGACCATCTTGACGAAATGACCGGCTCCGGCGGGACCGGCGTGGATATAGCCCTTCTCGGCCCGGTCATCGGGGGCGTCGCGACCCGTGGTGCGGACGATGTCGCCATAACCGGGGGCCAGGGTCTCGAAGATCGGGTCGAGAGCTCTGACCACCTCGGCGTCTCCCCCGATCATCATGCAGTAGCCGCGCTGCAGCCCCCAGACACCGCCGGAGACGCCGATGTCGACATAGTCGAGCCCCTTGTCGCGCAGCGCCTTCGCACGACGGATGTCGTCCTTGTAGTAGCTGTTGCCGCCGTCGATGAGGATGTCGCCGGGTCTGGCGATGCCCGCGATCTCGTCGATCGTCTCTTCGGTGAGGGCGCCGGCCGGCAGCATGACCCAGTAGATCGCCTTCTCCCCGAGCCTGGACTGCATGTCCCTGAAGTCGGTCGAGGCGATGGCGCCTTCCCTGGCGAGTTCCTGGACGGGTTCCGGCGAGCGGTTATGCACCACCACCTCATGGCCGCCGCGGATCAGGCGGCGGGCGATGTTGGCGCCCATGCGGCCGAGGCCGATCACACCGATCTTCATGAGGGGAATCCTTCAGGCTGTTGTGGGCGATTGATGAGATGACAGGTCAGGCGAAAGCGCCTTGAAAGATGGCGTGGCGGCGGTCTTCGACCGCGGCACGGCATCGTCGGCGTCACGCGCGAACATGATCCCAGACCTTGGAGATCACGACCGAGCCCTCGCCCACTGAAGATGCGACCCGCTTTACGGAGCTGG
Source organism: Brevundimonas vancanneytii (assembly GCA_943367565.1). Taxonomy (GTDB): domain Bacteria; phylum Pseudomonadota; class Alphaproteobacteria; order Caulobacterales; family Caulobacteraceae; genus Brevundimonas; species Brevundimonas vancanneytii_C. Next base: position 99,448 of record CALRJO020000001.1, read on the forward strand.
CGCGGACATCCCCCACCGCGAAGACCCCGGGTTCCGAGGTTTCATAGGGCGAGCAACCCCCTACCTGTTCCCCTGTCAGGACAAAGCCGCGGGGGTCGAGGTCGACAAGCCCCGAGAGCCAGGCGGTATTGGGAGCCGCGCCGACCATCACGAAAACCGCGCAGGACTCGATCATGCGGGTCGAGCCGTCATGCACGTCGCGGATCGTGACCGACTCGAGCTTGTCCGAGCCGTGAAGGACGCTGACTTCAGTCCCGTACTCTATCGTGATCGCCGGATCTGCATTCAGCCGGCTGGACAGGTAACTGGACATCGACGACGCGAGCGAGTTCCCGCGAACCAGGACGCGGACATGTTTGGCGGTTCGGCTGAGAAACATCGCAGCCTGGCCGGCGGAGTTGCCGCCGCCGATGATGATGGCCTCGGTGTCCCGGCAATACCGCGCCTCGCTCTCGGTCGCCGCGTAATAGACGCCCGCGCCTTCGAACGCTTCGAGCCGATCGATCGGGAGCCGGCGATACTGGACGCCGGTCGCCACCACGACGGCCCGTCCCCGGACCCGCTGTTCGTTGTCGAAGGTGGCGCAGAACGTCCGGTCTTCCAGACGTTCCAGTTTCACCACCCGCCGCGGCATTGCGAAACGCGTGCCGAACTTCATCGCCTGGACCTCGCCGCGCCACACCAGATCGGCACCGGAGATTCCGGTCGGGAAGCCCATGTAGTTTTCGATCCGGCTCGACGCGCCCGCCTGCCCTCCAATCGCGACATCCTCGATCACCAGGGCGCGAAGCCCTTCGGCTCCGGCGTAGACGCCTGCCGACACGCCTGCGGGGCCCCCGCCGACGATCAGGACGTCGAAGGCCTCATCGTCGACGAGATCGTGGTTGAGGCCGAGCAGGCGGGCGACCTTGTCGGGCGTCGGGTCGGCGACGACCACATCGCGGCCGAAGATCACCGCCGGCTCGTCCGGTGAGACCGAACAGCTCGTGGCGACAGCCGCCGCCTCCGGACTCCCGAGCGCGTAGGACATGTACGGCAGACGGTTGCGGCTGGCGAAGTCCGCGATCCGGCGGACCGCCCGGTCCTCGTCCTCGCCGATCAGAACAAGCGTGCCGTAACGTCTGTCGACCTGCTGGCGCCGTCGCGCCGCGAGCACGGTGATGACGATGTCGGACATCTCCGGGATCTCGGACATCAATCGCAGCATGTCGATCCGCGGCACTTCGATCACGGTCGTGTCGGTCACGGCTCGCATCGGCATCAGCCAGCTGCCGCCGTTCAGGAACGAGATCTCCGCCATGAACTGGGTTGGCCCGAGCGTGGATGCGATATGGCGCCCGTCCGTGAAGGGGTTCACGACCTCGATCTCGCCTTCCTGGACGTAGACGAAGCGGTTGGCCGGTTCCCCGGCCCGGGCGACGAACGCGCCTGCAGGATAGCGGCGGACCGTGCCGACCGCCTGCAGCGCCGCGACGTGCGTCACCGAAAGGGGGACGCGTTGCATCTCGCGCAAATCGCGCCCGATGGATTCCATGCGTCGTGCCCTTCTTGCCGCCTGAGCGACAGTCGGCCAGGCGGCCTGACTTCGCAAGACCAAGCTTGGCGGGGTTCCTGATTATATTACGCGGTTCACGTATGGCGGCAGACGTTGCTGAATCCGCGTAATCCAATAGGTGATCTCAACTTGGGTATGGAAGCTATGTCTCGACGCTATTGCTTCGGGACAACTCCCGCCCGCCGCTCCTGCACCACGAAAGCCATTCCGACCGAGCGCGGCGCCGTCAGGACGAAGCCGAACTGGGCGTAGAGCCGGTGCGCTTCGCCGTCGGCCATCAGGCTGACATGGGCGCCCTCCGGCGCCGTGGCGCGCAGGTGATCGACCAGCGCCCCCACGATGGCCTTGCCCAGTCCACGCCCCTGATGCTCGGGAAGGACGGCGATATCGACCACCTGAAAGAAGAGGCCGCCATCGCCGACCACCCGGCCCATCCCCACAGCTTCGCCGTCCTTGCGGATGACGACGGCGAAGACGGTGTTGGGCAGGCCGGCGGCTGCGCCTTCAGCCGTCTTGGGTGTGAGGCCCGCCCTTATGCGAAGTCCGAGATAGTCTTCCTTCGCAGGGGTTCCGACGTGAAGCGTGTAGTCGTTGGTCAAAGGTCCCTGCGATCTGAAGGCGTTGCACTCAGGCGGCCGCGCGATCGATCTCTGGATCGAAGCGCTGGAGGAAGTCCTCGCGCGTCACCTCGCCCAGGTCCACCATCTTGGCGCCGCCGGCCGCGATGACGGTGACGTCGGTGATGCCGATCACGTTCAGGATGAGCCGCAGATACTGGGTCGCGAGGTCGCGATCCCGGATCGGCGAGCCTTCGGTATAGATGCCGCCGGAGGCCATCAGAACGGTCGCCGTCTTGCCGGACAATAGACCTTTGCCGTCGAAGCCGAGCGTCAGCCCCTTGCGCACGATATGGTCGATCCAGGCCTTCAGCGCGGCCGGCACATTGTAGTTATAGACCGGGGTGGCGATGACGAAGTGGTCGGCGGCGAGCAGTTCGGCCACCAGTTCGTCGGACAGCCGCATCGCCTCCTTCATCTCGGGCGAATGCTGCTCGGACGGCGTGAAATAGGCCTGGAGCCACGGCGCGTTCACGAACGCCAGGTCGGTCTCCATCAGGTCGCGGATGACGATCTCTCCGTCAGGGTGGGCCGTCCGCCACCTCGCGACGAAGCGACGCGTGAGATTGCGCGAGATCGAATGATCCCCGCGCGGGCTGGTCTCGACGACGAGCAGTCTGGTCATGGGATTGTCCTTTGAAAGAGGGGAAGGATTCAGCCGAAGCGGAAGCCGGAAATCGGCTTGCCGAGGACGCGGCCGTGGAAGACGACCTCGCCGGGCTCGCCCGGCGCCGCGCCGGCGGCGACCATCAGCGGCAACAGATGATCTTCGTGCGGCTGCGCCGCGCGGGCGCCCGGCGCCTGTTCCCAGGCGACGAGGGCCTCGTCGCGCCGGGACGGATCGACCATCGCCTCGCGCAGCCAGGCGTCGAAGGCCTCCGCCGCCGGATCAGGCGCCTGACCGTCGCCGAAGCCGCGCATGTTGTGATAGGTCTGGCCGCTTCCGATGATCAGCACGCCGTCGTTGCGCAACGAGGTCAGCGCCCGCCCGATGGCGATATGGGTCGCGGGGTCCAGAGCCTGCTGCAGCGACAACTGCACCACGGGGATGTCGGCTTGCGGGAACATCACCTTGAAGGGGACGAAGACGCCGTGGTCCCACCCGCGCTGGTCGTCCGATGCACTGGCGATCCCGGCCGCCGCCAACCGTGCGCGAACCTCGGCCGCCAGCACGGGCGATCCGGGCGCAGGCCATTGCAGGCGGTAGGTGTTCTCCGGGAAGCCGCCATAGTCGTACAGAAGGGGCGGCGTGCCTCCGCTGTTGACCGTCGGCCGAGCCGCTTCCCAATGGCCCGAGATGACAAGGATCCCGCGAGGCCGTTCGGTGAGCTCTCCGACGAACCCGCGCAGGTAATCCTCCAGTTCGCGCCAGGCCGAGCGCATCGGACCCGGCTCCAGGAAGAAGCAGGGTCCGCCGCCGTGATTGATGAAATAGGTTGGTTGCATGCCAAGGGAGATAGGGTCGACAGCTCCCTTGTGGGAGCGATGAAGTTATGATGATGTCCATCGGTCTGGATGATGGATCGTGATCGGAAACCTCTCGCTCGATCAGCTGCGCGTACTCGTCGCGATCGCCGACGCCGGCAGCTTCTCGGCCGCCGGGCGGCGGATCGGCCGCGCCCAGTCGGCCATCAGCCAGGCCGTGGCCGGGCTGGAAGCGACCCAGGGCGTTCAGCTCTTCGACCGCAGCGGTCATCGCCCGCAGCTGACCGAGATCGGACGGCTTCTGGTGGACCAGGCCCGGATGGTGCTGGCGAGCGCCGCGCGGTTCGAGGCCGTGGCGGCGAACACCCGCTCAGGGCTGGAGCCGGAACTGGCGCTGGCCATCGATCCGCTCGTGCCCTCCGGGCCTCTGATCGAGAGCCTGCGGGCGCTTCGCGACACCTATCCCGACCTGCCGGTCAGCTTTTCGACCGAGGGGCTCGGCGGAGCGGAGCGGCGGTTGCGCCAGGGCTCCGCGGCCCTCGCCATCTGCCTCCTGCTGCCTTCACCGCCGGACGATATCGCCGCCCTGCCGCTGCTCAGCGTCAAGCTTGCGCCGGTGGCTGTGCCTGACCATCCGCTGGCTCGCCTGGGTCGACCCATCACCCGGGCGGATCTCGATCCGCACATCCAGCTGGTCCTGTCGGACCCGATCGACGCCACAGGACCGTCCTACGGTCTGGCCAGCGCGCGTCTCTGGCGTTTCGTGGATCTCCAGCGGCGCCTGGACATGTTGCTGGCCGGCTTCGGCTGGTGCCGCATGCCCGAGCATCTGATCACGCAGCTGTTGGCGGACGGCAGGCTGGTCCGCCTTGAGTTGGCCGATGACGGCGCCCGCGAAGACCTCACCATCTACGCCGCCCACATGCGGGACCGACCCCTGGGGCCTGCCGGACGCTGGCTTTTGAATGACCTGAAACTGCGTTTGACTGGATCGTGACGGGTGGACGGCCAGCTATGGCGCGGCTTGGCGCCGGCCTCCGCCATCACCGCCGATCATGGCGGAGTCTGGTCAGCGTCCTGAACCGTCCGTCGTCTCCAGGTAAGCGATGATGTCGCGGCGTTGGTTCGCGTCCGGAACGGTCAGGTACATCCGCGAGCCGGGAGCCATGCGCTGCGGACCCTGGAGCCAGGCATCAAGCCTGTCAGGCGTCCAGACGCCGCCGACCTGCCGCAGCGCCGGCGAGTAGTCATAGCCGTTCGCCGATGCCACGCGCCGGCCCACGACACCCCGATGTCTTGGGCCGGTGCGGTTGACGTCGAGCGAGTGGCAGGCGCCACAGCGGCCGTCGTAAAGCGCGCGTCCACGCGTGGCATCCCCGCCGCTTTGCGCGGAGGCCGCCGGCGGGTGGATAATGCCATTCGCCAGGGAGGAGATGACGGCGAAGACGAGGACCAACCCCTCCCAGGTCAGGCGCTTCACGGTTCAGACGAACAGGAAGGCCTGGGCCGGGATCGCTGTCCCAGCCGCATTATTCAAGGTCGCCCAGTGAACGGCTTCGTCGGCGGAGAGCTGCGTGAACAGGTGCACCAGGCCCTTGTCGGACAGGGCGGCCACCTGCCCGGTGTAGGCGTTGGTCGCCCCCTGTTCGAGGCGCGTGGCGAGCGCCACGACCTCAGCTTCGGACTTCAGGGTCGCGAGAGAGAGCGCTTCGACATAGTCCGCGTCCGATCTGGGCTCTACCGGCGTGCCGCCCGCCTCACGGACCACTCGAGCGAGCGCGTCACGATGTTGCTGATGGTGTCCCATGAACAGTGTAGCGACCTGCAAGGTGCCAGCGGACAACAGCCCGCTCGCACCGGCAAGCCGATAGGCCGCGATCCCCTCGTGCTCGATGGCGAGGGCGCCGTTCAGAATGCCGACATCGCCGTCTCCGGTCTGCGCAACGGCGGCGCCGGCGGATGCGAAGAGCCCTGCTCCCGCCAGGGATCCCGCGGCGATGAACAGATCTCTACGGCCCGGTCGGGCTGGTTCTGTGGTCACCTGAACCTCCTTTGGACGAAGACCGCGTCCTCGCCGCTTCAGACGTCGACTTCACGGGCCGGCATCCAAAGCGTATCAGGCCGTCACCCGCGGCGACACGCTTCGGTGAGGCATTCCTTCTATGCCTGCCGGCTATCGGTTCACGGACCCGTCCCTTCCCGAAGCCCATCGCCGACCCACCATGAGGCCGTGCGCAGTGAGCAGGCGAAGATCAAGTTCGAGCTCGGATTGATCGCTTCACGACGCAGATCCAGGTCGGTGGCAATCCCCGCAACGCGAACGGCTGCTACTTGTCGCCGCGTGGTTTCCCGTTCATCTGACGTGGGTCGCGGGACCGGGATCCACGACGAGATCGTGGGAAGGGTGAGATCGCAATGGGCGCTTCGCAGACGGATCCGTCGGCCTTTTACGGTGTTCTGGAGGAGTGGATCACCGCGTCCGATGTCATGGAGCACACGCTCAAGCCGGGTGACCCGATGCCGGGCTTCATGGCGCCGATGATCGACGGTCGCCTGGTGTCGTCCCTGGAACTGCTCCGCAGCGGCCCGTTGGTCATCAGCTTCTTTCGCGGCGCCTGGTGCACGTTTTGCGTCGAGGAGCTTCGAGCCCTCGACGCCGCCATCCCCCAGTTCGCCGCACGGTCAGTCGGCGTTGTCGCCATCTCTCCAGAGACATCCGAACCGGCGCGCCGCCTGCAGTCGGAACTCTCGATCCCCTTACTGTCGGATGTCGACTACGCGATCGGCCTGCTGTTCGGCGTCATCTTCGTGGTGCCGCCGTTCATGCGCGCCCACCTCGAGGCCCGTGGGATCAATCTCGGCGAGCTTCACGGCTCCCGGACCTGGATGCTGCCGATCCCGGCGACCTATGTGATCGACCGGAATGGCGCTGTCGCCGCCGCCTTCGTGGACCCCGACTTCACCTGTCGAACCGATCCCGGAGATATCCTTGAGGTGATCGCCAGCCTTGAGGCCTGATCGGCCTCATTTCGGTTTCGCGGCATTGGCGTTCGTAAGCTTTTCAAAGGACTCTTCTCGTGTCGAAACCCACAGCAGACAGCGTCGCGCAGGAGCGGTTCGATGCCCTCATCATCGGCGCCGGGCAAGCAGGGCCGTCGCTCGCGGGGCGTCTCAGCGCCGCCGGGATGACGGTCGCGATCATCGAGCGCCATCTGGTCGGCGGGACTTGCGTCAACACGGGCTGCAAGCCGACCAAGACGCTCGTGGCCAGCGCCCAGGCCGTTCGAACCGCGCAGCGCGGCGCGGAGTACGGTTTCTCCACAGGCGAGGTGAGGGTCGACATGGCGGCCGTTGCGGCGCGCGCGAACAAGGTCATCCTCGACTCGCGGTCGGGTAACGAGGACTGGCTGACCGGCATGGCGAATGTCGATCTGATCCGCGGCCATGCGCGGTTCGAAAGCGCCGACACGGTCGTCGTCGAAGGTCGGCGGCTGACGGCGCCCCGGATCTTCATCAACGTCGGCGGCCGGGCCAACGTCCCGGAGATGCCCGGGCTGTACGACGTGCCCTGGATGACCAACACCGGGATCGTCGGCCTGGATGTCCTGCCCCGGCATCTGATCGTGGTGGGCGGCAGCTACATCGGGCTGGAGTTCGCCCAGATGTATCGCCGCTTCGGCGCGGAGGTGACGGTCGTCGAGCGGGGAGACCGATTGATCGGCCGCGAAGACCCGGATGTGTCCCAGGCCGTGCGCGAGATTCTCGAGGCCGAAGGCGTCACGGTCCGGACCGGCGCCGACTGCATCGGCTTTGCGCGGGCGCCGGAGGGGGTGTCCGTCTCGGTGGATTGCGCCGAAGGGCCGCCCGCTTCGGTCGGCAGTCACGTCCTGCTGGCGATCGGTCGGCGCCCCAACACGGACGATCTGGGTCTGGACGCGGCCGCCATCGCGACGGACGCCCGGGGCTATATCACGGTGGATGATCAGCTGAGGACATCTGTCGAAGGCGTCTGGGCGCTGGGCGACTGCAATGGCCGCGGCGCCTTCACCCACACCGCCTACAACGACTTCGAGATCGTGGCGGCAAACCTTCTTGATGGCGCGGATCGGCGCGTCAGTCAGAGACTGCCCGGTTACGCCCTCTATATCGATCCGCCGCTTGGCCGGGTCGGGATGACGGACGCCGAAGCGCTGAAGAGCGGACGTCGGCTCCTCTTCTCGAAACGGCCGATGACCCGTGTCGGGCGGGCGGTCGAAAAGGGTGAGACGCAGGGTTTCATGAAGGTGGTGGCCGACGCCGATACGCGCCGGATCCTGGGCGCGGCCATTCTCGGCGTCGGCGGCGACGAAGCGATCCACGGCATTCTCGACATGATGTCGGCCGACCAGACGATCGAAGCGCTTCGCTGGGCCGTGCCGATCCACCCCACAGTCTCGGAAGTCATCCCGACCCTGCTGGCGGAGCTGGCCTAGGACGCGAGCGATGACCTCGCATTGACCTCCGCTCCGATCCGTCATCGACTTCCACTGATGATATTTGACGCCCCCCCCGAAGGCCGAGAGCCTTCGATTTCGGAGGAGACACCATGAGCGACGACAGAATGAAGATCCCCGGTTCCGATCATCCGATCACGCTGGTGCGTGAGATGTCGCGTGCCGTCATCCGGGCGGCGGGTCGCCAGATCGGAGAGACCGGCGACGTGTTGACGCTGCACGAGTCCGCCTATGCCCCCGTCCACTACGTTCCGCGTGGGGACCTGGACATGAACCTCTTTACCCGAACCGCCACCAGGACGTTCTGCCCCTACAAGGGCGAGGCGAGTTACTTCTCACTGGCGGTGGGAGATGACGTCCATCCGGATGCGGCCTGGTCCTACGAGACGCCCTATCCCGCCGTCGCCCCTATCGCGTACTATATCGCCTTCTTCCCGGGCCACACCGAGCTCATTTTCCGGGAGCGCTGATCGGGTCCGCCTGCATCTTTTCAGGCGTTCGAGCGCGGTGTCTGACGGGTCGAAGGCTGAGGGAGCCAACCCCGTATCTACGCTACAAGGCCTCGAACTCTCGCAAGCCCTGACGCGCCAATGTCTGCTTCCCGGTTGAGAGAAGTCGCAGCGCGACGCAGTGTTCGCGACCAGCCTCGCCCGTCGATGACGTCCTGGTCATTTTGCCGAGCTTGCAGATTAACCGCGAACCACCTGTTCAAGACCAGCCCCGGCGAGCCGGGCGGCGGCGAGCAGGCGATCGAGATCGTGCCCGTTGCGAGCGCTGGCGGACAGGCCGGCCATGACGGTGCTCATATAGTCGGTCACGCGCTCGGCCTGGTCGGGATGGCGCGCGGCGACGAAGCGATGGATCGCCCCCTCCGCCGCCGCAAGGAAGGTTCCGGCCGCCTCGCGTGCCTCGCGGTCGGTGCAGCGCACCCCCTCGATAACGAGGCACCCCGCCGCGTCCGGATCGGCGGCATAGCGCCGCGCCGCCGCTTCCAGCACCGCGACGAGGCATTCCGCGACCGGGCGATCGGCGTTCAGCAGATCGGACAGCGGGACCGCGCCGGTACCGGCATAGCGATCGAGAATGCGGCTGTAGAGCTCGGCCTTGCTACCGAAGGCGGCGTAGAAGCTGGGCGGGTTTATCCCGATCGCCTGGGTAAGGTGCGCGATGCTGACGGCATCATAGCCACGCGAATGGAACAGATGCTGGGCGGTCGCGACCGCTTCGTCCGGGTCGAACAGGCGCGGTCTGCCGCGTGCGCGGTTTAGTTTTGTATGAGCCACTACAAATACCTTGACGGATGTCTAGAACTGTTTATGTAGCGGGTCGTAAGTTATTCATCAAGGAAAAGTCCGATGGGTGTGTTTGAGGCGAAATCCGTTCTCGTGCTGGGTGGCAGTCGGGGGATCGGCGCGGCGATCGTTCGGCGTTTTGTGGCCGATGGCGCGAACGTGACCTTTACCTATTCCGGCTCGCCTGACGCGGCGCACGCGCTGGCGGCCGAAACGGGCAGTACCGCTGTCGAGACGGACAGCGCGGATCGCGACGCGGTGATCGCGCGTGTGAAGAACAGTGGCCCGCTCGACGTGCTGGTCGTCAATGCCGGAATCGGTGTTTTCGGCGATTCGCTGGAGCAGGATCCGGACGCAATCGACCGGCTGTTCCGGATCAATATCCACGCGCCCTATCATGCGTCGGTCGAGGCCGCGCGCCAGATGCCCGAGGGCGGCCGGATCATCGTCATCGGATCGGTGAACGGCGACCGGATGCCCGTTCCCGGCATGGCCTCCTACGCGCTCAGCAAGTCTGCGCTGCAAGGGATGGCGCGCGGGCTCGCACGTGACTTCGGGTCCCGTGGCATCACGATCAACGTGGTGCAGCCCGGCCCGATCGACACCGACGCCAATCCGGCGGACGGACCGATGAAGGAGCTGTTGCACGGCTTCATGGCGATCAAGCGCCACGGCCGGCCGGAAGAAGTCGCGGGCATGGTGGCGTGGCTCGCCGGCCCGGAGGCGGGGTTCGTTACGGGCGCCATGCACACCATCGACGGCGCGTTCGGTGCCTGATCCGGCGGCGCAAACGCCGATGACCACCATCGGCATCATCGGCGCGGGCGAGGTCGGTAGACAGATTGCCCGCGCCGCCATCGCCAACGGCTATCGGGTGGTCATCGCCAACTCGCGCGGGCCCGAGACCCTGGCCGGGCTGGTCGCGGAGCTCGGGCCGTCTGCCCGCGCCGCGACCGCTGCCGGTGCGGCGGAAGCGGGAGAGTTCGTCGTGATCGCGGCCCCGCTCAAGCTGGTCAACGACATGCCCGTGGCGCAACTGGCGAACAAGATCGTGCTCGACACCAACAACTATATGCCGTGGCGCGACGGGCGCTATGCCCTCGTCGATACCGGCGCGAAGACCGAGCACGAACTGCGGCAGGACCAGCTGCCAACGTCCAAGGTCGCGAAGGCGTTCACGCATATCCAGGCGCCGCGCCTGTTGCTGTCGGCGCGGCCCGCTGGCACGCCGGGGCGGCACGCGCTGTCGGTGTCGAGCGACTATCCCGAAGCGGTGGCGCTGGTCACGCGACTGTACGACCAGTTCGGCTTCGACACGGCGGACAACAGCCCGCTTAGCGAGTCCTGGCGTAGCGGTCCGGGTCAGCCGGCATGGCACGCGCACGAGCATCAAACGCTTCCCGAGCTGGTTGCTAACCTTGCCAAGGCGACACCGCTCCCACCGAGATAGGGCAGGCGGCCTCTGCCTGACCACGGCGCCCTAACTGGGTGTCGCATATCCGGGCCGCTAGACTTCAGGCCTTATCTCCATCTGCCAGGCTCAGCGGAGGTGAGCGGTCGCTGCAGGCGTCGACCTTCAGCGATAGGGCTCACACGCTAATCCGTCACCATCACCATCCATCCGCTCGCGGTAACTCGGCTCCCATGAACCTATGTCTTCATGACCATTCCCGCGGGCTTGTGCACAACCGGAGTAGTGCTGGTCCGTCGTTCGTTTGATCCATTCTCGTCGTAGCTCTGCCTTGCCGATCGCGTTCGGCGTGATGGCGTAGGTCGCGCCGGCAAAGGCGAGAGCGAAGGCTCCGGATCCAACGAGCCAGATTGGCAACGGTTTGGATGTCTTTCGCCGTGCTCGAGCGTATCGCGCCATCCCTCCAAAGTGAGGGAACGAGGTTTCCGGAACGTCGATCAGCAAAGTGAATGACGCGTCCAGGCTCGAACGCGACAGCGAGTTTCGCCACGAGCGACCGGGAGCTATCCGCCGAGAACCGGAGTCCAGCTCGATCAGGATGGCAGATGTTGCCGGACCCAGGCCACGATGGCGGCAGTGGGCATGACCCCGGAGGTCCTCGCGATCTCAAGACCCTTATGGATCAGGATCAGGCTCGGGATGCTGCGGACGCCGTAGCGCGCCGCGATCGCCGGCTGGGCCTCGGTGTCGAGCTTGGCCAGCCTGACCCGGGGTTCGAGCATGGCGGCGGCCGCCTCGAAGTTCGGTGACATGGTGCGGCAGGGACCGCACCAGGGCGCCCAGAAGTCGATGACGAGGGGGATGTCCGCCTTCAGCGCATGGCGATCGAAGGTCGCTGCGGTGAGCGCCACTGCGCCGCCCTTGAACAGGCTGTGGCCGCATGTGCCGCACTTCGGGCTGCTGTCGAGCCGGACCACAGGCACCCGGTTCAGGGCCCCGTCTTTCGGACAGGCGACGATCTGGACCGCTCCCGGGGTGGCGCCTGTGTCGGCGGTCATGCCGGATGTGTCGCCGCAAGGGAGAGGATGGGTGGATTGGCGGTGGTCATGGGGGGCTCCGGGCGGGTCCAGAAGAACGGCGACAGAACGGTGGAGGTTCAGCGGTTTGTACCGCTGTCGCGCGGCCGCGAGGTCAAGCGTCCGCAGGATACAGGGTGAAACCGTCTGCGACGACGTGGACAGGCCGTCCTGAGGATTTTTTTTCAGAGTGGCGACCAGCCGGTGAAGGCGTGCCCCATATGTGCCCCAACTCGCGAACGGCCGAAAACCGCCCCGGATAGGGTGGTGATAAACCATTCATTTTATTGGAGAAAATGGCGCGCCCGGAACGATTCGAACGTCCGACCCTCAGATTCGTAGTCTGATGCTCTATCCAGCTGAGCTACGGGCGCGCTTGGCCGCGAACGGCGAGGGCGGGTATCTAGCGGAGGCGGGGGCGGGGGGCAAGGGCCGTCGGCCGGGTTTTCTGTGATCCTGTCAGACGTCGCGGGGACGGCCTGATGGCGCGGGGGGTTCCGGTCAGGCGGACGGCGGGCCAAGGTGGCGCGCCCTCCCGCGTCCGCCTGAACGAGTCCGCCATGATCGCTCTTCCGCCCCGGCCCCTGCGCGCCGTCACGGCCGCCGTCGTCGTCGTCGCGGCGGCGCTGGCGGGGTGCGTGGGCGGAACGCCGGCGTTCCGGACGGAGGCCGGACCCGCGGCCCCGGCCGCGTCCGCGCCCGTGGCGGTGCAGGCTCCGATGGCGCGCGGCCCCTTCGTGTCGGCGGCCAATCCGCTGGCGGTCGAGGCCGGGCTCAAGGTGCTGCGCGAGGGCGGCTCGGCCGTCGATGCGGCCGTGGCGGTGCAGGCTGTGCTGGGCCTGGTCGAACCCCAGTCCTCGGGACTCGGCGGGGGGGCCTTCATGATGGTGTTCGACGCCCGGAGCGGCGAGGTCACCAGCTATGACGGGCGCGAGACGGCGCCGGCGGCGGCGACGCCCGAGCTGTTCCTCGATGATGGACGGCCGCTGGGTTTCGGCGAGGCCGTATTGAGCGGGCGGTCGACCGGGGCGCCGGGGGCGGTGGCCATGCTGGCCATGGCCCAGGCGGCGCACGGCCGGTTGCCGTGGAGCGCCCTGTTCGACGACGCCGGGCGGCTGGCGCGCGACGGCTTTGTGGTCAGCCCGCGCCTGGCGGGCTTTATCGCGGCGACGCGGGGACAGGCCCGGACCCGCTGGGCCAATGACTATTTCACCCGGCCGGACGGCGGGCGGTATGTCGCCGGGGATGTGCTGCGGAACCCCGCCTACGCGGAGACTGTGGCCGAACTGGCGACCGGCGGGGCCGAGGCCTTCTATCGGGGCCGGATCGCGCGCGAGATCGCCGCGACGGTGGCCGAGCAGCCGCGGCCGGGCGCCCTGACGGTGGAGGACATCGCCGCCTATGAGCCGATCGAGCGGGGCGCCCTGTGCCGACCTTACAGGATCCATGTCGTCTGCGTGCCGCCCCCGCCGTCCAGCGGGGTGGCCGTGCTTCAGTTGCTGGCCATGGCCGAGCGGACGCCGGATATCAGCCTTGGACCCGACAGCGCCGCGGCCTGGGCCGCCCTCGCCCAGTTGCAGCGGCTGATGTACGCCGACCGCGACCGCCATGTCGGCGACCCCGGTTTTGTCCG
>CALRJO020000002.1:0-100649 GCA_943367565.1 Brevundimonas vancanneytii
CGGCCGTCCGACCCCGAACGCCCCCCCGGCCCAGGCCGAGGTCGCCCGTCCGAGCCGCGCGCCCGGCGGCGGCTTCGCCCGCCCGCTCAAGCCCGAGGATGACCGCGACAAGCGTTTCTCCGACGCTGGCAAGGCCGTCAGCCGCACCCGCGGCGAGCCGAAGCGCCGCGAAGGCCGCCTGACCATCCAGTCCGTCGCCGGCGATGGCGACACCGCCGAGCGGATGCGCTCGCTGGCCTCGGTCCGCCGGGCCCGCGAACGCGAGAAGGAAAAGCGCAAGGGCGGCTCCACCGACGCCCCGAACCGTCCGCGCGAGGTCGTCATCCCTGACGTCATCACCGTGCAGGAACTGTCCAACCGGATGGCCGTGCGCGGCGTCGACATCATCAAATTCCTGATGAAGCAGGGCCTGATGATGAAGATCAACGACGTCATCGACACCGACACCGCCGAACTGGTGGCCGACGAGTTCGGCATGACCGTGCGCCGCGTGTCGGAATCCGACATCGAGACGGGCTTCCTGTCCGACGCGATCGACGACGAGGCGACCACGCCGCGCGCGCCGGTCGTGGCCATCATGGGCCACGTCGACCACGGCAAGACCAGCCTGCTGGACGCCCTGCGCACCACCGACGTCGCCTCGGGCGAGGCCGGCGGCATCACCCAGCACATCGGCGCCTATCAGGTTCGCCTGCCGAACGACGACCGCGTCACCTTCCTGGACACGCCCGGCCACGCCGCCTTCTCGGCGATGCGGGCGCGCGGGGCCAATGTCACCGACATCGTGGTTCTGGTCGTGGCCGCCGACGACGGCGTCATGCCCCAGACCATCGAGGCCATCCAGCACGCGAAGGCGGCCAACGCCCCGATCATCGTGGCGGTCAACAAGATCGACAAGCCGGACGCCAATCCGCTCAAGGTCGTCAACGAACTGCTGCAGTACGAAGTCATCGCCGAGAGCCTGGGCGGCGACACCCAGATCATCGAGGTCTCGGCCAAGAATCGCACCAACCTGGACGGCCTGATCGACGCCATCCTGGTGCAGGCCGAGATGATGGACCTGAAGGCCGATCCGGAACGCTCCTCGGAAGGCGTGGTCATCGAGGCCAAGCTGGACAAGGGCCGCGGTCCCGTGGCCACGGTCCTGGTCAAGCGCGGCACCCTGCGCCGCGGCGACATCGTCGTGGCGGGTTCCGCCTGGGGCAAGGTTCGCGCCCTGCTCAACGAGCGCAATGAACAGCTGTCCGAAGCCGGTCCGTCTGTTCCGGTCGAGATCCTCGGCCTCGACGAGGCTCCGAGCCCCGGCGAGCCTCTGGCCGTGGTGGAATCGGAAGCCCGCGCCCGCGAGCTGACCGAGTACCGCGCCCGCATCAAGCGCGAGAAGCTGACCGGCGGCATCAACCAGGTCAGCCTGGTCGACATGATGTCCAAGCTCCAGTCCAAGAAGGTCTCGGAGCTGCCGGTCCTCATCAAGGCGGACGTGCAGGGCTCGGCCGAAGCCATCGTCGGCTCGCTCGAGAAGATGGGCAACGAGGAGGTCCGCGCGCGCACCGTCTATTCCGGCGCCGGCGGCATCACCGAGAGCGACGTCCAGCTGGCCAAGTCGGCCGGCGCGCCCATCCTGGGCTTCAACGTCCGCGCCTCGAAACAGGCCCGCGACCTGGCTGAGCGCGAGGGCGTCGAGATCCGCTACTACGCCATCATCTACGACCTGCTCGACGACATGAAGGGCGTGCTGTCCGGCATGCTGGCCCCGCTGCAACGGGAAACCTTCCTGGGCAACGCCGCGGTGCTGCAGGTGTTCGACATCTCCAAGACCGGCAAGATCGCCGGTTGCCGGGTGTCCGAAGGCGTGGTCCGCAAGGGCGCCAAGGTCCGGATCATCCGCGACGACGTCGTGGTCCTGGAACTGGGCACCCTCACGACGCTCAAACGCTTCAAGGACGAGGTCAACGAGGTCCCGTCGGGCCAGGAGTGCGGCATGCATTTCCAGGGCTTCCAGGACATCAAGGCCGGCGACTACATCGAGTGCTTCACCGTCGAAGAGATCAAGCGCACGCTGGACTAGGTTCTCCCTCCCCCGAAGTGGGGAGGGTGGTCGCGGAGCGACCGGGTTGGCAATTTCGAAGCCGGGCTCCGACGGTGCGGAGCTGGCCTTCCCCACCCGGGCTCGGCTACGCCTCGCCGTCCCTCCCCATGAAGGGGAGGGAGACGTCGCGCCGCCGTTTCGCCTTATCCGTCTAGGATCAACGCATCATGCGCCATTTCCTGATCCCCTTGCTCGCCTTCTCCGCCATCGCCGGTCCGGCCGCGGCCGAGATCCGCTATCTGGCCTATGACGCCTCGGATCGGGTCACCCAGGCCCTGACGCGTGGCATTACGCTGGAAGCCAACCGCGGTCTGTTCGGCGCCATCAGCGTGCGGCGGATCATCTCCACATCGAACCGCGGGTCGGCCGACATCCGCCGCGGCGGCCCCGACGCCGTGCGCCGGGCCCTGCCCGCCGGATCGCCGGAAAGCTCCGTCTATGCGATCGCGCCGGAAGGCGGCGGCCGGGGTCTCAGCCGCGCCCTGTGCCCCGGCGCGGAGGAGGCCTGGATGGTGCTGGGCCGGGTCCGGCTGGCGCGGCCCATGACGGTGCATGCGGTCGGGCGGTGGTCCGACGGGGCGTTCCGCCACTGTGTCCAGTTATCCTACAACTGGCGGGGCGAGTGGGCCATGCCGCCGACGGCCGGTCCCGGCGATGACGCACCTGTGGCGCGATAGTCATTTCCGCCGTCACGGACCCTCGCTAGGGTTGCGGCCATGACGGTCGCCGAATTCCGCCGCACCGCCCCGCGCCAGACGGGCATGAAAAGCCTCGCGAGCGGGCTGTTTTTCGTGTGCCTGGTGTTGTTCCTGTTGGCCATCGAACAGAAGCAGGCCGTCGCCGCCTGGGTGGCCGTTCGCGACGAAGCCGTCCCCACAGCCCGGCGCGTGGCGGACTGGGCCGGACGGCTGGCCTCCGGAGACGCCGAGGGCCTGACCGGACTGAAAGCCGCCATCGCCGACGACGGCAATCCATTGATCGCGAGCGCGACCGACACGGTCCTGGCCGGCGACTTCGGACCGGCCGACGACGCCGCGCGCGCGGCCCTCGGCGGCGCGACCTTCGCCGGCGCGGAGATCCGGTTCGACACGGGCGAAGGCTTCCGCACCAGCCCCCTGCGTATCGCCGCCGGACGCGAACATTTCGCCTTCGGCCAGACCTTCGCCGACCGGCTGGAAGCCCCCGCCGACGCCCAGATCGAATTGCGCCGGATCAATCCGGTCACGCGCGGCGAACCGGTGAAGGCCTCGGCCCTGTGCGGCGGCGAGACCCCCGGCCTCATCGCCCTGCTGCATCGCGGCGACCGCGTCGATCTGATGCTGTTCCGGGCGCCGGCGCGGCTCGGGCCGGACGCCCCGGTCGCGACCCTGTGCGGCGCCTGGCGGCTCAAGGCCCGATGAAACGACGGTTCCGGGGATACGGCCTCGGCCCGCTCGTCGCCGCCATGGCCCTGGGCGTCGTCGCCGCCCTGTGGACCTGGACGGCGCCCGGCGATCCGGCCCTGTTTCCGGCAACGGAGACCGAGCCCGGTGTCGAGGTGCATGTGCTGGACAACGGTTTTCACACCGACCTGGCCGTGCCGCGCGCCCTGCTCGAGGCGCGGACGGGACCGCTGGCCGAGGCGGTGCGCGGCCTGCCCCCCGGCGACTGGATCCTGATCGGCTGGGGCGACGCCAAATTCTATGTCGACCAGAGCCCGATCACAGATCGCCTGCCCGACGGCGCGCGGGCCTTCTTCCGACCCGGCAACGCCTCGGTGGTCATGCTGGACCCGGCCCAGCGCGATCCGCGCGACCTGGTCGCCGCCGACCGCCGTCGCGCCCTGCGCCTCTCGGCCGCCGGCTTCGCGGCCATGGCCGACCATATCGAGGCTTCGCTGGAGCTCGAGGCCGGCCGCGCCCGCATCGCCGCCGCCCGCGACGGCGACGACGCCCGTTTCTTCGCCAGCCATGAGCATTTCTGGATCGGCCGGCTGTGCAACCACTGGAGCGCCGGCGTTCTGAACGCCGCCGGCCTGCCGGTGCGGCCGTTCCGTTCCATCGTCTCGAGCGAGATCATGGCCACGGCGGAGCGGGCGCAATTGGACAGCGCGGCCGCACGGGACTAGACCCCGCCCCTTCGCTTTTTCGAGCCGGGTCCGATCCCCGACAGGCGACGAGGACAGAGTCATGAGCAATCGCAAACCCCGCAAACCCGCCGCCAAGGCCGGCACGGTCAGCCAGCGCCAGCTGCGCGCCTCGGAAATGATCCGCCACGCCCTCGTCGAGGTCATGCGCGAGAACGAGATCCGCGACCCGGCCCTGGTCGGCGTCTCCGTCACCGTGACCGAGGTGCGCCTGTCGCCGGACCTGAAACACGCCACCTGTTTCGTCGAGCCGCTCGGCGCCGGCGTCGAGACCGCGCCGGTCGCCGGCCATATCGACGAGATCGTCAAGGCGCTGAACGTCCATGCCAAATTCCTTCGCGGTGCGCTGGGTCGGCATATCGAGATGCGCTTCACCCCCGACCTGCGCTTCCGTCACGACGAGAGCTTCGCCGCCGCCGAACGCCTGAACCGCCTGCTCGACGACCCCCGCGTCCGCGCCGACGTCTATGTCTCGCCGTTCGAGGATGATGACAAAGAGGACGGTCAGGCCTGATGGGCCGTCGCAAGAAGGGCGAGATCGTCAACGGCTGGGTCTGTCTCGACAAGCCGTTCGGCATGGGTTCGACCGAAGCCGTTTCGAAAGTCCGCCGCCTGTTCGACGCCCAGAAGGCGGGCCACGCCGGCACCCTCGATCCGCTGGCCTCCGGCATCCTGCCCATCGCCCTGGGCGAGGCGACCAAGACCGTGCCGTTCATGATGGAGGCGCAGAAGGTCTATCGCTTCACCATCAACTGGGGGATTTCGACCGACAGCCTCGACCGCGAGGGCGAGATCGTCGCCCGTTCGGACGTCAGGCCCGACGTCGAGGCGGTGCGCGCGGCCCTGCCGGCCTTCGTCGGCGAGATCGACCAGGTCCCGCCCCAGTTCAGCGCCATCAAGGTCGACGGCCAGCGCGCCTATGACCTGGCCCGCGAGGGCGCCGATTTCGAGCTGGCCAGCCGCCGGGTGACGATCCACGAGGCCGCGGTCAGCGATGCGCCCGACGCCGATCATGTCGAACTGACCATCCGCACCGGCAAGGGCGTCTATGTGCGCTCGCTCGCCCGCGATCTGGCG
Source organism: Brevundimonas vancanneytii (assembly GCA_943367565.1). GTDB lineage: Bacteria > Pseudomonadota > Alphaproteobacteria > Caulobacterales > Caulobacteraceae > Brevundimonas > Brevundimonas vancanneytii_C. The sequence continues at coordinate 5,292 of CALRJO020000002.1, forward strand.
GCCATGCTCGGGGCCGAGGGGCATGTTTCGGCCCTGCGCCGCGAGCGGGTCGGACCGTTCTCGACGGAAAACGCCGTCACGCTGGATTTCCTGACCGATCTGGTGCATAGGGACGCCGCCTCGGAAGGCTTGCTTCCCGTCGCGACCGCCCTGGACGACATCCCGGAGCTGGCCGTGACGGATCAGGACGCCTTCTCGCTTCGTCAGGGACGACCGATCGTTCTGCTCCCCAGACAGGTCGAAACGCTCAAGAGCCGCCTTCGGGACGGCTCCCGAACCGTTTCAGCCTTTCAGGACCAGACCCTCGTCGCTCTCGGTCAGTTGCGGGCCGGCCGGTTTGAACCCGACCGCGTATTTAACCTCCAATAAGGAGCTGCCCGATGTCGATTACGCCCGAGCGTAAGAACGAAGTCATCACCGAGAACGCCCGCTCCGCCGGCGACACCGGTTCGGCCGAGGTCCAGGTCGCGATCCTTTCGGAACGCATCGCCAACCTCACCGATCACTTCAAGACCCACAAGAAGGACAACCACTCGCGCCGCGGCCTGCTCAAGATGGTCTCGCAGCGTCGTCGCCTTCTTGACCACCTCAGCAAGGTTGATCGCGAGCGCTACACCGCTCTGATCGGCAAGCTGAACCTGCGCCGCTAGGCGTGGAACGCGGATGAGATTTGGGGCGCGGGCCATGTCCGCGCCTCTTTCCGCATCCAGAGACCGGCGCACCGCCGGACGTATCGGTGCTGACGCGAGGGCCATACCGGTCCTCTTCTCCCGGGTCTTCCGCGATGGCGCGGTGACCCATGGACCGAAGGACTGAACGCCCGACGCTCCACCCACTGATGGGACCCCGCGCGGAATCCGCCCGCGGGATACGAAAGACGAAACATGTTCGATATCAAACGCAAGACGATCGACTGGGCCGGCCGGCCGCTGACGCTGGAAACGGGCCGCATCGCCCGTCAGGCCGACGGCGCCGTTCTGGCCACCTACGGCGAGACCGTCGTCCTCGCCACCGTCGTCTACGGTCGCGCGCCCAAGCCGGGCCTGGATTTCTTCCCGCTGACCGTCAACTACCAGGAAAAGACCTTCGCCGCCGGCAAGATCCCGGGTGGCTATTTCAAGCGTGAAGGCCGTCCGACCGAGAAGGAGACCCTGGTCTCCCGCCTGATTGACCGCCCGATCCGCCCGCTGTTCGTCAAGGGCTTCAAGAACGAGACCCAGGTCGTCGTCACCGTCCTCCAGCACGACATGGAGAACGACCCCGACATCCTCGGCCTGGTCGCCGCCTCGGCCGCCCTGACCATCTCGGGCGTGCCTTTCATGGGCCCGATCGGCGCCGCGCGCGTCGGCTATATCGACGGCGAGTTCGTCCTGAACCCCACGCTCGACCAGATGCCTGACAGCCAGCTCGACCTCGTCGTCGCCGGCACCCAGGACGCCCTGATGATGGTCGAATCCGAAGCCAAGGAGCTGTCGGAAGACATCATGCTGAACGCCCTGATGTTCGCGCATCGCGGCATGCAGCCGGTGATCGAGGCCATCATCGAAATGGCCGAGCACGCCGCCAAGGAGCCCTTCGACTTCCAGGCCGAGGATCACTCGGACGTCGTCACCGCCATCCAGAAGCTGGTCGGCAAGGACATCAAGAAGGCCTACACCCACGCCGGCAAATACGATCGCCGCAACGGCGTCGACGTGGCCAAGAAGGCCGCCGCCGCCAAGCTGGTGAAGACCGAGGAAAACCCCGACGGCGTCGATTCCGCCAAGTTCGGCGCGGCCTTCAAGGAATGTGAAGCCCACGTCCTGCGTCGCGACATCATCGACAACGGCCACCGCGTCGACGGCCGCGCCCTCGACAAGGTCCGCGACATCGTCTCGGAAGTCGGCGTCTTCCCGCGCACCCACGGCTCGGCCCTGTTCACCCGCGGCGAGACCCAGGCCATCGTCGTCGCCACCCTCGGCACCGGCGAGGACGAGCAATACGTCGACGCCCTGGCCGGGACGTACAAAGAGAAATTCCTTCTCCACTACAACTTCCCTCCCTATTCGGTCGGCGAGACCGGTCGGATGGGCGGCGCGGGCCGTCGGGAAATCGGTCACGGCAAGCTGGCCTGGCGGGCGATCCGTCCGATGCTGCCGTCGTCGGAAGACTTCCCCTACACCATCCGTCTGGTGTCGGAGATCACCGAGTCCAACGGCTCCTCCTCGATGGCCACGGTCTGTGGTTCGTCGCTGGCGCTGATGGACGCGGGCGTGCCTCTGGTTCGCCCGGTCTCGGGCATCGCCATGGGCCTGATCCTCGAGCCCTCGGGCGAGTTCGCCATCCTGTCCGACATCCTGGGTGACGAAGACCACCTCGGCGACATGGACTTCAAGGTGGCCGGCACGCGCGAAGGCATCACCTCGCTGCAGATGGACATCAAGGTCGCGGGCATCACCGAAGAGATCATGCGCAAGGCGATCGCCCAGGCTTCGGCCGGCCGCCTGTACATCCTCGACGAGATGGACAAGGCCATCGACGGCGCCCGCACCGAGCTGGGTGAGTACGCGCCCAAGATCGAATCCATCAAGGTTCCGACCGACAAGATCCGCGACATCATCGGCACCGGCGGCAAGATCATCCGCGAGATCGTCGAAAAGACCGGCGCCAAGATCAACATCGATGACGACGGCACGGTGAAGATCGCCGCCTCGGACCAGGAAAAGATCGACGCCGCCAAGAACTGGATCTCGTCGATCGTGTCCGAGCCCGAGCCCGGCACCATCTACTCCGGCAAGGTCGTGAAGGTCGTCGACTTCGGCGCCTTCGTGAACTTCTTCGGCGCAAAGGACGGTCTGGTCCACGTGTCCCAGATCAGCCTGGAACGCGTCGCCAACCCGGCCGACGTCCTGACCGAGGGTCAGGAAGTCAAGGTGAAGTTCCTCGGCATGGATGATCGCGGCAAGACCAAGCTGTCGATGAAGGTCGTCGACCAGACCACCGGCGAGGACATCACCGACAAGATCAACGCCGAACGCGCCGAACGCGGCGAGCCGGCCCTGTCGGACGACACTGGCGGCCGTCCGAAGCGTGAAGGCGGCGGTGGTGACCGTGATCGCGGTCGCAGCCGTCGTTAAACCGAAATCGGTCTTGTTGGACGCAGTCCAGCAAAACTCAGATTTCGGTCCAGCGCGGCGTCACGTCTGAATGGCGGAAGGCCCCGGTGGAAACACCGGGGCCTTTTCTGTGTCTGCTGCGGGCCCGTTCGGACCGACCATGCCGTCGTCAGATCGGGAAGGCGACTTCCGCGATCAGCCCGTCCGGTTCCCATCGGCGGTTCAGGGTGCCCTTGATCTGGCGGACCATGCTGTTCTTCAGGGCTGAGCCGAAACCTTCGTGGGTGGGCGGCTTGACCGTCGGCCCGCCGGTTTCCCGCCACTCAAGCATGACCTGACGCGCCTTCAGCGACCAGGTCACGGACAGATGCCCTCCTGCCGTGCTGAAGGCTCCGTATTTGTTGGCGTTGGTGGCGAGCTCGTGGAGCAGCATGCTGATCGGCTGCACCTGCTCCGGGGACAGGGCGACCTCAGGCCCCCGGATGGAGATCTGGTCCCTCGGGCACAGAGCGTCCAGTTCTTCCCGGACGACGTCTTCCAGCCGCCCCCCCTCCCACTGGCGGCTCGCCAGCGACGTCTGCGCACGCGCCAGGGCGTTTACCCGGCCCGCGAGGATCTTCTTGTAGGCGTCCAGATCAGTGGCGCGCGTCAGATGCATCAGGGAGTGAACGATGGCGAGCACATTGCGCGACCTGTGATCGACCTCGCGCATGAGGAGGTCGCGCGCGTCCTTGCTGCGCCTTTCCTCGCTGATATTGCGCACCTCGAGGACCGTTCCGATAATCCTTGCACTGCCGTCCCGAACCGGGCTGGCGGTGAAGCCGACGGGGTAGAACGAGCCGTCCTTGTGCACGAAGATCTCTTCGCCTTGCGTCCCGGCGTTCTCCGGAAAGGCGCGGTCGATGGGGCACTCGGACAAGGGAAAGGGGGAGCCGTCCGGTCGGGTGTGATGGATGACATCATGAAGGGGGCGACCGACGACCTCCGGGAACGCATATCCCGTGAGCTTCTCGGCGGCGTTGTTCATGAACACACAGTGCTGATGATCATCCAGAAGAAATACCGCCATGGTGGTATTCCCAAGGATCGCATCGAGCCGAATGGAGACGGCGCGCAAGTCGGCTTCGACTTTCTGCTGGATCGTGGTGTCCCGGATCGCGGCGAAGAAGACGCTCTCTCCGCCCTCCTCGAACAGCTGCAGATTGACCGCAACGTTGTACAGCGTCCCGTCCTTGCGACGATGAACCGTGTCGAATTCGAGCCTTTGGACAGACCTGTTCTCGAGGGGCTCTATGAGCGCCTTGAATGCTTCCTGGCTGATCTCCGGCTTCAGATCCCACGGCGTGAGGAGACCGAGCTCCTCCATCGAATAGCCGAGATTTTCGCGCGCGCCCTTGTTGACGAGCCGAAAACGAAAGTCGTCCGCGCCGAAGACATAAACCTCGCTGGCGGCGTCCTCAACGATGCGCCCCAGACGTTCGGTCGTGAAACCCGGACCTGTCGTCATGCTCCGAACGTGCCGTTCCGCCTGAAAAACTCTTGCCGCATCGGTAGTTTAACGTCGTCAGACTGGCAATCACCGAGTGGACGGCCGGAGCCAGGCAGTTACCGCGGCGCCCGCTTGGCCAAAATCCGCTGCAGCGTCCGCCGGTGCATGCCCAGCCGGCGCGCCGTCTCCGAGACATTGTGGTCGCACAGCTCATAGACGCGCTGGATATGCTCCCAGCGGACCCGGTCGGCGCTCATCGGATTGTCGGGCGGTTCGGGGGCCTCGCCCGTGGCCAGCAGGGCCTTGACCACGTCGTCCGCGTCGGCCGGCTTCTGCAGATAGTCGACCGCGCCTGCCTTGACCGCCGCGACCGCCGTGGCGATGGCGCCGTAGCCGGTCAGCATGACGATGCGGGCGTCCTCGCGCCGGTCGCGGATGGCCTCGACCACCTTCAGTCCGTTGCCGTCCTCCAGCCGCATGTCCAGCACGGCGAAGGCGGGGACCGAGGTCTTCAGCGCCTCGAAAGCCTCGGCCAGCGACGCGGCGAGGGTGACCTCGAACCCGCGGCTCTCCAGGGCGCGGCCCAGCCGGGTGCGCAGGGCGTTGTCGTCGTCGAGCACCAGCAGGGTCTTGTCCGCCAGGGCGGCGATCCGGTCTTCAGCGTCGGGCATCAAAGTCTCCTGCGGACTCAAGTCGGGAAGAATACGGAGGCGTGCAAGGTTCAGACGGGGGGTGCGACATCACGACGGAATCTCCAGCGCGGGCCGGGGCCAGCGGACGGCGACCCGGGCGCCCCTGGCCTGGCCCTTCGCCGGGGTCTGCCCCCCGTCGCCGGGGCCGACGAAGACCTTGCCGCCGGTTCGCTCAAGCAGGGTGCGGGCGATGAAGAAGCCCAGCCCCATGCCGCCCTGGCTGGGCGCGATGGTCTCGGGCGCCGGTTCGGATTTCGCCGCCTTCCTGCCCTTGCGGCCCGGCGTGGCGGCGGCGACGGAGGCGGCGATCTGGGCCGCCAGCGCCCGGCGCGCCTTGCCTTGCGGCCGGCTGGTCACATAGGGCTCGCCCAGACGCGGCAGAATGTCGGCGGGGAAGCCGGGACCGTCGTCCACCACCTCGATCTCGATGAAACCGGCGTCTATGATCGCCCGCACCCGCACCTTGCCCGCGGCGAAGTCGGCGGCATTCTCGACCAGGGTCGACAGGCCGTGGACCACCTCGGGCAGGCGGCGCACGCGCGGGGGCGCCTCGCCCGAGGCGGTGCGCACCGAGACCTCGAAATCCAGATCGAAGCCACGATGCGGCTCCACCACCTCTTCGAGCAGGGCTTTGAGCCCCACGTCGGCGAAGGCCGCCTCGCCCTCTTCCGGCTGTTGCGACAGGCGTTTGAGGATATCGCGGCAGCGTTCGGCCTGCTGCAGGATCAGGGCCGCGTCCTCGGCCGCCGGGCCGTCCTTGGCTGACGCTCGCAGCAGTTCGCGGGCCACCACCTGGATGGTCGCCAGCGGCGTGCCCAGCTCATGCGCCGCCGCCGCCGCCAGCCCACCCAGGGCCGCCAGCCGCTGCTCGCGTTGCAGCACGTCCTGGGTCGTGGCCAGGGCCAGTTCCAGCTTCTCGGCGTCCGCCGCCACGCGCCAGGCATAGGCCGAGGTGAAGATCACCCCGGTCACCAGCGCCAGACCGATGCCGAACCTGTAAAGCGGCGGCAGGTTCAGCTCGGTCCCCGCCTGCCACGGCAGCGGCAGGGAGACGAAGAACAGGCTGACCGTCGCGGCCAGCACCAGCAGGCCCATCAGCGCCGCCTGACGCCCCGGCAGCGACGCCGCCGCTACCGTCACCGGCGCGACCAGCAGCAGACAGAAGGGATTCTGCAGCCCGCCGGTCAGCCCCAGCAGGATCGACAGCTGCAGAATGTCGAAGCCCAGATGCGCCGCCGTCATCCGCCCGTCAGGCAGGGAGCCGTCGCTGCGTTTCAGCCGCGCCGTGGCGTTCAGGTTCATCGCCACGCTGGCGGCGATGGCGGCCAGACAGCCCCACAGCGGCAGATCGAAATGGAAATAGAGCGTAGCCACGGCGATCGTCGCGCTCTGTCCGGCGATGGCCATCCAGCGCAGGATGACCAGCGTCCGCAGGGACAGGCCCCGGCTGCGACGCGGCAGGTTGCGCCAGCCGGGGAACCGGCCCGGATCGTCCGGCGCGAACTGCGACGGAGACTGCGGCGTCAGCTGCGGCTCTTGGGGCTCTTGGGACAGGCTCACGCCTCTTCTATAGACCGGAGACGCGCGGGCGTGCGCGTTTTTGAGAGGGACCAAGATGCCGCGCCGATCCATCCTGCTGTTCGCCGGCGCCTGTATCGCCATCGCCGCCGTTCTGGCGGTCGGAACCATCGTGACGGTGAACGGACGCGGCGACGCTGGCCCGGCTTCGCGCCAGATCAGCTCCACGGGTCAACCCGACGTCGGCGGGCCGTTCCAGCTGGTGAACCATGACGGTCAGGCCGTCGACCAGACCCTGCTGGATGGAAAATGGTCGCTGGTCTTCTTCGGCTTCACCTACTGCCCCGATTACTGCCCCACCACCCTGGCCATGCTCGAGGCGACGAAACAGGCGCTGGGCGAACGGGCCGACGACGTCCAGATCGTCTTCATCTCCGTCGACCCCGAGCGCGACACGCCCCAGGCCCTGAAGGACTATCTGTCGTCGGACGGCTTTCCCGACGGGGTCATCGGGCTGACCGGCACACCGGCCCAGATCCGGACCGCCGCCGACGCGTATCGCGCTGTCTATGAGAAGGTCGGCGAAGGCGAGGCCTATACGATGAACCACTCGCTGACGATCTATCTGACGGGACCGGACGGCCGGTTCCGCAGCGCCCTCGGCCACGACCTCGGGCCGGCCAACGCGGCCCGGATCATCGAACAGGCCATGGCGCGCGGCTGATCGCGCCATGGCCCGCCCGGAAGGTCAGGTCTTGCGACCCACCGCCGCCTGAAGCTGGAGGCGCTTCAGTTCGCGCATCAACCGGTTGGCCTGAAGCTCCGGCATCATGCCCAGCTTGATGATCAGGGACGACAGCACCAGCACGGCCGCGGGCAGCCCCCAGTGCAGGGCCGACAGCGCCGTCTCCGCCTCGAAGAAGCGCCACCCCGCCCACAGGCCGGCGACGAACAGCGCCGCCTGCACCGCCATCATCACGACATTGACCCATCCGTTGGGGCCACCGAGCAGTCCGAAGGCCTGCGCGAAGAAGCCCGGCTCACGGGCGGTCTCGCGGAACAGGGCCTGTTCCTCGCCGTCGAGGGCTTCCTCGATCATACGGTCGATATCCTGCATCACACGTCTCCTTCCAGAACCGCGCGCAAGGCGCGGCGGGCATGCATCAGGCGGGTCTTCACCGTGCCCGCCGGCACGTTCAGGGCGACCGCCACTTCGGCGACGCTCATGTCTTCGAGATAAAACAGGCCGACGGCGGCCCGTTGCGCCTCCGGCAGGGCGGCGAGCGCCGCCTTCAGCCGGGCGTCGCCGCCGGGGTCGGCCGCTTCGGGCGAGGCCGTATCGAACACAGGCTCGGCCGCCGCCGCGACCGCCAGGGTCCGCTCGCGGCGCACCCGCCCGATATGCCGCGCGCAGCGGCGCGTCACGATCTGACAGGCCCAGGCCGGAAAGGCGCGCTCGTCGCGCAGCCGGCCCACGCCCCGCACGATCTCGATCCAGCCGTCCTGGGCGGCCTCCCGCGCCAGATCGGCGTCCCCGGTCAGCCGCCAGGCATGCGCTACCAGCTTCCTGCCCCAGCGCCGGGCCAGCAGGTCGAACGCCTTGCGATCCCCGGTGCGCGCGGACGCGACCAGATACTCGTCAAGAAGCTGCGCCTTTGTCCTGTCCATCGTCGCATGGCCCCGTTTCGTACGAGAGGTGCGGACAAGTCGTCGGGCGGTTCAAGGAAATCGTGCGACCGTGCGCGAATCGGTCGAATTTCCCGGATGGATAATCTTTTTGCAGTGCGATGCGTTCTATGGTGCTCTGCCGCGTAACGGCGGGGGCCGCTTCAAGGATTCCATGCTCTATTCGCTTCACGAGCTCGCCTACCATTCGGCGACGCCGTTCCGGTTCGGGGCCCAGATGGCCCGCCAGTTCTGGAGCTCTCCCTTCAATCCGGCTTCGGAGACCGCGATCGGCCGCACGGCCTTCGCCTCGGCCGAGCTGTTCGAGAGCGTGACCCGCCGGTACGGCAAGCCCGCCTGGGGTCTGGAGACGGTGACCATCGCCGGCAAGCCCGTGCGCGCCACCGAACAGGTGATCTGGTCTTCGCCCTGGTGCCGGCTGGTTCGGTTCGCGCGCCACATCGGCGACCTGAAGCGCGCCGGCAAGCCGACGGTCGCGCCGGCGGTGCTGATCGTGGCGCCGTTGTCGGGCCACTACGCCACCCTGCTGCGCGGGACGGTCGAGGGCTTCCTGCAGGACCACGACGTCTATGTCACCGACTGGGTCAACGCCCGTCAGGTGCCGATGCTGGAGGGGCGGTTCGACTTCTTCGACTATATCGACCACGTCCGGACCATGCTGGGCGTGATCGGCCCACGCGCCCATGTGGTCGGCGTCTGCCAGCCCGGACCGCCGGTGCTGGCCGCCTGCGCCCTGATGGCCGAGGACGAGGATCCGAACCGGCCCGCCTCCATGACCTTCATGGGCTCGCCCATCGACGCGCGGCTGTCACCGACGGTGACCAACCAGCTGGCCGAGGCCAAGCCCTTCACCTGGTTCAAGTCAAACATGATCCACACCGTGCCCTGGCCCTATCCGGGCTTCGGCCGGCGCGTCTATCCGGGCTTCGTCCAGCTCTACAGCTTCATGTCGATGAACGAGGACAAGCACGTCGACGCCCATCGGGACTATTTCGGCCATCTGGTTTCCGGCGACGGAGACGGCGCCCAGAAACACGAGCAGTTCTACGACGAATACCTCTCGGTGCTCGACCTGAGCGAGGAATTCTATCTCCAGACCATCGACATCGTCTTCCAGCAGCATCTGCTGGCGCGCGGCATGCTGGAGCATCGCGGGCGCAAGGTCGACCTGACGAAGATCACCGACATCGGCCTGATGACGGTCGAGGGCGGCAATGACGACATCTCGGGCGTCGGCCAGACCCAGGCGGCGCATACGCTGTGCGCCAGCCTGAAGGACAATCAACGGGTGCTGTATGTCCATCCCGAGGTCGGCCACTATGGCGTCTTCAACGGGCGCCGCTTCCGCGACGACATCTATCCGCGGGTGCGCGACTTCATCGCGAAGAACGAGGCCATAGTTGCAGTACCGGAACGGGCAGCGGCTGCCGCTTGAGGGCCTGACGGCCCGGCTGTCGGTCAATCCCCGCGCGCGCCGGCTGTCGATCCGCATCGACGCCCGCGCCGGCGAGGCGGTGCTGATCGCCCCGTCCGAGCGCAAACTGGCCGACGTCGTCGCCTTCGCCCGCACCAAGGCGTCGTGGATGCGCGAGCGTCTGGCCGAACGTCCGCACGGGACGCCGCTTGAGCCGGGGGCGGTCATCGACCTGTTCGGCCGACCGACCCGACTGACCGCCACGGGCGGCGCCGGCGCGGCGCGCCTGACCGAGGACGCCGACGGCCCGCTGATCGCCTCGGGCGGCGAGGGCGAGGCCTATGCGCGCCGGGTCGAAAACCTGTTCAAGAGGGTCGCGAGGGAAACGCTTCAGACCCGAACGGATGTCCATCTTCGCACCCTCGGCCAGCGTCCGGTGAAGATGTCGATCGCCGATCCGAAGTCGCGGTGGGGCTCATGCAGTCCGCACAATCGTTCGATCCGTTACAGCTGGCGCGTGGTCATGGCCCCGCCTGAGGTGATCGACTACCTCGCCGCCCATGAGGTGGCCCACCTGGTCCACGCCGACCACAGCCCGGCCTATTGGGCCGTGGTGCAGCGGCTGATCGGCGACCACCGCCCCCACCGCAAATGGCTGCGCGAGAACGGCCCCGCCCTGCACGCCGTCGGCCGCTAGAAGAACAGCGGCTCGGCCTTCTTCTCCGGCGGCGGAGCGGGTTCGGGCCGCTGGTCCGGCGGGTCGCGCTGTGGTTGGGGCGCAGTCGGGCGCACGATGGCCGGCCCGGGCTCATTGCGGCGCGGCGGGGCCGGCTGGCGCGGAAGCGGTTCGAGCAGGGATTCGTCCAGCGGATCGTCGGCGGGCCGCGGACTGTCGCCGAAGATGTCTCCGATCCGGCCAATCAGGTTCTCGACGGGATCCGGCGGCCGCCAGCCCTCCGGCATGGCCGGGCCGTTGGGGATGGCCGGGGCGTTCAGGCGCGGCAGGGCCGCCTCCATGAAGCCGCGCCAGATGGCGGCCGGCGACGAGCCGCCGGTGACGCCGCGCATCGGGGTGTTGTCGTCCTTGCCGACCCAGACGGCGGTGACGAAACCGCCGGTGTAGCCGACGAACCAGGCGTCCTTGTAGTCCGAGGTGGTGCCGGTCTTGCCGGCGATGTCCCGGCCGGCGATCGCCGCCGAACGGCCCGTGCCCGAGGTCATGACCCCGCGCAGCATCTGGTTCTGGTAATAGAGGAAGGGGTTGGAGATGGCCTGGACCGGCGCGTCGGCCCGCGAGGCCCGTTGATAGATCACCCGGCCCTGCGGCGTGCGGATGCGGGTGATGCCATGGGCCGTGACCCGTTTTCCGCCGTTGGCGAAGGCGTCGAAGGCCTGGGCCATCTCCAGCGGCGAAACCTCGACGGCCCCCAGGGCCATGGCCGGCTCCAGGCCGATACGGCTGGTGATGCCGAGGCGGCGGGCGGTGCGGGCGACATTGTCGCGGCCGATCTGGTCGGCCATGCCGGCGGCCACGGTGTTGGTCGACTGGGCCACGGCGTTGGCCATGGTCATCTCACCGGCGAAGGAGCCCGAATAGTTGCGCGGCGACCAGTTGCCGATGCGGATCGGCGCGTCATTGACCCGGGTCTCCGGCGTATAGCCGCTCTCCAGGGCCGTCAGATAGACGAAGGGTTTGAAGGCCGAGCCGGCCTGACGTCGCGCGTCGGTGGCGCGGTTGAACTGGCTGTCGGCGTAGGAGGCCCCCCCGATCATGGCCCGCACCCGGCCCTCGCCGTCCAGCGCCACCAGCGCCGCCTGCTGCACGCCCTTGGAGCGGTCGCGGTCGAGGATACGGCGCACCGACCGCTCGGCCTGGGTCTGCAGGGTCAGGTCGAGCGTGGTCTCGACGATCATGTCCTCGGTCGGCTCGCCGACCAGTTCGCGGATCTGCTTGTCCAGCCAGTCGATGAAATACTGGGCGTGCTGGGTCGCCAGGGTGCGCGAGACGCGAACCGGCTCGGTCACGGCGGCGGCGCGTTGCTCGGGGGTGATGACGCCGGCGTCGACCATCTCGTTCAGCACCACGGTGGCGCGGGCGGCGGCGCGTTCGCTTTCGGACACCGGGGAATAGCGTGAAGGCGCCTTCAGCAGGCCCGCCAGAAGGGCCGCCTCACCGACGGTCAGATCCTTGGCGCCCTTGTCGAAATAGCGCTGCGAGGCCGCCTCGATGCCATAGGCGCCGGCGCCGAAATAGACGCGGTTCAGATAGAGGGCGAGGATCTCCTGCTTGGAGAATTTCATCTCCAGCCAGACGGCCAGCATCAGCTCCTGGACCTTGCGCTTGATGTTCTGGTCAGGGCTCAGGAACAGGTTCTTGGCCAGTTGCTGGGTCAGGGTCGAACCGCCCTGCACCACCCGGCCCGCGCGCATGTTTGCGGCCATGGCCCGGGTCATGCCGATCGGGTCGAAGCCGGGATGGTGATAGAAGCGCCGGTCCTCGATGGCGATGAAGGCCGCCGGAACATAGTCGGGCAGGGCGTCCAGATCGGCCGGCGGGGCCTGCTGGGTGCCGCGCACCGCGATCAGGGCGCCGTTGCGGTCCAGATAGGTGATCGAGGGCTGGCGATCGACATTGTACAGGGTCGCGGTGCTGGGCAGGTCGCGGGCGAACACCGCGAAGAAGACCACCATGAAGATGGCGCCCCAGACCGCCAGGACGGCGCTCCAGTAGAGCACGCGCTGCATTGGCGTCCGCGCGCCCCCGGGGCCGGCGGCGCCGCCACGTCCGAACCGGAAGTCGAAACCCGCCATCGAAACCTCATCAAGCCGCCACCGGTCTTAGCCGGTCGCGGCGCGCACGGAAACGCCCCCGCTGCCTTCACGAGACTGTGAGGGCCGTTTCCGCCGAAACCATGACGCTCCGCGCGCCTATTCCAGAAACGCGTTCACCTCGGCGGCGAACCGGGCCGGCTGGTCCAGCATGATGAAATGGGCGCTGTCGTCGATCCGGGTCAGGGTGACGCCGGGCAGGTTGGCGAAGGAGGCCTGGTAGATGAAGTCAGTGACCTCATTGGTCATGCGGGCGTCGTTGAACTTCACATAGAGCACCCGGGTCGGGGCGGTGATGCGGCCGATCTCGGGCCGAAGGTCGGTGACGACCAGTTCGCGGAAGGCGTTGGACGATACGGTCCGGTCGCTTCGGGCTGTGTCCCGCAGCGGGCCGGCGCGCAGGGATTCGGTGTTGATCATGCCCGTGACGCTGGACGCCGCCTGGGCCTGATACTGCTCGTCGGATGAGGCGAGCATGCCCGCGTGGATCTGGTCGGCCATCGGCGCGACGCTTTCGGCCGTCGTCCCGGGCGGGCCGAACATGGCCCCCATGAACGGCACCATGTCGACCACCATCAGCCTTCCGACGCTGTCGGGATGGCGGGCGGCCAGCATCATGCCGATGGTCCCGCCCATGGAGTGGCCGATCACGGCGGGCTTGTTGAGCCCCAGTTCAACGATGTAGCGGGCCAGATCCTCGGCGACGGGAGCGGAGACGGGACCCGTGGCGTTGTCCTCGGCCGGGGCGCCGGCGAAGCCCTGCACATGGATGCGATGGACGCGATAGCGGCCTTTCAGCTCTTCGGTCAGCAGGTCCCAGGCGTGTGGCGACGAGGACAGGCCGGGGATCAGGATGACGTCGCCGACCGGATGCTCGGGTCCGTCGACGCGGACGTGGAAGCGGCCGGACTCAAAGTCGACGTGGGCATGGCCGTGACCGGCCTCGGCCGCGGGCGCCTGGCCATGGTCGCCATGCGCCTGGGCGAAGGCGGGCGCCGCGGCGGCGAACGCGAGGGCTCCGGCGAGGGCGGCGAGAGCGGTCATGGTCTTCATGGTCATGTAATCCCCGATGGACGGGCGATACGCCCGCTTCTGTCCGCTAGTCGTCACAGAGGGCGCGAACGGATGCGGCCGGTCAAGACTTCACCGCCGCGGCCCGCTAAACTGTCGGCATGACTCCCGCCGACAGCGCACCCGTTTCCGCGAAATCGCCCGATGCCAAGGCCCCGCCGACGGCCTTCGGCAAGGGGTTCGTGCTGGACGCCTGGTATTTCGTCGCCCTGTCGCGCGACGTCGCCCCAGCTTCGCTGAAACGCCACGAACTGCTGGGCGAGCCGGTGCTGATCGGCCGGACCCGCGCCGGTCAGGTCTACGCCATGCGGGACATCTGCCCGCACCGGGCCGCGCCGCTGTCAGCCGGACGGCTGGTCGAAAAGCCCGGCGAGGGCGAGACCATAGAGTGCTGCTACCACGGCTGGCGTTTCCGCCCCGACGGCGTCTGCGCCGCCATTCCGTCGCTGGTCGAGGACCAGCCCTATGAGGCCGACCGCATCCGGGTGCGGTCGTATCCGGTCCGCGAGAGCCAGGGGATGGTCTTCGTCTGGATGGCGTCCGATCCGCGCACGGCGCCCGATCCCGATCACGAGCCGCCGGTGTTTCCCGGCGTGGTCGGCGGCGAGGCGAAGATGATCGAGTCGATGGATTTCGACGCCCATGTCGACCACGCCGTGGTCGGTTTGATGGACCCCGCCCACGGCCCCTATGTGCATCAGCAGTGGTGGTGGCGGTCCGAGCATTCGATGCACGAGAAGGCCAAGGCCTTCGAACCGCGCGAGCATGGCTTCGCCATGGTGCGCCACGCCCCATCGTCGAACAGTCGCGCCTACAAGATCCTCGGCGGGGCGCCCGCGACCGAGATCACCTTCCGCCTGCCCGGCTATCGCTGGGAGCATATCCAGGTCGGGGAGAAGCAGGTGCTGGCCCTGACCTGCCTGACGCCACGGACAGAGACCCGGACCACGATCACCCAGATCTTCTGGTCCGATCACTGGGTGTTCGGCATCGCCAAACCCTTCCTGCGGATGGGGGTGATCGCCTTCCTGAAACAGGACGGCGGCATGGTGAACCTGCAGAACGAGGGCCTGCGCTACGATCCGGCCCTGATCTGGATCGACGACGCCGACAAACAGGCGAAATGGTATCAGCAGCTGAAGCGCGAATGGATCAAGGCCCGCGCCGAGGGCCGCCCGTTCGCCAATCCCGTCAAGGCGGCTGTTCTGAGGTGGAAAAGCTGAAGGCCGCGACGGGGGTCGCGGCCTTCGAAGCACTTTATCGGATGATCCGGACCTACTGCAGCGAAAGCTGGCCCGCCAGGATCACATCGATCTGCTTGCCGATCCGGTCCGTCAGCTGCGGCATGGTCCAGCCGTCGTAGGCGGCGCCGCGGTAGTTGGACAGATAGGCGTCATAGACCAGCTCGCTGAGCAGGCGCACATCGGCGTCCTGGCGCAGTTCGCCCTCGCGCACGCCCGCCTGCAGGGCGTCGGAGACGACCATTACCAGCGGCTTGATGGCGGCGCGGGTGCGCATCTCCGAGGCGACCGTCTGGAACCACGAGCGGGCGACGACGGCCTGGACCAGCGGCAACTGCTCAAGCGATACATGATAGCCGGCGGTCAGGGCGGCCAGCAGGCGGGCGCGCAGCGAGGTCTCGGCGGCGGCGGCGGCCTTCAGCGTCTCGGCCAGTTTCGCCAGGTCTTCCGACAGGACGGCCTCGAACAGTTCGGTCTTGTCCTGGAAATTGGCGAAGACGGCGCCGGTCGACATGCCCGCGCCCTTGGCGATGTCGCGGATGGTGGCGGGCTCATAGCCCCGCTCCGCGAACAGGGCGCGCGCGGCGTCCAGCACCTTCTGACGGGTGCGAACCTTGGCGGCCTGACGACGGTTCAGCCGCGGGGTTTCGCCTTCGGAATCGGTTGTCTGGGAAGAAGTCAGGGCGAGATCTCGCATGGAAGGGTTACTCACTGGGCGGCGATTGGGGGAGCGCCGTTGAACGATACGCCGAAGCGAAGGAAGTCAGGCGCGTGCTCGGATGCACGCATACACATCGCCTGTCAGGCGAGAACCGGGCAAACATCACGCAACGATGACCAAATTGGGGTCCCGGGATTAACGTCCGGATTAGTCGTGAGGTTAACGCATGAGCGGCGAGACTCCGTCGGTGCGGCTCAGCGCCGCAGGTTCGAGCGCAGGGCCCGCGGGCTGCGAGCGCCTTCGCCATCGGGCATGGACTCCTGGAACAGCCTGCGGAACCGGTCACGCCGCTCGTGGATCGACGCCAGCACCAGCCCCATGGGCACGCCCAGATCAACCAGGGTGTTCTCGGCCAATTGCAGGCTGGCCTCGGTGGTTTCCGGCACGGCGTCGGTGACCCCCAGGGCGTACAGGCGGGCGGCGTGTTTGTGGTCCCGCGCGCGGGCGATCAGGATCAGGTCGGGGCGCAGGGAGCGCGTCGCGACGACCACCTCATCGACCTTGATCGGCGCGTCCATGGTCACCACCACGGCGCGCGCCGAGTCGATGCCGCAGCGTTTCAACATCTCGGTTCGCCCGGCGTCGCCGTAGAAGACATTGGCGCCCTCGGAGCGGCCCTTGGCCACGGTCGTGGGGTTGGCGTCGATGGCGAGGAATTCCTGGCCGTGCTCGGTCAGCATCTCGCCGACCAGCCGCCCGACCCGGCCGAAACCGACGATCAGCACCTGTCCCGAGGTCGCCGACGGCGGCTCCAGCGCCTCCAGGGGAAGGTCCGGCACGGCCGGCGCCGCCTGCTTCAGCAGCCGGTCGGCGATCATGGCCATCAGGGGGACGGTGAAGATGCTGATGGTCGCGGCCATCAGAACCGTCTGGGTGAAGGCGGGCGACGCAATCCCCTCGACCAGGCCGGCCCCCAGGATGACAAAGGCGAACTCTCCGGCCGGTCCCAGCACCAGGGCTGTCTCCAGGGCGGTGCGGTTGTTCAGACCCCACAGCCGGGCGGCGCCGAAGATCAGGACGGCCTTCATCAGGGTCAGCATGGCGGCGAGGCCGAAGACCGCGACCGGATCGGCGGCCACCGCATCGAGATCGAGGCTGATGCCGACGCCCACGAAAAAGACGCCGAGCAACAACCCCTTGAACGGTTCGATCGAAATCTCGACCTCGCGGCGGAATTCGGTCTCGGCCAGCAGCAGGCCGGCGATCAGGGCGCCGAGACTCATCGACAGGCCGGCCGCCTGGGCCGCCACGCCGGCGCCGACGACGACCAGCAGGCTTGCGGCGATGAACATCTCCTGCCCCTGGCCGGCGGCCTTGGCCCGGGCCACGGAGCGGAACATCGGCCGCAGAACCAGTCGGCCCAGCACGATCAGCAGCGCCAGGCCGATCGCGGCCGGGATCAGGGTGAGCAGGGCCGGGCGCAGCACGGCGGGGTCGAAGTCGCCCCCGCCGACGCCGCTTTGCGCGAGCGCCGCCAGGACCGTGACGGTGACCAGAATCGGCGCCACCGCCACGTCCTGGGCCAGCAGAATGGAGAAGGTCGCGCGGCCCGCGGTCGTCTTGATCCGCCCGCGCTCGGCCATCACCGGCATCACCACCGCGGTCGATGACAGGGCCAGCCCCATGCCCAGCACCGCCGCCGAGACCAGCGGCTGCCCCATGAAGACGAACACCGCCGCCAAGGCCACCGTACAGGTCGCCACCTGGGTGAGGCCGAGGCCGAACACCAGTCTGCGCATGGCCCGGAGCCGCTCCCACGACAGCTCCAGTCCGATCATGAACAGCAGGAAGGCGACGCCCAGCTCGGATAGGGAACGAATCTGGGTCGCGTCCGAAATCGTCAGCCACGACAGCCAGGGCGCGTTCTCGGCCAGCCGGGCCAGTCCGTCCGGACCCAGCAGCACGCCAGCGGCGAGAAAGCCCAGAACGGGGCTGATCTTCAGACGGTTGAACAGCGGCACGATCACGCCGGCCGCCGCCAGAAAGACCACAAGATCCTTGTATTCGCCGCCCCCGCCGTGAGTCGCCATTCGTCCTCCGTCGGGGATCAGCCTACAGGCTGAAACGCCGCCCTGTCTGGCTTTCCGTCGCACATGACAAATAATTCAGGCGACAGGGCGGAACCGGGGCGTAGGGTCGCCGCCGACGCTGTCCCACAGAGAAGCGAAGTCGAGGAAACCCCCATGAAGAAACTGCTCATCGGCGCCGCGCTCGGCGCCCTGCTGCTGCCCGCCTCCGTCGCCTCCGCCCAGGTCGGCGGCCAGAATCATGGCCACGCCTGCATCGACGAAGGCTGCACCGTCTACGAGCTGTTCCAGACCCCGGAGGACGGCGCCGCGGTGATGGGTTACCAGGGCACGGTCGCGCCCAGCTACGGGACCTGGGGCTTTGATCTGGCCGGCCGCGACACCTCAGTGCGCCCCGGCGACAGCTTCATGCGCTACGCCAACGGATCGGCCCTCGACCGGATGCAGATCCCTTCGGACCGCACCTCCTACGGCTCCTTCGCCCTGCTGCGCGAACTGTCCGACAACCGGGTCAAGGCGATGATCGAAAGCCTCGTCGCCCGTACCGATCTGGTCCGCGGAACGGATGAGCAGAAGATCGCCGACGCCTATCGCTCCTACATGGACGAGGACCGGATCGAGGCGCTCGACGACCAGCCCCTGCGGCCCTACCTCGCCGCCATCCGCGCTGCGAACACCCATGACGCCATGGCCGTCTATATGGGCCAGACCCAGGGCCGCATCGGCGCATCCATCTTCGGCACCGGCATTTCGATCGATCAGAAGGCGCCGACCCGATACGTGGTCTCCACGGGTCAGTCGGGCATCGGCCTGCCCAACCGCGACTATTATCTGGACGCCCGCTGGGCCGAAAAGAAGGTCCTGTACCAGGCCTATGTCGCGCGGATGCTGGAGATGATCGGCTGGGAGAATCCGACCGCGGCCGCCGAGGCCATCGTCGCCTTCGAGACCCGCATCGCCGAGGCGCACTGGACCCCGATCCAGAACCGCAACCGCGACGAGACCTACAACGAGTACACCATCGCCCGTCTGGCGGAGGAAGCGCCCGGTTTCGCCTGGCAGGACTACTACACCGCCATCGGCGTCGGCGAGGTTCCGCGGCTGATCGTCCGCCAGGACACGGCCATGGCCCCGATCGCGGCCATCTACGCCGAGACCCCGATGGATGTGATCCAGGCCTGGCAGGCCTTCCACTCGGTCGATGACGCCGCGCCGCGCCTGTCGCGCCGCTTCGCCGACGCCCAGTGGGAGTTCCGCTCACGCGACCTGCAGGGCCAGCCCATGCAGCGCAGCCGCGACAAGCGCGGCATCAGCTTCGCCGAAGGCATGCTGGGCGAGGCGGTCGGGCGGCAGTATGTCGCCGAATATTTCCCGCCCGAGTACCGGGCCCAGATGGAAGAACTGGTCGCCAATCTGCGCACCGCCCTGGGCAACCGCATTCCGAACTACGACTGGATGAGCGACGAGACCCAGGCCGCGGCCCTCGAGAAGCTGGCGAAATTCACGGTCAAGATCGGCTATCCGGACAAATGGCGCGACTATTCCGCCCTTGAGGTCCGGCCCGACGACCTGTTCGGCAACGCCGAGCGGGCCGGCCAATTCCAGTGGCAGTACCAGCTGAACCGCCTGAACGATCCGGTCGACAAGGAAGAGTGGGGCATGACGCCCCAGACGGTGAACGCCTATTACAACTCGGCCAATAACGAGATCGTCTTCCCGGCCGCCATCCTGCAGCCGCCCTTCTTCGATCCGAACGGCGATCCGGCGGTGAACTACGGCGCCATCGGCGGGGTCATCGGCCACGAAATCGGCCACGGTTTCGACGACCAGGGCTCCAAATCCGACGGCGACGGCGTGCTGCGCAACTGGTGGACGCCCGAAGACAAGGCCAATTTCGAGGCCCTGACCGCCCGTCTGGGCGCCCAGTACGACACCTATGAGCCCCTGCCCGGCTTCTTCCTCCAGGGCGGGCTGACCATGGGCGAGAACATCGGCGACGCCGCGGGCGTGGCCGTGGGACTGGAGGCCTATCACCTGTCGTTGAACGGTCAGCCTTCGCCCGTGCTGGACGGCGTCACCGGCGACCAGCGCTTCTTCTACGGCTGGGCCCAGGTCTGGCAGACGCGCTACCGCGACGACGCCCTGCGCCAGCAGGTGACCGTCGGACCTCACTCGCCGGCGGAGTTCCGGGTCATCGGTCCCCTGCGCAACGTCGACGCCTGGTACGAAGCCTTCGACGTCCAGCCCGGCGACAAATACTATCTGACCCCGGAAGACCGGGTCCGCATCTGGTAGGGGCGCTCTCCCTCCCCTTCATGGGGAGGGACGATCGCGCAGCGATCCGGGTGGGGTAGTGCAGCCTCAGGCGCCGATGGCGGCAGGTTCACACTTCCCCACCCGGGCTCGGCTGCGCCTCGCCGTCCCTCCCCACTTCGGGGGAGGGAGAGGCCGCTCGGCGAGCGTTAGCGCCCTGAAAATGAATGCAAAAAAGCCCGCCGCGGGGGATACATCGCGACGGGCTTTCTTTCGCTCTTTGACGAGCGGACGTTTCCTCCCCGAAACGCCTCCGGGCCGCTGCGGCGTCGAAACGCTGCGCTTCCCGAGTGCGTCAGAAAGACGACATTTACCGTCTCAAGTCAATGAACGGGCGGGTGAAACCCGGAATTTTCGAGACTTATCAATGATAAGTCACGGAGCTGTGCGCGCCTCCGCGACGACCCGGGCGACGGTGGCGACCAACGCCCCCCGCGGCACGATCTGCTGCCCCGGCCGCTCCGATTTCCAGGCCTCATTGTCGCTGACGCCGGCGGCCAGGGCCCGGCCTGCGTCCAGATCCTTGACCGTGACCTGACCGGCCGCGATCTCGTCGCCGCCCAGGATGACGGCGGCCGGCGCGCCGCGGCGGTCGGCGTATTTCATCTGCGCCTTCATCCCGGCCCGGCCCAGATACAGTTCCGCGGCGATCCCGGCTTTGCGCAGTTCGGACACGGCGTCGAGATAGTGCTGCATGTCGGCGTCGGAGAAGACGATGACCACCACCGGTCCGCGCACCGCGTCCTCGTCGCCGCGGCCGGCGGCGCGCAGGGCCGAGGCCAGGCGCGACACCCCGAACGAGAAGCCGGTCGCCGGCAGCCGCTCGCCGGTGAACCGCGCCACCAGATCGTCATACCGGCCGCCGCCGCCGATCGAGCCGAAGCGCACGGCCCGGCCCTTGTCGTCGACGGTGTCCAGCAGCAGTTCGGCCTCGAACACGGCGCCGGTGTAGTACTCCAGCCCGCGCACGATGGTCGGGTCGAAGCGGACGGCATCCTGGCTCACCTTCATGGCGTTCAGGGCCGCGTCGATGGCGGCGAGTTCGGTCAGCGCCGCCTCGCCAATCTCGCCCAGCCCGCCGACCCGCGCGACGGCGTCGAGGGTTTCGGCCCGGCTCAGGCCTTCAGCGGCGACCGATGACAGGAAGCCCTCGATCGTCGCGATCACGCCGGACGGCAGGCGCGCCCCCTTGGTGTAGTCGCCGGACTCGTCGAGACGGCCCTCGCCCAGC
This sequence comes from Brevundimonas vancanneytii, assembly GCA_943367565.1. Classification (GTDB taxonomy): domain Bacteria; phylum Pseudomonadota; class Alphaproteobacteria; order Caulobacterales; family Caulobacteraceae; genus Brevundimonas; species Brevundimonas vancanneytii_C. The sequence continues at coordinate 26,619 of CALRJO020000002.1, forward strand.
AGGGCGGCGACGCCCTCCCAGCCCAGCCGGTCGAATTTGTCGATGGCGCGCAGGGCCGTCAGCCGCTGGCCCGCGTCCTCGATCCCCCCCGCCTGGAACAGGCCGTCGAACAGCTTGCGGTTCGAGACCTTCATCACGGCCTGACCCTCATCCAGCCCCGCCGCACGCAAGCCCTCGCACGCCATGGCGATGATCTCGGCGTCGGCCTCGGGCCGGTCCGAGCCGACGGTGTCGGCGTCGCACTGGACGAATTCGCGGAACCGGCCGGGGCCGGGCTTCTCGTTGCGCCACACCGGCCCGAAGGCGTAGCGGCGGAACGGCTTGGGCAGGGTCTCCCAGCCCTGGGCCGCGAACCGGGCCAGGGGCGCGGTCAGGTCGTAGCGCAGCGCCATCCACTGGTCGTCGTCGTCCTGCAGGGCGAAGACGCCCTCGTTCGGACGGTCGGCGTCGGGCAGGAATTTGCCCAGGGCGTCGGCGTATTCAAAGGCCCCCGTCTCCAGCGGCTCGAACCCCCAGCGCTCATAGACCTCGGACACCCGCTGAACGAGACGGCGCTCGGCGATCAGGTCGCGACCGCGCCGGTCGGCGAACCCCCGTGGGTTTCGGGCTTCGGGGCGTGCGGGCGTGTCGGTGCTCATGCCGCGCTCTTTAGAGCGACTGGGTTCCAGGTTCTAGGGACTAGGTTCCAGGTGCTGAAGATGGGCCTGCCCCTGGATCCTGATCCCATTCCCTATCCCCTGCGAAGCGGCACCATCCGCTTGTACGTCAGGCAGCGCCAGCCCCACTCCAGCGGACCCATGGTGAAGACCGACAGCCACAGCGGCGACCAGATCAGCTGGGCCGCCCAGACCCCGCCGATGACCATCCACATCTCGGGCCAGCCGATCTCGCCGTACCAGCCCAGACCCCGTCCGCCGTAGAAGATGGTGGTCATGATCAGGGTCTGGCTGAGATAGTTGGTGAAGGCCATCCGCCCGGCGCAGGCCAGGGGCGTCAGGATCAGCTTCAGGCCGAAGCGGGCCAGCAGGATCAGCAGGCTGGCGTAGCCGAGCGAGACGAAGGGCGCGAGGAAGCTGTTGTACGGCTTGGTCATCGTCTCGGCGAACGGGAAGTTCGCCGCGATCACGGCCGAGGTCTCCTGCCAGATCAGCCACAGCGACGCGGCTCCGGCGGCGATGAACAGGCCATAGACCCAGACCGGCGACCGGCCGGCCAGGAAGCCCGACTTGTACAGCCCCATGCCGATCAGCATCAGGGCGATCGTCGCCGGCAGGAAGAAGATCAGCATCATCGGAACGACGCCCACCCACATCGACATCACATGCAGGGTCACCGACAGGGGGTCTCCGTGGAACGGCGCGATCGATTCCGCCAGCTTGGCCGGGTCGTTGACCCAGCCGGCTCCCTCCATGGCCGAGGCCATGGCCTCCGGAGGGGCGAAGGCCAGCAGCGACATCATGCCCACATAGAGGCCCGAGCAGACCAGGTTCAGGACGACGCCCGAGATCAGCAGGGTGCGGGCGCTCCACGACCGCACCAGCATCACGAACAGGCCAGTCCAGGCGTAGAGCAGCAGGATGTCGCCGAACCAGAAGGCCAGGCCATGGATCAGGCCGAAGACCGCCAGCCAGAAAAGGCGGCTGCGCAGCAGCTTGCCGCGCGCCTTGTCCGCCCGCTCGCCGCCGATCAGGAAGATCGACGCCCCGAACAGCATCGAGAACAGGGTGCGCATCTTGTCCTGGAAGAAGACGTGCATGATCTGCCAGCCCTGCGCCGCCTCGGCGTCGAAGCCGGTCTGCAGACTGGGATTGGCCGAGACCGCCCAGGGCCAGGCGAAGGTCATGGCGTTGACCGCCAGAATGCCCAGCACGGCCAAGCCGCGGACCAGGTCCAGGCTGAACAGGCGGTCTGATGTGGCGACAGGCGCCAGTTTCGCGAGCGGCGCGGGCGCCTCCGCATGAATCGGTTCGGCAGCGGCCATGACAATTCCCCCCATCCTGGCGGGGCCAGCTTGGCCGAAGCGGCGCGGTCTTGAAACTGAATTCTGTGTAACGGGCGGGCCCGCGTCGGTCAGACCTCGCCGCGGTCGCCCATGACGCCGAGCCGGTCCCTGACCTCGGGCTGGGGCCTGAAGGCGATGAAGGCGGCGCACAGGCCGGCCCACAGGGCGTAGCTGACGCCGATCATGACCGCGACGGGCAACAGGCCGACGCCATAGATCAGCAGGGTGGTCTCGGTGGCGCCGGCGGCTTGGGCGATGCCGCCGGCCTCGAACCAGCCGAAGATGCACAGAACGATGGCGAACAGCGCCTGAAGCGCGGCGGCCAGCAGGCCGCCGAAGAACATGAACCGCCAGACCACGCCCAGCCGCGTCGATGGCCGCCCCGTCCGGTCACGTTCGCGCGCCAGCAGCCACAGCCCCGCCGGCACGGCCACCAGTCCGATGGCTAGGGCCACGAGCCGCGGGTCGATCTCCATCGAAGGCGCCCAGTTGTTCGGCGGCCAGATCATCAGGGTGATCGGGATCGGCGGCCACACCGCCCCGAGCAGCGCCGCAAGGACAATCCGGTGCGGCTCGCGCCGCCAGGCCACGCGCTGCTGGCCGGGAAAGTCTTCGGGCTTTTCGGGAATCGGGATCATCGCGCCGGAATCACCGGGTCGGAACCGGCGTCTCGCCGGAATAGTCGTAGAAGCCGCGCCCCGACTTGCGTCCCAGCCAGCCGGCCTCGACATATTTCACCAGCAGCGGGCACGGCCGGTATTTGCTGTCGGCGAGCCCCTCATAGAGGACGTTCATGATCGCCAGGACGACATCCAGCCCCATGAAGTCCGCCAGCTCCAGCGGCCCCATCGGGTGGTTGGCCCCCAGTTTCAGGGCCTTGTCGATCGAGGCGACGTCCCCGACCCCCTCATACAGGGTGTAGATCGCCTCGTTGATCATCGGCACCAGGATGCGATTGACGATGAAGGCGGGGAAGTCCTCGGCGTTGGTGGTGGTCTTGCCCAGCGATTCCGCGAAGGCGACCGCCGCCTCATAGGTGTCGGCCGAGGTGGCGATGCCGCGCACGATCTCGACCAGCTTCATCACCGGAGCGGGCTTCATGAAATGTAGGCCGATGAACCGGTCGGGCCGGTCGGTGACCGAGGCGAGGCGGGTGATCGAGATCGAGGAGGTGTTCGACGCCAGCAGGGTTCCGGCTCCCAGATGCGGAACAAGCTCGGCCAGGATCGCCTTCTTGACCGCCTCGTCCTCGACGGCGGCCTCGATGACCAGATCGGCCTTGGCGGCGACGGCCAGAGAGCTGGCGGCGGTGATGCGCGACAGGGCGGCGTCGGCGGACGCCTGATCGATCAGGCCGCGCTCGACCTGACGGGCCAGGCTGGCGGCGATGGCGGCCTGGGCCTGGGGCACGCGATCGGCGGCGGCGTCGTACAGCAGCACCTGATAGCCGCCCGCGGCCACCGCCTGGGCGATGCCTGCGCCCATCTGGCCTGCGCCGACGATGGCGACGGATCGGATCGTGGTCATGAATTCCGGATAGCTGGCAGGCGCGAGGCCCGGTCGGAGCGGCACCTTAGGACCCCTGCGGAAGGGCGCAAGGCCGGAACGCGGCCCGCGCCCCTAACCTGTCCCCGCGTGGCGCCCCGGTCGCGCATGACCGTCAGCCCAGGATCGAAATCAGATAGGGCGCGCTCATCCGGTTGAAAAGAATCCGCGCGAAACTGATCAGCAGAAGCACCACGATGGGCGAGATGTCGATGCCGCCCAGCGGCGGAATGATCCGGCGGAAAGGCTCCAGCAGCGGGGCGGTGATCCGGTCGAGGAAATCGGCCAGCTGGTTCACGAACCGGTTGCGGCGGTTGATGACGTCAAAGGCGAACAGCCAGCTGATGATGGCCGAAAGGATGATCGACCAGGTCATGATCGACAGGATCGTGTTGACCAGCCAGACGATGGCGTAACCCATGAAGGGGCTCCCGAAGCGAAATCTGTCCCGCTTCTAGCGTGACCGCGCCGTCCGTCCAATGATTCCGGCGTCGCAGGCTCCGGCGAGCCAACCCCGTTGACACCCCCGCCCCGCCCCTCGTATGTCGCGCCCTCGCCTGCACCCGGAAACGGGGCCGTAGCTCAGTTGGTAGAGCGCGTCGTTCGCAATGACGAGGTCAGGGGTTCGACTCCCCTCGGCTCCACCATCCTGCTTCGCGCTAACGCGCTTCGCAGGACAGGCACGGATAGCGCGAAGCAGGATGCTGCTGTGACTCCTCTCCCGCCATCCTCCTCCATCCGCGTCGCCGCCCTGTACCGGTTCGCGGCCATCGCCGACCGCGGGGCCGTCCGCGATCAGCTCGAGGCCCTGTGTCGCCCGGACGTTCGCGGCACCCTGCTGATCGCCCATGAGGGCCTGAACGGCACCATCGCCGGGCCGGCGGCCTCTATCGACCGCGTCCTTTCCGGCATCCGCGCCTTGCCGGGGTTCGCCGACCTCGACGTGAAATTCGCCGAAGCGGCCACGATGCCATTCCACCGGCTGAAGGTGAGGATCAAGCCCGAGATCGTGACCATGGGCCAGCCGGACCTCGACCCGGCCGCCAACGCGGGGACCTATGTCGCGCCCGCCGACTGGAACGCCCTGATCAGGCAGCCCGACGTGGTCGTGATCGACACCCGCAACGACTATGAGGCCGCCGTCGGCGCCTTCGAGGGCGCGGTCCAGCCCAATACGCGCGGCTTCCGCGACTTCCCCGACTGGTTCCGGACCGAGGGCCAGGCGCTGCTGGAGGGGCCGACGCCGCCGAAGGTCGCCATGTACTGCACCGGCGGCATCCGCTGCGAAAAGGCGACGGCCTTCCTCCGGGCCGAGGGCGTGCGGGACGTCTTCCATCTGGAGGGCGGGATCCTGCGCTATCTGGAGACGACGCCGAAAGCCGACAGCCTGTGGCGGGGCGAATGTTTCGTCTTCGACGAACGGGTCGCCGTGGGCCACGGCCTGACGCCGGGCAGCCACAGCCTTTGCCGGGGTTGCCGCATGCCGGTCAGCGAGGCGGGACGAGCATCGCCGCGCTATATCGAGGGCGTCTCCTGCGACCGGTGCGCCGACAGCCGGACCGAGGCGGACCGGGCGCGCTATCAGGAGCGGGCGAAACAGGTGGAGATCGCCGCGTGCCGCGGCCTCGCCCACATCGGGGCGGTTCAGACGCCGTCCGAGGACTGACTATTCGTCCTCGTCGAACCGGCGGCCAACCAGATCGACCAGTCCCGACACGGCGGCCTCGGCCTCCGCGCCCACGGCGGTGATGTCGATGGTGCTCCCGTTGCCCGCGCCCAGCATCAGCAGCCCCATGATCGACAGGGCGTTCACGGTGACGCCGTCGCGTGTGACATGAACCTCGGCGTCGAAGGTCGAGGCCAGCTTGACGAATTTGGCCGAGGCGCGGGCATGCAGGCCGCGGGTGTTGCAGATGTTCGCGGTCGCCCGGGCGGGTGGATTCGGCGCCGTCATTTCTCGCCCTGAAGCACCCAGCTGGCGACCGAGATGTATTTGCGCCCGGCGTCCTGGGCGTGGGCGACGCAGGCTTCCAGCGGCTCGCGGCCGCGCACGCTGGCCAGTTTGATCAGCATCGGCAGGTTCAGCCCGGCGATGACCTCGGCGCGGGTCTCTTCCATCACCGAAATGGCCAGGTTGGACGGCGTGCCCCCGAACATGTCGGTCAGCAGGATGACGCCGTCGCCGTCGTTGACGGCCGCGGCGGCGTCGACGATGTCGCGGCGGCGCCGCTCCATGTCGTCCTCGGGCCCGATGCAGATGGCCGCGACCCCGCGCTGGGGCCCCACCACATGCTCCATGGCCGCGAGAAATTCCGAGGCCAGTCCCCCGTGGGTGACAATCACCAGCCCGATCATGAAGGCTTCACCAAGACTTTCGCCCCCGCGTCCGGACGCCCTTGAGCGCGCCGCAAGCCGGGCGGAATAGCCCAAGTCCGCGCCGGGTTAAAGCGGGGCCATGGCCGCCGCGACCTTTTCGACCGCCGAGGTCTCGAATCCGGCCAGCCGGAGCAGGGGCAGGGAACGGCCCGCGAGGTTCCGCCTTTCCGGATCCGGCAAACGCTCCGGAGGCGTTTCAGTCAGCTCCACGGCCAGGACCAGACGCACCACCCCGCACGCGCAGGCGTCGATGATCCCGACGCCGCGGGCCTCCATCCGTCCCGCGATCGTGTCGGGCGCCGTGGCGTAGAGCGCCTCGCCCGAGGCGAAGACATGGACATAGTCGTCTGCCACCAGCCGCCAGCCGCGTCCGATCAGCCGCAGGGCCAGATCGCTCTTGCCCGCGCCGGGCGGTCCGCTGATCAGGATGGCGCGCCAGCCGGTCCCCGGCGCCCAGTGCGCCACGGCGGTCGCGTGGATCGGTTGACCGGCGGTCACGCCCGCCGGCCCTGCGTCGGCGCCGCCGGCAGGGCGACCTCGAACCGCGCGCCGGCGACGCCGCCCCCGCCATCCGGACGGTTGGCGGCGGTGGCCCGCCCGCCGTGGGCCTCGACGATTTGGCGCACGATCGACAGACCCAGGCCTGAATTGGCCCCGAAGGCGGTCCCCCGGGGACGGGCAGTGTAGAACCGTTCGAACACCGTCTCGAGATTGTCCGGCGGAATGCCGGGGCCGTCGTCGTCGATCCGCACCCGGATCGGCCGGTCCGGGTCGATGTCGTCCCGGGCCAGCGTCAGCCGCACGGAGCCGCCCGGCGGACTGAACGATCGGGCGTTGTCGATCAGATTGCGGAACACCTGCCCCAGCGGCCCGTCCCGACCCATGATCTTGATATGGTCGCCGGTCGGGGCCGTGAAGGTCACATGCGCCTCGCCCGGCTTCAGCCCGGACTCATAGACGCCGACGATCTCGGTCAGCAGCTGGGTCAGGTCGATGGCGCGCGGCCGGTCCCGGTTCAGTTCCGCATCCAGCCGCGAGGCGTTGGAGATGTCGGTGATCAACCGGTCCAGACGCCGCACGTCCTGCTGCAAGAGATTGGTCAGCTTCTCGCGCTGGGCCCCGGTCTTCACCAGCGGCAGGGTCTCCAGCGCCGAACGGATCGAGGTCAGGGGGTTCTTGATCTCGTGCGAGACGTCGGCGGCGAAGGCCTCGATGGCGTCCATCCGGTCCGACAGGGTCTCGGTCATGGTCTCCAGCGACCGGGCCAGATCGCCGATCTCGTCCTTGCGGCCCTCCAGATCGGGCAGGGAGATGGCCCGCGCCCGCTGCAGCCGGACCTCGTCCGCCGCCGCCGACAGCCGCATCACCGGCCGCGCCACGAACAGATGCATCAGCAGCGACCCCAGCAGGTTCACCGCCAGAGCCACCAGGGCGAACGGCATCAGCGCCCGTCGCTGGGCGGCCAGGGTCTCGTCGACGTCGCCGGCCTCCAGCGTCAGCACGCCCAGCACCTGCCGGACATGGCGGACGGGTATCGAGACGGAAACCACGCGGTCCCCGCTCTCCGAGCGCCTCACGCTCGCCTGCGGCGCGCCGTCCAGCGCCTGCTCGACCTCGGCCGCAAGGGCCGCGCGGGCCTGTTCGAGCCGGGCTGCGTCGCGGCCTTCCGCATCGGGGCTCGTCGCGGGAACTGGCGTCCCGGCAGGCAGGGCGGGCGGCAGGGCCTGGCCGGGGATCGCCTCGCTGACCGCATAGCTGTCGGCCACCAGCAGGCCGTCGAGGTCGAACAGCCGCGCCCTCTGTCCGGCCGGAATGAAGTCGTCCACCAACTGCCGCGACGCCTCCACCGGATCAAAGGCCGGTGTCGGCTCTCCGGTGGTGATGCTGAGCTTGCTCAACACGTTTGAGAGCAGTTCGGCCTGGGCCGTCAGGGTTTCCTGCCGGGACTCGATCAGCCCCCGTTGCCATTCGTTCAGCAACAGCGCCCCGACGAACAGGATCAGCAGGCTGAGCAGATTCAGCGCGAGAATCAGCCCGCCCAGCCGCGACCCGCCGAAGCGCTTCAGGCGACGGCGGGGCGCGGCCACTCCCGTCGGGAGCGGATCAGCTTTCGCGATAGCGGTATCCAACGCCATACAGGGTCTCGATGGCGTCGAACTCGGGGTCGACCACCCGGAATTTCTTCCGCATCCGCTTGACATGGCTGTCGATGGTGCGGTCGTCGACATAGACCTGATCGTCGTAGGCGGCGTCCATCAGGTTGTCGCGGCTCTTCACGAAGCCGGGGCGCTGGGCGAGGGCCTGGAGCAGCAGGAACTCGGTCACGGTCAGCTTGACCGGCTTGCCCTCCCAGGTGCTCTCGTGGCGCGCCGGGTCCATCGACAGCTTGCCGCGCTTGATCGCCTTGGCGGAACCCTCGCCCGCGGACTCAGGCTCGCCGCCGTCGGCCCCGGTGCGGCGCAGCAGGGCCTTGACCCGCTCGATCAGCAGCCGCTGGCTGAAGGGCTTGTGGATATAGTCGTCGGCGCCGAGGTTGAAGCCGAGAATCTCGTCGATCTCCTCGTCCTTGGACGTCAGCATGATGACCGGTATCTGCGAGGTCTGACGCAGGCGGCGCAGGACCTCCATACCGTCCATGCGCGGCATCTTCACATCCAGGATGACCAGATCGGGTGGGCTGGCTTCCAGCGCCTCAAGCCCCGAAGCGCCGTCGTGCCAGGCCGTGACCTTGTGGCCATGGCTTTCCAGCGCCAGCGAGACGGAGGCGACGATGTTCTCGTCGTCGTCAACCAGGGTGATGTTGGCCAAGTCAGGCTCCTTGCAGAAGGATCGTTCGCCATCTCAACGCGCGGCAAGCGGTACCGTTCTAAAACATCGTGGAGAGATTACGGCGTAAAACATGGGCTGCGCCGCCTCAATGCGCAACGAAACCTGACCTTAAAGCCTTGGCGCCATTCTGGGAGCGCAAAACACGAGCGCTCCATGGCCGGCCCCGTCCACTACGAAGTCTATATCCGCAAGACAGCGCCGGCTCCCTGGAGCCTCCAGCTGGCGACGGAGGATCGCGCCCACGCCGTCCAGACCGCCGAGGAACTGCTCTCCGATGATCGCGCCGCCGCCGTGCGCGTGACCAAGGAGACGCTGGACCCGGACACCATGGAGTTCAACAGCGTCACCGTGCTGACGCGGGGCGCGCCCGAGATTCAGAGAAAACGGGTCGTGCCCGAGGACCAGGCCGGGCCGCGCTGCTCGGCGCCGCAGGACTTCTACGCCCCCCATGCGCGCGAGACGATCAGCCGGGTGCTTGAGGACTGGCTGGGGCGGAACGGCGTCACCGCCTTCGAACTGCTGCACCGTCCCGACCTGGCCGAAAGGCTGGAGGCTTCCGGCGTCGAACTTCAGCATGCCATCCAGAAGATCGCCGTGCCCGAAAGCCAGGACGTGGGTCAGCCCGTCCATGATCTGGTCCGTCACTATCAGAAACTGTCGGACAAGGCCCTCGAGCGGGTCATCGCCGCCGGGCGTCGCAATCTTTTCCCCGGCCTGGACGACCATTCGATCGCCGATCTCGCCCACCGCATGGCCGGCCAGCCGGATCGCGCCTTTATCATGGGCGGGATCGTCTCGGGCGCTCTGAAGGGCCTGCGCGGCGGGCGGCCGCGTCTCGACCGGCTGATGGATCTGGCCGACCGGGCGCCCATCGAGGGCGCGCCCCGCGCCATGGTCATGGTGCCGATCGAACAGCTGCTGTGCGAAATGCTCGGGGTCCGGACCAGCCTGGCCGATGTGCTGGGGCCCTCCCTCGACCAGGGCGCCTCGCTGGCCGCCGTCGTCCGCATGGTGGCGCCGCGCGAGATCAACGCCCTGATCGCCCAGGATCCCCGGCTGGCGCTGCAGGTTCCGGCCGTCGACGGCCCCGCCGCCCGTCTCGGCGCCCGGCTCGAGGCGGGGGAATTCCCCCTGCTCTCCGCCGCCCTGGCCCGGATGGTCCTGCGCGAACTGATGAGCCCGCGGCGGCTGCGGCCCAACGATCCCGCGGGCGAGATCGACATCCTGCGCACCCTGGCGATGACCCTCACCGTCACCGCCGGGCGGTTGCTGACCCTCGACGAGGTGCAGACGGCCTTCAACGAGCGCTCCAAGGCCATCGTCACCGCCGATTTCGTCGCCGCCTACGTCAAACCCTGCGAGACGGTCCTCTGCGAGGCCGAACAGCTGACCCGGCTGTGCGAGAACGTCACGGGCGTCGGCAACAAGCGCTCGGCGGCCCGTTGGCTGTCCGCCTGCGTCAACTCCCTGCGGTTCGAGAGCGAGATGCGCGCGCCTTCCGCGGCCCTGACCGCCGCCCAGAAGCTGGGCGTGCTGGCCGCCCTGCAGCGCGCGGTGCGCAGTTGCGGCCTGACGGAACGGGACGATGGCGAGATCAACGCCGCCATCGGCGCGGTCGGCGGCGCGGTCGAGGCCGAGGCCCGCATCGTCATGATGATCACCCGCTCCCCGGCCCCGCTGTTGCAGAAGCTGTCGGTGCTGCTGCGCCTCGCCGCTGGCGAAACCGCACCCCTGGGACCGGCCGCCGACCGCGCCAAGGCCGAGGCCGTCAAACTGTTCCGAGCGCCGGAATCGCGCGCCGTCCTGTCGGCGGCCCCGGAAACCCTGGCGCCGCTCCGGGGCCTGATGCAGGCGGCCGGCCTGGCCGCCTGATCGCTCAGCCGGGCGCGCCGCCGCCCGCCGCGATCCAGACGTCGACCTGGTCCTCCAGCACATCCAGCGGCACCGAGCCCGAGCCCAGAACCACGGCGTGGAAGTCGCGGATGTCGAATCCCTCCCCCAGCGCCGTCCGGGCTCGCGCGCGCAGCTCCATGATCTTCAGTTCGCCGATCTTGTAGCTGGTCGCCTGCCCCGGATTGGTCAGATAGCGCTCGACCTCCTTGACGATGTCGCGCTCGCTCAGCAGCGAGTTCTGGCGGAAATATTCGATCGCCTGTTCCCGGCTCCAGCGTTTGGCGTGCAGGCCGGTATCGGTCACCAGCCGCACCGCGCGCCACAGCTCCGTCGAGAGCCGGCCAAAGTCCGAATAAGGGTCTTCATAGAAACCCATCTCCTTGCCCAGCCGCTCCGAATACAGGCCCCAGCCCTCGGCGTAGGCTCCGTAGCCGCCGAAGCGCCGGAAGCGCGGCAGTCCCTCCATCTCCTGGGCGTATGCGATCTGGAAATGGTGGCCGGGCGCGCCCTCGTGATAGCTGATGCCCTCGATCTGGGGCTTCAGCACCTGGGTCATGTCCGACAGGTTGACGTAATAGATGCCGGGCCGCGATCCGTCCGGCGCCGGCGAGTTGTAGAAGGCGATCGAGGCCGTCGCCTCGCGCCAGGATTCCACCGCGCGCACCTCCAACGCCGATTCCGGCAGGTCGCTGAACCAGCGCGGCGCGGCCTCCATCACCTGGGCGATGAAGGCGCGGGCGTCGGTCAGGTATTCTTCCTTGCCCTCGGGCGTGTTCGGATACTGGAAGCGCGGATCGGTCTTCAGCCAGGCGAACATCTCCTGCAGCGAGCCGGTGAAGCCGACCTGGGTCATGATGGTCTGCATCTCGCCCTGCAGTCGCGCCACCTCGGCCAGGCCGATCTCGTGGATCTGGTCCGCCGTCAGATCGGTGGTGGTCGAGAGCCGCAGGCGGGCGTTGTAGAAGGCCTCGCCCTCGGGCAGCCGCCAGACCCCGCCGGCATTGTCCGGCATGGCCGCCGCCTGCGCCCCGACCTCGGTCAGGGCTGTCAGCACGCCGTCGTAGCCGCGCCGCCAAGGCCCCGTCAGCGCCGCCCGCCCCTCGGCCAGCAGCCGTTCCTTCGTCGCCGCATCGGCCTCCAGCGCGCCCACTTTCCGTTGGAAATCGGCCCAGACCGGATTGTCGGCCGCCTCGTCGAACGGCGCGCCCGAGATGATCGCCGCCGTATTGGCCAGCGTCGGTTCGAACACGAAGACCGGCGAAATCACCCCCGCTTCGGCCCGTCTGCGCAGGGTGGCGGAGATCTCGCCCATCACCCGCTCGGCCTCGACCAGCCGCGCCACATAGGCTTCGGCGTCGGAGACGCTGTCGACCCGGTGGTTGTTGATCAGGAAGGCCGGCAGGCCCGTGGTCGGATTGCTGTTGGCCGCGAACTGATAGCCCCAGTCACGCCAGCGGTTCGCCAGCCGCGCCTGCTCCACCCCGTATTCGAACAGACGCCACGACAGCCGGCTTTCATCGCTCAGGGTCTGCGGATTGAACTGGTCGTTCAGCTGCAACAACTGCCGCTCGGCCAGCGCCAGCGCCCGCGCCGCCGCCGCGTCGGTGGCGTCGTCCAGCCTGTCGTAGTCCGTCTTGATGCCCAGCGAGGTCATCTGCTGCGGCGACAGGGCGATCCGCTCCTGAAACGCCTGCTCGAAAAACGCCGCCAGCCGCGCGTCCTCGCTCTGCGTTGCGACCGGGGCCGCATGCCCCGCGTGGGCGTCCTGCGCCGTGGCGGCGGCGGGAACCCCGGCCATCAGGGCGAGGACGGCGGCGGACGAGACGAGCAGACGGCGCATGGGAACCCCCGGATTCACTGAGGGCGCGACCATCCCCGAGCCGACGTCGGGGCGCAAGTTACGGAGGTGTCAGGTCTTGCCGGAGTCCTTGCGCGACCGGGCGATCTTGGCGCTCTCGGCCTTCAGCGGTTTCGACACCGGACAGACCTCCTGGGCATAGGCGTTCAGGGTGTTGGCCAGATGGTCGGGCACAAGGCTGTAGTGGACGTACTGGCCCTTCTTCTCGCTGGTCACCAGCCCGGCGTTCTCCAGCACGGTCAGATGCTGCGACAACGCCGGCTTTGAAATCTCGAACCGCGCCGCGATCTCGCCCGCCGTCATGTCGGCATGGGCGAGGTAGGCGAGGATCTTTCGCCGTATCTGGGAGGAGAGGGCCTCGAACACGCGTTGCATGGTGCGACATTTAAGCGATTTGCGAACCGCTTGCCAGTCTTTGATTTCGGTGATTAAGTCATGACTTAAATACTGAAGGCCTTGGCGATGCACGACGCCGACGACCCCTGCGCGGTCAACAGTCTGGTCGAGACCCCCGGATGCAGTCCGGTTCAAGGGCGGGTGGTCTGGGATCCCGCCCACTCCGTCTGGAACGGCGGCATGCTGGCGGCGGCGCTGGTGTTCGGTTCGCTGACCATCAGTCCGGGTGCCCTCGCCGTCTTCGCCGTCACCACCGGCGGCGCCCTTCTGCTCGGCCATTCAGTCGGCTTTCACCGCCGCCTCATCCACGGCAGCTTCCAGTGTCCACTCTGGCTCGAACACACGCTCGTCTGGATCGGAACCGCCGTCGGTATGAGCGGCCCGTTCTGGATGATCCGCACCCACGACCTCCGCGACTGGGCCCAGCGACAGACCGACTGTCACGACTATCTCGCCCACCGCCGGCCCATGCTGGTTGATGCCTGGTGGCAGATTCACTGCCGACTGGAACTGGCCCACCCCCCGGCCTTCGACCTGGGCCGTATCGGCCGCGACCGCTTCTACTGCTTCCTCGAACGCACATGGATGCTGCAGCAACTGCCGGTCGCGGCGGGGCTGTATCTGCTCGGCGGCTGGGGCTTTGTCGTCTGGGGCGTCTGCGCCCGTGTCGCCGCCTCGGTCACCGGTCACTGGTTCGTCGGCCATCTGGCCCATCGGCGCGGCCCCCAGACCTGGCGGGTCAGGGGCGCGGGCGTTCAGGCGCACGACGTCCCTTGGGCCGCGATCCCGACCATGGGCGAGGCCTGGCACAACAACCACCACGCGTTCCCCGGCTCGGCCCGCATCGGCCTCTATCCGGGCCAGAGCGACTGGGGCTTCCGCTTCATTCAGCTGCTGGAGCGGGCGGGTCTGGCGTGGGATGTGCGGACGCCGGAGACGATGGACCGGCAAGGCGCATTGGTGGCGGTGGAGGCCGGACGATGAAGCCCCGGACAGGCGCCGTCTTCAAGGGCTTGGCGATGGGCGCGGCGGCGGGCGGCTTGGCCACTGGCGTGGAAACCTACCTCCTGGTGGTCGTTTTCGGCTGGGTCGGGACGAACCCGCCTCCATCGCCGGCGGCGATCCTCGAGGCGACTGTCATTGGTCTGCCGCTCATCCCGGTCGCCACCGTCGTCGCGGGCCTCGCTTTCATCATCGGGCTCGTTGTCGTCGGCCTGCCTGTGTGGGCGGCGTTGCACGCCCTGCGGCTGCGGTCCCGCTGGATTGCGGTCATAGCCGGCGCCGTTCTCGCGCCCGCTTCCGTCTGGGTGAGCGTGCCCTGGAGCGCGGGCGCTCCGGCCTTCAGCTGGGTTCTGCTCGGACTTGTAGTGCCGGGCTCTGTCGCCGGATGGACCCTTCACCGCTTCGCCTATAGCGGGTCAACATCCTCTCTGTCGCAACCGCAAAAGATGTCTTCCCGCCCCGTATAATCTCGCCCCTCCCGACCCTGTTTCGGCCCTTCCCAACCCCCGCGGCCGGAAATCATCCATCATCCCCGGCGGCGGCGGTAAAATGGTCCCGTCGCCCTCCCCGGAAGGCGGCGCGGGTCTTTGACAACAGGGTTTCACGGCGGCTCCGACGCAGGAGCAGTCAACAGGAAGCAGGCGCCGGAAGGGGCTCAGCCCGCGCAATTCCGGAGCAGCGTCACGCCTTTCCGGGACACGGTGTATTCGCGCCCCTCGCGCCTAAAACTCCCGCCAGCTGTCGCCCGGATCGCGCTGGCCGGGATCGACGCTCTGCTGGCCCCAGGCGACGATCATCAGCAGCTTGTGGCTGCGGATGCGGAACTCGCCGGTCATGGGCAGGACAGCGCCGAGGGGCGCGCCCGTCTTCGGGTCGTAGAGGAAGCCCGAGAATTCGGCCACGCCGACCCGGTCGCGGCGGCTGTAGAGCGACAGCTCGGGAATGGAGACGACGTTGAAGGTGTCGTTGATCGGCACCCGCATGTCCGGCAGGCCGAAGACGCGCCGCATCTGCTCCAGCGACAGGGCGCCGGCGCGCAGTTCGAAAACGGCGTCGGCCTCGGCCTTCGAGGAGGCCAGCGCATAGCCGGCATCGGACAGGGCGTTGCGGATGGCGCTGACGGCATAGGCCGCGTTCTCGGCCCGGAACCAGGCGTCGTCCACGAAAACGCGCGATCCGGCGGGGATCGGCAGGGTCAGGCCCTCGACGGCGCGGTCGGCGGCCCGGGCCACCAGCAGCTGTTCGGTCGCCGTGCGCGAGGGATAGGTCTCCGAGGTCGAGGCGCAGGCGCCCGCCAGCAGGGCGAAGCCGAGGACGGCATAGGCTTTCAAGATCACCAGCTCCCGGTGTTGGGCATCGAGACCCAGGGCTCTGCGGGCGCCAGGGCGGCGCCCTCCTGCAACAGTTCGATGGAGATGCCGTCCGGCGAACGGACGAAGGCCATGTGGCCGTCGCGGGGCGGGCGGTTGATGACCACCCCGCCGTCCATCAGCCTCTGGCATGCGGCGTGGATGTCGCCGACCTTGTAGGCCAGATGGCCGAAATTGCGCCCGCCGTCATAGGTCTGGGGATCCCAGTTGAAGGTCAGTTCGACCTCGGGGGACCGCTCCGCCTCCGAGCGGGCGCGATCCGCCGGGGCGGCGAGGAAGACCAGGGTGAACCGGCCGGCCTCATTCTCCATGCGCCGCATCTCCTCGAGACCCAGCAGGTCGCACCAGAAGCGCAGCGAGGCGTCGAGGTCGGTCACCCGGACCATGGTGTGCAGATAGCGCATGGGATTCCCGTCCTGGGGAGAGGCGGCAGGCGGCCTCTATAGCGACCCTTCGCCGCGACCGCGACTCACGACGGGTTTCGGTGGATGCGCTGGTCCCCCGCGCCTGCTAGAGGCGTCGTTCGGTCTCTTCGGGAAACACATGCTTCGCAAGCTTTACGACTGGGTCTTCGCCCTGGCCCGCAGCAAGCACGCCACGCCGGCGCTAGCGGTGGTGTCGTTCACCGAAAGCTCCTTCTTCCCGATTCCGCCCGACGTCATGCTGGGGCCGATGATCCTGGCGCGGCCGGACCGGGCCTATTTCTACGCGGGCGTCTGCACCGTGGCCTCGGTGCTTGGCGGCATTCTGGGCTACGCCATCGGCTATTTCCTGACCGATGTCGGGATGATGATCCTGACCTGGCTGGGCAAGGCCGACACTTTCGAGGCGTCCAAGGCCCTGTTCCAGCAGCACGGAGCCTGGGTCATCCTGATCAAGGGCCTGACGCCCATCCCGTTCAAGCTGATCACCATCGCCTCGGGCATTTTCCAGTTCAACTTCCCCCTGTTCGTCGCCCTGTGCGCCGTGACCCGCGGCGGCCGCTTCTTCGCCGAGGCCTGGGTGCTGAAGCGCTGGGGTCCGGCCATGCTGGAAATGGTCGAAAAGCGGCTGGCCATGTGGAGCATCATCGGCGTGGTGGTGCTCGTCGGCGCCATCGTGGCGGTGAAGATGCTCTGATCGGGCGTGGCTCATCGACGCGGCCTTTCGGCCCGGCTATGAACGTCGTCCGATGAGAGGCCTGTATCGACTCCTGACGCGGTGGTGGACCGCCTTCGCCCTGGCGGCCTCGCTGGCCCTGCTGGGCGCGGCGCATGCGTTCGAGCGCATCGAGGGCCTCGCTCCCTGCAACCTCTGCCTCAAGCAGCGCGAGGTTTACTGGGGGGCCGTCGCCATCGCCCTGGTCGCCACACTTTGGCATGTGATCAGCCGGGGCAGCCGCGGCACGCCGCGCATCGCCGCCTTCCTGCTGGCCGTGGTCTTCACCACCGGGGCCGTGACCGCCGTCTTCCACATGGGCGGCGAGATGAAATGGTGGGACCTGCCCGCGGCCTGTTCCGGGGGCGGCGAGGTCAATCTCGAGAGCCTGGCCGCCCTGGCCCTGGGCACCGGTCCGATCGAGAAGGTCGTCATGTGCGACGCGGTGACGTGGCGCTTCCTGGGGCTGTCCATGGCAGGGTGGAACGCCCTGATCTCGGCCGCCCTGGCCGTGTTCAGCCTGCTCGCCGCCAAGAGGCCCAAGGATGCCAGAGCTCCCCGAAACTGAGCGCCCCGTATCTGATCCGGCGGACGCTCGCCGCGTCCCGCTGGCCCGGCCCGGCCGGGGCGCGAGCCGCCGGCGCCGCGCCGAAATCCTGCGCGTCGACCACGCCGGGGAATACGCCGCCGTCCACATCTACCGCGCGCAACGGGCGGTGTTCGAAGGCCGCGCGGGCCGCGAGGCCGTCGCCGCCGACATGGGCGAGATGCAGGCCCAGGAAGCCGTCCACCTGGCCCGGTTCGACGCCCTGCTGAACGCCGAACGGGTGCGGCCGACGGTGATGACCCCGGTCTGGCGGCTGGCCGCCCTGGCGCTGGGGACCGGCACGGCCCTGATGGGCGAGAAGGCCGCCCATGCCTGCACCGAGGCGGTCGAGAGCGTTATCGAGGAACATTACGCCGACCAGATCGCCGAGCTGAATGACCGCGATCCGGCCCTGGCCGCGGAGCTCTCGGCCTTCCGCGACGAGGAACTGGCCCATCACGACCACGCCGTCGAACACGGCAGCCGCGAGGCGCCGGGCTACGGCCTGCTCAGCGCCGTGATCAAGGCGGGCTGTCGCGCGGCGATCAGGATCAGCGAGCGGATCTGATTTCGCGCCGGGTTGCGAAGTTCGGCCGGTCCGGCATTATGCCGCCCAGAATTCCACAGGAGAGCCTGGTGTTGTTTCCCGTCGTTCTGTTCGCTTCGCTGGCCCTGATCCAGCAAGCCCCCGCGACCCCGCCGGCGCAGCCCGCCGGGGAGCCCGGGGGTTCGACCCCTCCCGCCACCAGCGCGGCACGACCGGCCGCGGATACCGCCCAGGTCTGTCGCACCGAAGCCGTCACGGGCTCGCGCTTCGGCCGACGGGTCTGCCGCAGCGCGGTCCAGACCGAGGAAGATCGCGCCGCCAGCCGCGAGATGCTGCGCCAGATGCAGGGCGCGCGGGTTCCGCCGTCGGGCTGAGCCTCAGCGGGCGGACCTGATGTCGAACGCCAGCAGCAAGGTGCGTTGCCTGCGGTTGTTGTTGTCGTCCGACAGGATGTAGAGCCGGATCGCCCCCTCATGGGCGACGGCGGCGATCCCTTCGAAATTGTCGGTCGTGCCGGGCAGTTTGAGCTCGACCAGAACCGGCCCGAGGCGGCCATCGTCGGCCATGCGCCGAATAGCCGCCCGCGCGTCGATCGGGGGATTGTAGGATCGCTGGACCACAAACCAGCCGTCGCCCGAGGGATCGCGGTCCATGCCGGTGATCCGGTAGTCGCTGTCGGCCAGCGGCGGATCGGGCGCCGCCGCCACCATCGCACAGCCGGTCGGCGAACAGTCCCAGACGCCCCCGGATTCGCCCGCGACCCGCCAGCCGCCGTCCAGGCCCGCGGCAATGCCTTCCATGCCGTCGTTCAGGGCGAAATCGGCGTCCGGGCTTTGTGCAGCGACCGGGATCGGCGCGGGGCTCCGGGGATCTCCATAGTTCCAGATCCGGTGGTCGCGTTCGAAACTGACCAGCAGATCCCCCCGTGCGTCGATGGCCAGCCCCTCGGCGTCGCCGTCGGCCTTTTCCATGATCGGCCGGCCATCCATCAGGGTAAGCCGCCGAAACCGCAGTCCCTCCAGGCCGGTCAGCCGACCGGCGCGGTTCAGGCGGAGTCGGCCGCGGACGAGATCGCCGGCATCGGTGACGCTGACGAAGTGGAGGTCGTCCATCAGCTTCAGGTCCGACAGGCTGTGCAGGGGGGAGGCTTCCTCCAGCACCAGTTGGAGGCCGCCGGCGAAGCGGACGCCGTCCTCCAGCCGCGCGCCGCCGGGCAGGCCGAGGCCCACGGACCGCACCGAGGCCGCCGCTGGCGTCCATCCGTCATCAAGGCCGATGCCCGGGGGCGCCGCAACGGTCCCCGCGCAGGCGCCGAGAAGCAGGACGGCGACGGCGGACAGCAGGCGGCGGATGGGGTTCATGCGGCGCGTTTTCTCCGGCCGGCCGGGGCCGCCCTGGGCTCGCCGTCGAACAGTTCAGCCAGTTTCTCGATCATCACGCCGGCCAGTTGCTCGACGTCGACGATGGTGACGGCGCGGCGATACCAGCGGGTCACGTCATGGCCGATGCCGATGGCGATCAGTTCGACCGGCGAACGATCCTCGATCTCGGCGATCACCTGCCGCAGGTGTTTGTCCAGATACAGGGCGGCGTTGGCCGACTGGGTCGAATCGTCGACCGGCGAACCGTCGGAAATGACCATCAGGATGCGCCGCGCCTCGGTCCGGCCCAGCAGGCGCTCATGCGCCCAGGTCAGCGCCTCGCCGTCGATGTTCTCCTTCAGAAGGCCCTCGCGCATCATCAGGCCGAGGCTCTTCCTGGACCGCCGCCAGGGCGAGTCCGCCGACTTGTAGATGATGTGGCGCAGGTCGTTCAGCCGCCCCGGATTGGCCGGTTTGCCCGCCGTGATCCACGCCTCGCGCGCCTGTCCGCCCTTCCACGCCCGGGTGGTGAAGCCGAGGATCTCGACCTTGACGCCGCAGCGCTCCAGCGTCCGCGCCAGAATGTCGGCGCAGACCGCCGCCACCATGATCGGCCGCCCGCGCATCGAGCCGGAATTGTCGAGCAGCAGGGTCACCACCGTATCGCGAAACGGGCTCTCGCTCTCGGCCTTGAAACTGAGCGGGCTGGTCGGGTCGGTGATGATCCGCGTCAGACGGGCGGTGTCCAGCACGCCCTCTTCCAGATCGAAATGCCAGCTGCGGTTCTGCTGGGCCATCAGCCGGCGCTGCAGCTTGTTGGCCAGCCGCGCCACCACCGAGGAAAGGGCGGTCAGCTGCTGGTCCAGCAGGGCGCGCAACCGCTCCAGTTCGTTCGGGTCGCACAGGTCGGCGGCGTCGACGACCTCGTCATAGGCGGTGGTGAAGACGCGATAGGCGTCGACGGCGCGCCCGTCGTCGGCGGTCTGCTGGCGGTTGGGCAGGGCGCCCTCGTTGACGTCGGGTCCCTCGTCCGAGGCTTCCCCATCGGGATCGCCCGCCGTGCCGTCCGGCCGGGCGTCGCGCTCGTCGCCCTGGCTCTGATCGTCGGCCGAGCCGTCCATGGTCTGGCCCTCACCGCCGCCGGCGTCGTCTTCCTCGTCCTGCTCGTCGGCGGCGTCGGGCGCCTGGGGGTCGGGGTCGTCCTCGCCCTGTTCGTCGGAGGCGTCGTCACCGCGTCCGTCGCCGGGATCGAGATCGAGCGCGCGCAGCACATCCTTGAGCCGCTCGGCGAAGGCGACCTGATCGTCCGCGACCTCGGCCAGGGCGTTCAATTTCGCCCCCGCCTTGTCCTCCATGGCCGTGCGGACGAGGTCCAGCATGGCGCCCGCGCCGTCCGGCGCGCGCTGGCCGGTCAGCCGTTCCCGCACCAGCAGGGCCACGGCCTCGGCCACCGGGACGCGCTCGGCCTCGGTGGCCCGCAGGGCGCCCATCTTCTCGAGCCGTGTCAGCAGGGCGGCGCCCATATTGGCCCGCACCCCGGCCAGCGATTGGGAACCGACGGCCTCGACCCGCGCCTGCTCCACAGCCTCGAACACCTCGGCGGCGCGGCTGTCGATCGGGCGCAGGCGGGCGTGGAGGCTCTCGTCGTGATTGGCCAGCCGCAGCGCCAGCCGGTCGGCCTGGCCGCGCAGGGTCGCGCTCTCGGGTCCGGCCGGATCGCGCGGCGGATGCGGCAGGGTCAGGACGCCGTTGGTCAGTTTCGGCCCGTCGGACCCGAACACCACCTCAAGCCCGGACTGCTCCGCCAGCGCCCGCGCCGCATGGGCGAGGGCGCGCTTGAAGACGTCTGCGGGGGTCTCGGCGGCGGCCATGGGGGACACATAGCGCAGCGGGCGAGGAGGGGAAGCATTCTCCCTCCCCTTTATGGGGAGGGATGTCGGCGCGTAGCGACGACAGGGTGGGGAATTCTGAAGCCGGGCGCCGGCGGCGTAGACTGGCGTTCCCCACCCGGTCGCTGCGCGACCACCCTCCCCACTTCGGGGGAGGGAGAAGCGGAGTTACGCCGCGTTGGCGGCCTTGTTGATCGCGGCCTTCAGCTTGTCCTGATGCGCGCGCATGCCGGCGGCGATCAGCTCGGCCGCCTCGCCGGCGTCGCCCCAGCCCTTGACCGTGACAGACTTGTTCTTCTCCAGATCCTTGTAGCGGGTGAAGAAATGCTCGATCTGCTCGACCATGATGGTGGGCAGCTGCCGGTAGCTGGCGATGTCGGTGTAATAGGGGTTCAGCTTGTCGACGGGCACGGCGAGGATCTTCTCGTCGCCGCCGGCCTCGTCCTCCATCTTCAGCACGCCGATCGGCCGCGAGCGGATGATGCAGCCCGGCACCACCGGCGTCGGGTTCAGCACGATCACGTCGCAGGGATCGCCGTCGTCCGACAGGGTGTGCGGGATGAAGCCGTAGTTGCCCGGATAGTACATGGCCGTGTGCAGGAAGCGGTCGACGAACAGGGCGCCCGAGGCCTTGTCCATCTCGTATTTCACCGGCAGGCCGCCCTGCGGGATCTCGATGATGACATTGACGTCCCAGGGCGGATTGGGTCCGACGGGAATGGCGTCGATATTCATGGCGCGCTCGGTTATGCTGCAGTGCGATACGAAAGTGGCGGGCGTGATAGGCTCGACACGCGGCGGAAGCAAGGCGGGTTGGTCGCGCTATCGCTCGCCGCGCGGCGTCTCGCTGCTTGAGCGCGGAGGCAGGCCGCGTCACGGTGCGCGGATGAAGAGGAGGCGGTGATGACCCTGTTCGACTGGCTGGCGCTGACCCTCTTCATCCTGTGCTGGCTCGGCTATGGCCCGCTGCTGGGCGTGCTGGCGCGGCGCAGCGGCACGCTGAACGACGACATGCTGGTCGTCCGCCGCGTGTGGATGACGGCCATGACCCACCGGGAAATCCGCCTCGTCGACAGCAATCTGATGGGCCACACCATCAACTCCGGCGGCTTCTTCGCCTCGACCAATCTGCTGCTGATCGCGGCCGTGGCCAGCGTTCTGTTCGGCGGGGAACAGGCGATGCAGGGGTTCGCCTCGGTCGGGGCCGAGGACGTGCCGATGAAACTGCTGGAGGCCAAGCTGGCGCTGGTGCTGGTCTGTCTGGCCCGGGGCCTGCTGGATTTCATCTGGTCGATCCGCCAGATGAACTACGCCCTGGCTCTGATCGGGGCGGCCCCCGAACTCCACACCGAGGCCGACCGGGCGGCGCTGGGAGAGGCGGCGGGGGATTTGCTGAACCCGGCCCTGAGCGCCTTCAGCCAGGGCGTGCGGGGCTATTATTTCGCCCTGGCGGCGGCGGCGTGGCTGTTCGGGCCGCTGTGGCTGGCTCTGGGGGTGACGGCCGCCTTCTGCCTGCTGGTCTGGCGTCAGGCCGGATCACCGGCCGCCCGCGCCATCCGCAACGCCCGCCGGTTGCTGGAGCGGACCTGAGGGCTTGAGAGCGGTTACACTGCGTGAACGCAGTTGCGAGATAGCCGCTTGACGATTTGTGCGCTGCAACCTAGCTTCACTTCCGACGCCTCCGGGCGTCATGCCCTTCTGGGCGTTTCCTCCCTATAGACTTCATGCCGCGCCCCCGGGCGCGGCTTTTTTTATGCCCCCGCCAGCAGGTCGGCGATGACCCGCGCCACGCCCTTTTCGGTGCGCGGCCAGCCGGGACCCGGCGCGCGGGCCGCCTCGTCGAAATACAGCGCCCGGTTCAGTTCGATCTGGATGGCGTGGAATCCCTCCGACGGACGCCCCCAGCTCTGGGTGGTCCAGCCGCCCGCATAGGGCTGGTTCAGCGCGACCCGCCACCCCAGCGCCTCGAACCCTCGCCGCAGCCGCCGGGTCAACTCCGCGGCGCAGGACGAGCCATGCCGGTCGCCCAGCACCACGTCGGGTCCGCGCGCGCCGCCCGCCGCCTGGGCAGCCCTCGCGGGCATGGAATGCCAGTCGACCAGAACCGCCTCGCCGTGCCGCGCCCGCGCCGCCTCCATCCCGTCCGCCAGGGCGGCGTGATAGGGCGTATGGGTCCGCGCGATCCGCTCCCGCGCCTCGTCCAGCGTCAGACGCCGATTGTAAAGCGCCCGGCCGTCGCCCGTCAGGCGTGGAATGACGCCGTATCCCGCCGCCGTCCGCGCCGAAATCGATCCGTCAGGAGCGCCTTCGATCAGCACCGGGTCCAGATCGGCCGGATCGCGGTTCAGATCCACCCACGCCCGTCCCAGCCGCGCCAGCGCCACCGTCGCCCCGTGATCCAGGCCGGGCGCGATCAGCCGGTCGACCAGCGCGTCTTCGGCGCTACGCAGACTGGCTTCGGCCAGCGCCGGATCGGCGCCCATCTCCGACGGATAGATCGTTCCCGAATGCGGCGAGGCGAAGACGAACCGGCCTGGCGTTCGAGGGCGCAGAACGACGAATGCGTCGCCGCCGCCTCCTTCCGCTCCACCCCCGTCCTGATCCATGCCGACGCCATAGCCTGTTTCGCCCGGTCATCCACAGCCGCGCGCTTCGCGGGACCGGTGATTTTCATGGCGGGTTTACCAGTCGCGGCGTAGCGTCACCGAAAGACGACCGGGGCGGACAGACCAAGATGGCGCGCATTCTACTGGCCGAAGACGATCACTCGCTTCGCGGCTTCCTGACCCGGGCGCTCGAGCGCGCGGGCCATTCGGTGGTCGATTGCGAGAACGGCGACGACGCCATCGACGCGCTGGACCAGGGCCCCTGGGACCTGCTGCTGACCGACATCGTCATGCCCGGCGCCGACGGCATCGAGGTGGCGCGCGTCGCCGCCGCCCGCCAGCCCGGCATCCGCATCATGTTCATCACCGGCTTCGCCGCCGTGGCGCTGTCGGCCGCCCAGGCCAGTCCCCAGGCCAAGGTGCTGGCCAAGCCGGTGCACCTGCGCGACCTCGTCGGCGAGGTCGAGCGGATGGTGGCGGCGGCCTGAAGACCGGCTCCGGCGCTCACGACCATGAGATCGAATCGCCTTGGTTTCGCCCTTGCGGTCCGCTGGCCCTGCGGGTTATAGACCGCGCCTTCCTGCCCCCGGGGTCACCTGGGGCCGTCTCGGCGGACGCGTAGCTCAGCGGGAGAGCACCTCGTTGACATCGAGGGGGTCACAGGTTCAATCCCTGTCGCGTCCACCATTCCTTTCAACAACTGGGCTTGTACTGGCATTTTGGCCGTGGCCAGAAACCGGCCAGAAACCTGGCTGTGTGGACGTTGAGCGGCGCAAACAGCCGTTCCTGACTCATCGCGTGCGGTTCGGAACGTCCGCTCTCAGGACCGAACCGGACTCCCTGCCGACTTTCAGCCTGTCTTGCCAACGCGAATCGGCGGTCAGTGGCTTGAAGATGACATCATTGTCTTGAGGGATTGGCTTCGGGCGGCCGTAGTATGGCTTGTTCTCTGGAGGCTCCCATGGTTCGTGCCCTTTCGCTCTTTGCCGCCGCGGCGGTGGTGATCAGCGCCTCGCCCGTTTCTGCCCATGCCCGGCTGGTTTCGGCGACGCCGGCGAGCGGGGCGGTCGTTTCCGCGCCGGGCGCGGTCAGCCTGACGTTCAGCGAGCGGTTCGCCGCGCCGTTCTCCAGCGTCGAAGTGAAAGACGCCCACGGTCGCGCCGTCACGCTGAGGCAGGAGGTCTCGCAGGACGGCAAGACCCTGGGCGGGTCCTTCGCGGGCCCTCTGTCGCCGGGCGTCTATGAGGTGCGATGGGCCATCGCGGCGGCCGACGGTCACCGCATGACCGGCTCCCACAGCTTCACGGTTCGATGAACCGGTGATCGACGCGGCGGTCATCGGCCTGCGTTGGGTCCAATACCTCGCGGCCATGGCGGCGCTCGGGCTGCCGCTTTTCCAAAGCGTTCTCCTGCGCAATCCGTCGTCAAGACCCGGGACCCGCCTTGCGATTGCGGCGGGACTCGTTTTGGCGGCGGCCGCGCTGGGCGGCGTCGTCGCGCAGACAGCCATGATGGCGGGTGGCTGGACGGCTGGGCTGGACCCGGCTGCGCTGGGCTATGTGATCCAGTCCACGAGCCTGGGTATGGCGCATGTCATCCGTGCGGGGCTGGCCGTCATTGGCGTCGTTTCCCTGCTGCTTGGTCCGGGGAGACCGGGCTCCACGCTGGCGATCCTGGCCTTCGCCGGAGCCGTGGCCAGTTTCGCCTGGAGCGGCCACGGGGCCGCCACCGACGGCGCGACGGGCCTCGTTCATCTTGCGGCCGACATCGCCCATCTCATCGCCGCCGCTGTCTGGCTGGGCGCCCTGGTCGGCTTCTGCCTTGTGTTGGCCAGGCCCCGGCCGGGCGACATCGAAGCGACGTCACGCGCCCTGAGCGGGTTCGCCGGCCTGGGAAGCGGCGCCGTCGCGGTGCTCGCGGTCACCGGAGCCGTGAACGCCGGTTTCCTTGTCGGCGCGGACGGCTTGAGCCTGATCACGGGATCGGCCTGGGGCATCCTGCTTATCGTCAAACTGGCCCTGTTCGGCCTGATGCTCGGACTGGCGGCGCACAACCGCTTCGCCCTCGCCCCGGCCTTGTCGCGAGCCGTGGATGGCGGCGCCGGGGCACAGGATCCGGTCCGGCGGCTGAGGACCAGCGTCGGTCTGGAGATGCTGGCCGGATTCGCCCTGCTCGGCGTGGTGGCGGCGATGGGCGTGCAGATGCCGCCGGCGTCGATGTGATCAGCGCGGCGCGCGCGATGACCAGTGGATGTGACGGATGCGCCAGCCGTCGGCGTCATGGTGCAGGATCATGGTCTCAGCGGTCAGCCGGTCGACGGCGCGGCCATTGAACTGACCACTGGTGCGCCCCTCGGTCAGAACCCAGGCGACGTCGCCCTCGATCCAGGCGGCCCGCCGGATCACCTCGGCCTCGGTGGCGGCGGCGAACCCCATGTCCGCCGGGAGATGATGGCCGGCGTATTCCTCACGGGAACGTTCGGCGCCGCCCTCCTCCAGGACCATCACGTCTTCGGCCAGCAGCGCCAGGACCGCATCGGCGTCCCCGGAACCCAGCGCCGCATGGAAGGCGTCCACGACCGCGACGACCGGACGGGTTGCTTCATCGACGGCCTGGGCGGGCGCGGGGTTGACGGTAGCCTCATGCGCTATGGCAGTTGGAGCCGCGAAGGCAAGCACGGCGGCGAGGACAAGACGCTTCATCAATGGCTCCTTTGGAAGGCGTATGAGGACTATGCTCTATTTCAGCGACCCATCCAGCCCAGCGGTGCGAGGGGGCGGCAAGCCGAATGCGTAGGGCTGCGGACGACACGGAGACGATCGGCATGACTGCGCTGGACACCCTCATCATCCAGGCGGCCCCCTCCAGGGCCTCCACCCTCGACGGCCTCGAAGACGGCGTCTGGTCCCGGGTGGCGGAGGCGCAGGCGATGTCGCGCGACCGAACCTTGCGTTTCGCGGCTCTTGGCGTCGCGGCCGGCATTGGGGGGCTGGCGGGCGCCGTGTCTGAGCCGCAGACCAAGGTCGATCGCGGCGAACTGTCGATCTTCAGCCCCCGCATGGCCGCAACGCCGCTGGACGTGAAGCGGGCGCTGGGATGAGCGGCTGGAAGTCCACCTTCACCACCGCCGTGTTGGCGGCCGTCGTTGGAGCGGGCGCGGCCTGGGGCGTGATGACCTGGTCGGCCAAGCAGGCGGAACCCGCCGACCTGCATGCTCTCGTACACGAGCGGCTTGATCTGACGCCGGAACAGGATCGTCGGCTGGACGAGATCGAAGCCGGATTTGCGGCCCGTCGCGGGCCGCTGGAAGCCGAGGTGCGCGCGGCGAACCAGGAACTGTCCGCCGCCATCGCACAAAGCCGGGGCGACACGCCCGAAGTTCAGGCTGCGGTCGGGCATTTCCACGGTGCCATGGGCGAATTGCAGATGGCGACGATCCGCCATGTGTTCGAGATGCGCGCCGTGCTGACGCCCGAGCAGGCCGAGGAGTTTGATCGCGCCGTGGTCGAAACCCTGCGCGCCGACGCCGACTGACGCGAGAGTGGGGGTCGACGACAGCGATGAAGGTCGGGCCGCGCGAGGCGATCGGGCCGCCTTCTCACGCCTGATGACGGCGACCAAGGGCGACCTCCACCGCTTCATCTCCCGCTACGTCGGCAACCCCGACGAGGCCCTCGACCTGACCCAGGAAACCTACACCGCCGCCTGGCTGGCGATCCGGCGTTACGACCCGCCCCGTCCATTCGGCGCCTGGTTGAGAACCATCGCCCTGAACAAATGCCGGGACTGGAGCCGACGGCGCCGAGTGCGTCGCATGGTGAGGGGCGTCATGGGCCTCGACGCCCCGGAGGCGCGCACCGTCGGCGACGGGACTCCGCCCGCCGAGGACCGCGTCGATGACCGTCGCCGTCTCCAGCGCCTGGAAGCCGCCCTGCATGACCTGCCCGACGGCCAGCGCGCCCCGCTGCTGCTGGCGGTGCTTGAGGGCCGGTCCCATGCCGAAATCGGCCAAATCCTGAGCCTGTCGCCAAAAGCGGTGGAGCTGCGGATCGCGCGGGCGCGCAAGGCTCTTGCCGATCGTCTGGGTCCGACTGATTGAATGCCTGCGACCAGCGGTCGCGAGGGACAGGCACGGCGACGGCGTAAGGCTCTTCAGACAATCGGGCCAAGATCGAAACATGAGACGGATGGACACGGACCGCCGCACGCTCTTGCGCGGCTTCGCCGGCGGGGCGGGTTTACTGGCTGGACAAGGCTTTCTGCCGGCCTGGGCCCAGACCGGGTCGCCAGGTCTGCGCGCCGACATGGCCACGCTGACGGGACCGGAAGTGCGGCTGTCCGTCGGTCATTCGCCCTTCACCGTCGGCGGCCGCACCGGTCACGCCATCACCGTCAACGGGACCCTGCCGGCTCCGCTGATCCGGCTGCGCGAGGGCCAGATGGCTCGACTGTCGGTCACCAATACGCTGGACGAGGACACCTCTATCCATTGGCATGGCCTGTTGCTGCCGTTCCAGATGGACGGCGTGCCGGGGGTCAGCTTCCCGGGCATCCGGCCCGGCGAGACCTTCCAGTATGATTTCCCCGTCATCCAGTCGGGCACCTTCTGGTATCACTCCCATTCCAACCTGCAGGAGGCGATGGGGCACTACGGGCCGCTGATCATCGATCCGGCGGGCGCGGACCCGGTCGCCTGGGATCGCGAGCACGTCGTCGTCCTGTCGGACTGGAGTTTCCTCCATCCGCACGTGATCCTCGACAAGCTGAAGAAGAGCCCCGGCTATTTCAACCGGTCCCGCACCACCCTGTCGGGCCTGGTCTCCGGCGAGGACGGGATGTCGCTGGAGGAGCGGCGCATGTGGGGGTCGATGCGGATGGACCCGCGCGACATCGCCGACGTCAACGGCACGACCTACACCTATCTGGTCAACGGCCATGGTCCCACCGAGAACTGGACCGGCCTGTTCCGTCCCGGCGAGCGGGTCCGGCTGCGCGTCATCAACGCCTCGGCCATGTCGATCTTCAATGTGCGCATCCCCGGTCTGGCCATGACGGTGATCAATGCCGACGGCGAGAATGTGCGACCGGTCGAGACCGACGAGTTCCAGATTTCCGTGGCCGAGACCTATGACGTCATCGTCCGCCCGACCGAAGACCGCGCCTATACGCTGGTCGCCGAGTCGGTCGACCGCTCCGGCATGGCGCGCGCCACCCTGGCCCCGCGCCCGGGCATGAGCGCCGAGGTCCCGCCGCTGCGCGAGGTCCCGACGCTGACGATGCGGGACATGGGCATGGGGGGCATGGACCACTCGGCCATGGGCCACGGAGCCATGGATCATTCCGCCATGGGGCATGCCCCACCGGCGGCGACGCCGACGGATCACGGCGGCATGGATCACGACATGCGCAATCCCGACAACGCGCCAGCCGGGATGGCGGTGGGGGTGGGCGTCGACATGATCTCGCCCGACCCGGCCAACCGCCTCGGCGAACGGCCCATGGGGCTGGAGGACGTCCCTCACCGGGTGCTGGTCTATACGGACCTCGTCTCCCTGACGCCCAACAAGGATCAGCGGCCGCCCTCACGGGCGCTGGAAATCCACCTGACCGGCAATATGGAACGGTTCATGTGGGGCTTCGACGGACGCAAATTCTCGGAGATCGTCGAACCGATCCGCTTCGAGCGGAATGAGCGGGTCCGCGTCACCCTGGTCAACGACACCATGATGGCTCACCCCATCCACCTGCACGGCCATTTCTTCGAACTGGTGACGGGCGGCCCCGACGGACATCAGCCGCTGAAGCACACGGTCAATGTCGCGCCCGGCTCGAAGGTGACCTTCGACCTGACCGCCGACGCGCCGGGAGACTGGGCCTTCCACTGTCACATGCTGATGCACATGCACGCGGGCATGTTCAACGTTGTGACCGTCCGCCCGATGGATGGGGGCGCGGCATGATCCGGCTCCTGACCTGTATGGCGCCGCTGCTGCTCGCGGCGGGCGCGGCGACGGCCCAGGATCACCGGCACCAGACGCCGCGGGCCCGGACGCCGGCGACCGCCCCGGCGGCGGCTGACCCGCACGCGGGCCATGACATGGGTCCGGCCCCGCAACCCGTTGATCCCCACGCCGGTCACGACATGGGCGACCAGTCCCAGGCGGCGGACCCGCATGCGGGTCACGACATGAGCGCGCAGCCGCAGACAGCCGATCCGCACGCTGGCCATGCCATGCCGGCGCCGCTGGCCGATCCCCACGCCGGGCATGACATGAGCGGTCAGGCGATGGGTCCGCCGGACGTGCCGACCAGCGCGGACGATCCCGGCCGCCCCCGGCTTCCGCCTCCGCCGCCGGCCGCCCTGGCCGGTCCGGCTCACGCGGCCGACGCCATCTGGGGCGAGGCCGCCATGACCGGCGCCCGCGCCCTGCTCCGACGCGAGAACGGCGACGTGCGGGCGACCGCCGTCATCATTGAACGGCTCGAAACAGGCTTTGGCGGCGGCGAGGAAACGTGGCTCTGGGACGTCGGCGGCTGGACCGGCGGCGACATCAACCGGTTCTGGTGGAAGTCCGAGGGCGAAGGCGATTTCGACGGCGAGATCGAGGGCGAGGTCCAGGCGCTCTACAGCCGCGCGGTCTCGCCCTTCTGGGACGTGCAGGCCGGCGTCCGCCAGGACTTCCGCGAGGACGGCGAGAATCCGACGCATCTGGTGCTCGGCGTCCAGGGGCTCGCCCCGCACTGGTGGGAGGTCGACGCCGCCGCCTTCCTGTCGACCGGGGGCGACCTTACGGCGCGCGTCGAGGCCGAATACGACCAGCGGATCACCCAGCGTCTGATCCTGCAGCCGCGCGTCGAGGTCGAGGCGTCGGCGTCCGATGTTCCGGAGCTGGGTCTGGGGTCGGGCCTGACCCATGTCGAGGCCGGTCTGCGCCTGCGCTATGAAATCGCCAGAGAGTTCGCGCCCTATGTCGGCGTCGAGTGGAGTCGCGACCTCGGCCGCACCGCCGATCTGACCCGCGCCATCGGCGGCGAGCCCGAACACACCCGTTTCGTCATCGGCCTCCGGGCCTGGTTCTGAAGGAGTCTTCCATGCGTCGCGTTCTCCCCGTTTTCGCCCTCGCCCTTGCTGTGGCATTTCCCAGTCTCGCCCAGGCCGCTGTCGCCTGCTGTTGCTGTGAGAAGGACAGTCAGGCCGCCCAGGCCGCACAGTCCGCGCCCGCCGACCATTCCGCTCATTCCGGTCATTCCCATGCCGCGAATGCCGCGCATGGCGTCGTCACAACTCCGGCGGACGGCGCCATGACCGATGGCTCGCCCGACTGGTTCACGGCGACCTTCCCGCACCCGATGACGCTCAGGTCCGTCACCGTGACCGCCGAAGGTCAGGCGGCCGTGACGGTCCCCGTCGCCGCCGCCGCCGCGACCACGCGGGTGTCGGCTGAGCTGCCGACCCTGGCTCCCGGCAACCATGTCCTGAACTGGACCGCCGAGGGCGGGGATGGACACCAGATGACCGGCGCCGTCCGCTTCATGGTGCACTGATGCGACCGATCGCGCTCAAACCCAGCCGGCGCCTGCTGATCGGCGGCGCACTGGCCCTGGCGGCGGCTCCAGCCGTCGCCCGGGACCGCCGGATGACCGCCTACAAGACGCCCTGGTGCGGGTGCTGCGACGGATGGGTTCTGCACATGCGCGCCGCCGGCTGGACGGTTGACGTCGTCGAGCGCGAAGACCTTGCCCCCATTCGGGCCCGCCATGGCGTGCCTGACCGTTACGCCGGCTGTCACACGGCCGTAGTGGGCTCCTATGCCGTCGAGGGTCACGTGCCGGCCTCCGATGTCGCCCGGCTGCTGCGGGAACGGCCCCGGGCCGTGGCGCTCGCCGCCCCCGGCATGCCCGCCGGGTCGCCGGGCATGGAGGCCGCGGGCCGCGAGCCCTACGTCACCCTGCTGATCGACCGCAGCGGTCAGGCCACCGTGTTCGGCCGCCACAACGGGGCCTGACTTCAGGCGGTCTCGCCCTGGAAGGCCGCGATGATCGGGCAGGGTCCGCTGTCCGTTGACGCGCAGGCGCTCGCGAGCCGCCGCAGGGCCGTTCTCGCCTCCTCCAGATCAGCGATGGTGCGATCCAGGGCCGCCAGCCGCCCGGCGGCCAGTTCGCGTGCGCGCGCCCGGTCCTCGCCGGCGTCGAGCGACAACAGTTCCTTGATCTGCTCCAGGGTGAACCCGGCGGTCTGGGCCGAGCGGATGAAGCGCAGGCGGCGAACGTCCTCTCCGCCATAACGGCGGATGCCCCCGCCGATCCCGTCACTCGACCACCGTTCGGGCGTCGGCATCAGGCCCCGCCGCTGATAGAAGCGGACCGTCTCCACTCCCACGCCGCCCTCGCGCGCCAATCCCGCGATCGTCCGAACAGTCATGCTTGACTCCGTATCATGATACGGAACCTAGGGTGCCGGCCTCGGATTTGAAGATCACGGAGGCTGAAATGACCAGGACCGCTACCATCCATCGCATGGTGATGCCCGACCACACCTGTCCCTGGGGGCTGAAAGCCCGTCACCTGCTCAAGAGCCGGGGATACAAGGTCGAGGATCACTGGCTGACCACGCGCGAGCAGACCGACGCCTTCAAGGCCGAGCACGGGGTGGCGACCACGCCCCAGGTGTTCATCGACGGCCAACGTATCGGCGGATACGACGACCTGCGTCGCTTCCTCGGCCTGAAGGTCCGCGACCCCAGGGCGACCACCTACACGCCGGTGCTCGTCGTGTTCCTGACCACCGCCGTCATGGCCGCGATGCTGAGCCTGGTTGTCTTCGGCACCCCCCTGACCGTCCGCGCCGGCGAATGGTTCATCGCCTTGTCCATGATGGTGCTGGGGATGCTGAAGCTGCAGAATGTCGAGAGTTTCTCGTCGATGTTCCTGAACTACGACCTCTTGGCGAAGCGGTGGGTGCCCTACGGCAAGGTCTATCCGTTCGCCGAGTTCGGGGCGGGAGCCCTCATGGTCGCGGGCGTCCTGACCTGGCTGTCGGCGCCGGTGGCCCTGTTCATCGGTGGCATTGGCGCGGTTTCGGTGTTCAAGGCCGTCTACCTCGACAAGCGCGAACTGAAATGCGCCTGCGTCGGCGGCGACAGCAACGTGCCGCTCGGCTTCCTGTCCCTGACCGAAAACCTGATGATGATCGCCCTGGCGGTCTGGATGCTGGCGATGCAGTCGTCGCATAGCGATCTGCCTGTACGGATGTAGCCTGCCTCGCGTTGAAAGGTCCGGTTCTGTCGCATCAGCGACATCGTGGAAGGCGCAGCCGGACTCCAGGCGGCGGTTGCGAACGTCCACCATGAGGCAGGCGCCTGCGAACGACCTGGTCCAGGGCCGGGCTCAGCGCGACCCGGCCAGGCAGGCGATCACCTCGGCGTCGTCCACCTGGTGGAAATCTACATAGGCTTCGCCGACAGACCGGAACGGTTCGGGTTCCAGAAGACAGACAAAATCGTCGACCTCGCCGCGGAAGGCCGCTGCGACGGTCCGCGGCGCGACCGGAACCGCCAGCACGATACGGCGCGCGCCCTGGGCGCGCAGTCCCGCGATGGCCGCCCTGGCTGTGGCTCCGGTGGCAAGACCATCGTCCACGAGCACCACAATGTGACCTTTGGGATCAACCCGTCTTCGGCCCGCGAAATACAGCCCGCGCCGTCGTTCGAGTTCGTCGAGCGCGGAGAGGCGCTCCCGATCCAGCCAGGCCGGCGAAACGCCCGTCAGCCTGACGATGTCCTCATTGATGACCGTCCGGGGATGGCTCCCGTCGATAACGGCCGCGAGCGCGACCTCCGGATTGTCGGGTGCGCAGATCTTGCGCGCCAGGGCCAGGTCGAGCGGCGCTTCGAGGGCGCGCGCCACCTCAAGGGCGACCGGCGCGCCGCCGCGCGGAATAGCGTAGACGATGACGTCGCCATCGACCCGGTCGGCCAAAGCCTCGCCGAGCCGACGTCCCGCGTCGGTGCGATCGGAAAATGCGTGAAGTCCGGCGGACACGATTCACCTCCAGGGAGCTCGGGCTGGCCGCAGGGTGGCGGCGGACGCCCGCGCGGGTTTCAGTGGGACACAGACAAGGGGACCGGCGGACGCCCATGAGGCCCCGGCTGACACCGCCCGGGATCGTCTCGCGAAGGCGGGAATGACCATACAGACCCATTACGATCAGATCGGCGTCCAGCGCCTCGACCGCTGAAGTCGGCGAGCACGCGGTCGAACTCGCGCCGAAGCGGAGCGAAGAAGGGCCCGACCCCGCGGACGGGCGCCGGGGTGGAGGCTGGTTGGGTGCTCATGGGAAGGCTCCTGTGTCCTCTATGGCTCCGCCACGATGAGGGACCCCCGTCCGTCCGGCATTGATCTGGCGCAACGAATTTGGCGGCGCCGTCCTGCGGTCGCCAGCCCTCGAGTAGCAAGCCTCATCCCCCACCCGGAGAGGACGAGCGGACACGGATGCGAACGCCGTTGGAGACAGACTGCCCCGGGTGGAGGACGACGCGGTCGCCCGGCGACAGCCCGGACCGCACCTCGGCCAGCTCGCCGTTGTTCTGGCCGATCTCGACCCGCCGCAAGCGGGCCCGGCCGCGCTCGACCCTGAACACCGCCCATTGACCTTGGTGCCGGAAGAGGGCGGACACCGGCGCCCGGACCACCGCCTCCTCGCGCCAGATCGTGACCGCCGCCTCGACCCGATAGCCATGACCGACCGCCGCCCAGGCGGCGGGCGGTTCGATCGGATCGATGATCACATTGACGCGCTGTTCCTCCACGCCGAGGGCCGAGACCTTGAGAAATCCGTAGGGCTCGACCTGCCGGACCCGCCCCTGGAGCGCCGGGCCGTCTCCCCAAGCGTCGATCACCGCCGGGGCGCCCACGACGATCCGCGACGCATCGCTCGACAGCAGTTCGGCGACCACCTCGAGATCGCGCGGATCGCCGATCTCCATCACCGGCGCGCCCTGGGCGACGACGCTCTCGCTCTCCTGCAACACCCGCAGGACCCGCCCGGCCACGGGCGCCCGGATCGTCACGGCGCGGCCGCCGGCACTCGCGGCGGCCGGCTCGATCAGACGCACCCGGGCGGCCTCGAGGGCCGCCTGCCGAACGCCGACGCCGGCGCGGGCGTTGCCGACCGCAGCATCGGCGGTGCGGACGTCGAGGCGGGCGCGGTCCAGGGCGCTTTGCGACGCGACCGTCGCGGCGAACAGGGTCTCGGTCCTGCCGGCCTCGATCCGGGCATGGGCCAGCCGGGCCTCGGCGCCGTCCAGCTCTGCGCGCGCAAGGGCCAGGGCGGCTTCGGCCGAGCGAACCCCCGCCTGAATTTCCTGGCGCGAGCGTTCGTCCACGAAGGTCGCCGGGGCCGGCTGGATGATCGCGATCACCGCCCCCGCCTCAATCCGTTCGCCCGCCCGGTTGCCGATCCGCAGCAGTCGGCCGGAAACGGGCGCGGAAACGACGTAGATGTCGCGGACGCGGGTCCGCGCCTCGTCGCGAACCGCGACCGTGAGCGGGCCTCGTGAAATCTCGCCCAAATCCGCCAGGACCGGCTGCGGGCGGAAGGCGAAGACCAGCAGCGCCGCCAGGGCCAGGGCGGCGGCGACCCAGAACAGGGTCCGGAAATTGAGGCTGAGCCGGGGGATTTTCATCGGGTCACTCTCCGGTCTTCAGGGCTTCGGCCAGGTCGAGCCGGTCGATCTGTCGCCGCACCATCAGGCTCGCCGTCACGGTGATTGCGAGCACCACCGACGCGGCCATGCCGAAGGTCGCGGGCGCAACGGAGAAAGGCAGCCGGAACAGGTCCGAACTCATGGCGTGGGCGAGATACCAGGCGAGGCCGGCGCCGGCCGCCGCGCCCAGCGGCAGGGCCAGGAGGGTCAGGAAGGCTACCTCGCCGAGCAGAATGTAGGACACGTCGGAGCGGGAGAAGCCGAGCACCCGCAGCGAAGCCAGCTCGCGTTGGCGCTCGGCGAAGGAAATGCGCACCGTGTTGTAGACGACCCCCGAAGCGATCAGGCCGGCGAAGAAGAAGAAGGTCAGGATGGATCGACCGAGATTCTCGTCGAGCATGTCGGACAAGCGCTTCACCGCGTCAGCCTGCAGGCCCACGCCGGCCACCGAGGGTGTCTCCTTCAGGCGGTCGTACAGACTCCCGGTTCGGTCCGCATCGACCGTCAGCCAGGCCCCCGACACCAGCGGCCCCTCGCCCAGCGCCCGGTTCAGGTCCTCGATCCGCATCCGCGCGCCGGAGCCGACATAGCTGGGGGTGATGGCGGAAACGGGCAGAGTCAGCAGCGGTCGTCGACCTTCCGTGACCTGGGTCTCGACGGTGTCCCCGGCCTCGATCCGGAGCTTGGCGGCCAGATCGCTGGACAGGACCAGGCCGCCCGGATGCGGCTGGATCGGCCGGCCGTGCGTATCGACCATTCTCGACAGGGTTCCGTCCAGCGGCGCGCCGGTGATCACCGCCCGCTCCTCGCGCGCGCCGTGGCGCAGGCGAACCGGGACGACCCGAAACGGCTCCGCCGCCAGCACCCCGTCCTGACCGGCGAGGCTGAGCAGGGCGGCGCGCGACCGGGGCTCGACGAAACTCACCGACACGTCGTGGGGATTCGATACGTTGAAGCTGGAATCGATCATCACTTCGACCCCGTCCATCATCGACATCGTGCCAATCAGCAGGGCGCCCGACGCCGCGATCCCCGCCACGGTCAGGGCCGCGCGCCAGGGCCAGCGAATGATCTGGCGCAGGATCATGCGCGACTGCTGGTCAAGCGCCGTCACCCGGGTAATCCACGCGCCTGCGGCCCTCGAATAGTCGGGCGGGGGCGCGGGGGTCATCGCTTCCGCCGGACTCAGGGCCGCGGCCCGCCGCACCGCGAGGGCGGCGCCACCCATCACGGTCAGCATCGCCACACCGATCACGGTGACGTAGTCAGCCGGGTTCGCCTGGAACAGCAGGAAGGGGAAGCGGTAGTATTCCATATAGAGCTCCGCCATGCCCCGGCCGAGCCATATCCCCGCCGCGCCCCCGATCAGCACCCCCGTCGCCGCGATGACGGCGACGAGCTTGAGATAGTGGCCGATGATGTCGCGGTCCCGGTAGCCGAAGGCCTTCAGAAGCCCGATGCCGGCGCGCTGAACGGCGATCAGTCTTGAAACCACGACATTGACCAGGAACGCCGCCACCAGCAGGAAGACTGGCGGCAACACCCGCCCCATGGTCGCCAGCTGGTCGATCTCGCTGGATACGAAGGCGTCCGAAATCTGGTCGGCCCGACCATAGGCGCCCGGCGCCCCATACGGCTCCAGCAGGCGATCCAGCCGGGCGATCACCGCCGG
Organism: Brevundimonas vancanneytii; assembly: GCA_943367565.1. GTDB lineage: Bacteria > Pseudomonadota > Alphaproteobacteria > Caulobacterales > Caulobacteraceae > Brevundimonas > Brevundimonas vancanneytii_C. The sequence goes on from CALRJO020000002.1 coordinate 63,393, forward strand.
CTCGGAGGCGTCGCGGGAGAGGCGCACCACCGCCTCGTTGAAGGCCTCGTCCTGGTTGACCGCCTGCGCCAGGGCGTTGCGCCGCATCCACAGGACGCCGAACGTGCGGTCATCGGGAACGAACTGGCCCGGGCCGATAGCGTAGACGTGCTCCGGCGACAGGGCGATCCCGACCACGCTCAGGCGTCGGCGACCGCCATGAAGGGTGGCCGGAACCGTGTCGCCGATCTCCAGCCGGTGGGCGTCGGCGAAGGCCTGGAGCACCACCGCCTCGTCCCGCTGTCCCGGGGTGGGGAGACGGCCGCGAACCAGGTGGAGCCGGTTGACCGCCGCCTCGCCCGCGTCCGGCAGCGACAGGACCTCGCCGGTGGCGGGCGCGCTCATCCCCTCCATGGCGAACAGCGCCGGAACCCGGATGCGGGTGGCCGCGGCCTGGACTCCGTCGACGGCCCGGATGTCGGCGATCAGGCGCTGCGGCGCGCGCACCACGGGCGCCCAGACATCGGCGAACAGGTAGCGTTCGTAATAGGCTTGCCGGGTCTCCTGCAGGGAACTCAGCATTCCGGCGGCGAGCAGATGGACCGCGACGCCGCCGGCGATGACGAAGGCGATGGCCAGGGCCTGGGTCTTCATGCGCCAGAGGTCCCGCGCCAGCTTGCGGTCCAGCGCCCCCATCCAGGCCGGCGGACGGCTCACCAGGAAACCTCCCCGGGCAGCCGCTTGTCGGCATTCTTGCGCACCTCGCGCACCCGCCCGTCGGCGAAGATCACCACCCGGTCGGCGATGGCGGCGATGGCGGCGTTGTGGGTGATCAGCAAGGTCGTGGCGCCGAGGCTGTCGTTGACGGTCTTGAGCGCCTCCAGCACCCGAACGCCCGTGGCGGAATCCAGCGCGCCCGTCGGCTCGTCGCACAGCAGGACCGACGGCTGCTTGGCCACGGCGCGGGCGATCGCCACCCGCTGTTGTTCGCCGCCGGACAAGTGGGCTGGAAAGTGATCCAGCCGGTTCTCCAGCCCGACCATGGCGAGGGCCTCTTCCGGGCTCAGGGGACTCTCCGCGATCTCGGTGACGAGGGCGACGTTCTCGCGGGCCGTCAGGCTCGGCATCAGATTGTAGAACTGGAAGACGAACCCGACATGCCGACGGCGGTATTCGGTCAGCTGGCGCTCATCCGCCCGGCTGATGTCCTCGCCGCGGAACAGAATCTCGCCGCTCGTCGGCGTATCCAGCCCGCCAAGGATGTTCAGGAAGGTGGATTTGCCGCTGCCGGACGCGCCCAGCACCACGACCATTTCGCCGTCCGGCAGATCAAGATCAACACCACGCAAGGCGTGCACCGTCGCCGGACCTGTACCATAGACTTTCGCCACCCCGCGGGCGCGGAAGCAAAGGCGGGATGAAGGCTCCGCCGTCGCCTTGATCCGGGAGTCCGTCACGCCGCCGCCGCAAGCCAGGGTCGGGCGGATGCGGCTGATCGTTCGATCCAGAGGGACATGGGGGCGATATTCCGGGTGGTCGCCTCACAAGATGGCAGATCCCGAGGCCAGGCCACTGATCTGGATCAATCCCGCCGGAGAGAGCAGGCGCTTTTCGGCGTCATCAATCGGGGTCGTCGCTTTCCCGGGGGGGCTGCTGCTAAGTCTGTCTTCCTGGCGGGGTGCGGGCATTGGGTGACAAGGCATGACTTTCGGCGTCTTCGCGTCCCTGCTCGGCGGGATCGGCCTGTTCCTGCTCGGCATGTGGTTGATGACCGAAGGCCTGAAACTGGCGGCCGGCGGCGCCCTGCAGGCGGTTCTGGAGTCCTGGACAAGGTCAGCGCCGCGCGGCTTCCTTGCCGGGGTGTTGATCACCGCCCTGCTGCAGTCCTCCAGCGCCGTGACGGTCGCGACCCTGGGGTTCGTGAACGCCGGCCTGCTCAACCTGGCCCAGGCGGTATGGCTCATCATCGGCGCCAATGTCGGAACCACCATGACCGGCTGGCTGGTGGCCCTGGTGGGCGTGAAGATCGACGTGGCGGCGCTGGCCCTGCCCCTGATCGGGCTCGGCATGCTGGGCCGCCTGGCCTTCCGCCGCCGCTCACGCCTGTTCGGCGCTGGCCAGGCCATGGCCGGGTTCGGGGCCTTCTTCCTCGGCGTCGGCGTCTTGCAGGCGGGGTTCGCGGATCTGCTGGGCGATGTGGGTCCTCTGGCGTCGGGCGACGTCACCTTCGTCCGTCTCGGCATAGCCCTCGTGCTGGGCATGGTGGTCACCGTGCTCACCCAATCCTCCAGCGCCGCCATCGCTCTCGCGCTGACCGCCGCCGCTACGGGTGAGATCCCGCTCGCCCTGACCGCCATGGCGGTCATCGGGACCAATATCGGGACGACATCGACGGCGGTCCTGGCCGCCCTGAGCGCGACGCCGGCGGCGCGGCGCGTGGCGACGGCGCATGTCATTTTCAATCTGACCGCCGCGGCCGGCGCGCTGGCGCTGCTGTCGCCGCTGCTGTGGCTGAGCGCCTGGTTGACCGCCGGATTCAATCCGCAGGCGGAGACGCCGACGATCCTGGCCATGTTCCATACCCTGTTCAACCTGCTCGGCGCCCTGATCATGGCCCTGACCGGATCGCGGCTGATCGCCTTGTTGCAACGCCGGTTCGTTTCGGCGGAGGAAAGCCTGGCGAGGCCGAGATATCTGGATCCCACCCTCGCGCCGGTTCCGGCCCTCGCGCTGCGGGGACTGGTGCTTGAGGTGGAGCGCATGCGAGACGCCGCCTTCGCGATGGTCGCCCGCCGGCGCGGAGCGAAGGAGACCGGGGCTGTGGACGAGGGCCAGCTTCAGCCGCTCGGGCGGGAGATCCGGAGCTTTATCGGCAAGATGAGCGCCGGACCCCTTCCCGACGCTGTCGCCGACGCCCTGCCCGATGTGATCCGGGCCGTTCAGCACCTGGAAGAAATCGAGCGTCTGAGCCTTGGGTTGCGGACGCCCCCGTCAGGCGTGATTGCGGCGTCCGCGAGCTGGGCAGGCCTGCGACAGGCCCTGTCGGACAGTCTCGAAGGGCCGGGCGAGGACGCCCCCGAACCCGAGCTCGCTTGCACGCGATTGATCGAGGAGGCCGAGCGCGCCTACCAGCAGGTCAAGACGGACCTGCTCAGGGCGACGGTCCGCGGCGCCGTGCCCGTCGGTGAACTGGATGACGCGCTGGACCTCGCCGACACCTATCGGCGCTGCGCCGAACTGGCGGCCAAGACGCACCGGCGCCTCGGCCCATGGGAGGGGCACCCCGACACGGCGCACGAAGAGGCGCAACGTCAGGGCGCCGCCGACACAGCCGTTGACGCGACCGGATGAACGCAGCGGGAGCCCGTGTCAGGGCGTTCCGCGTCACATCTCCAATTCCAGCGACAGGCCCTGATGCGCGAAGGACCTCCTTGATCACGATCAAGGCGCGCCAGCCCCCCGCGCCTCATGTCGGGTCCCGGCGCATGAAGCCGGAATGAGCGTCAGCGGTCGGAGAATTCATGTCAAAGGCGAGTCTGACCTTTCTCGGAGCCGCCGGCTCCGTCACCGGGTCCCGACATCTGTTGCGCCTGGGCGGGCGCAGCATCCTGGTGGACTGCGGCCTGTTTCAGGGATTGAAGGACCTGCGCCTCAAGAATTGGGCGGCGTTTCCCGTCGATCCGGCGACGATCGACGCCGTCGTACTCACCCACGCGCACCTCGACCATTCCGGCTACCTGCCGAAGCTCGTGCGCGAGGGCTTCCGGGGGCGTGTGTACTGCACCACGGCCACGGCGGACCTTTGCGAACTCATGCTGCTCGACGCCGCCAAGATCCAGGAGAGCGACGCCCGGTTCGCGAACCGCCACGGGTTCTCGAAACACCGGCCGGCCCTTCCGCTTTTCGGAAAGCGCGACGCCCTGAAGGCGCTGGAGCATTTCCAGGCGCTGGATTTTGACGTTCCCACGGATCTTGGACACGGGGCCAATCTGACCTTCCGCCGCGCCGGGCATATCCTCGGGGCGGCCAGCGCCCAGTTGCGATGGGGCGGGAAGACGATCGTGTTTTCGGGCGATCTCGGCCGTTACAACGACCCGCTGATGCACGATCCCGCGGCGATGAAACAGGCTGACTTTCTGGTGGTCGAGTCCACCTACGGCGATCGTCAGCATGCGCCGGTCGCCCCGGCCGAAGCCTTGCTGGAGGTCGTGCGACGCACGACCGCCCGCGGCGGCACCGTGATCATCCCGGCGTTCGCCGTCGGTCGGGCCCAGGAGCTTCTCTACCTCATCTGGCGGCTCAAACAGGCCGGTCAACTGCCTCTGACGCCGGTCTATCTCGACAGCCCCATGGCCATCAACGCCAGCGACATCTTCCGACGGCACCCGCTGGATCACCGGTTGTCGCCGGAGGAATGCGCGGCGGCGATGGCCTCGGCGACCTATGTGCGGGACGTGGAGGAGTCCAAGGCGCTTTCCCACAACACGGTGCCGAAGATCATCATCTCCGCCAGCGGCATGGCGACGGGTGGACGGGTGCTTCATCACCTGAAAGCCTATGGGTCAGACCGGCGAAACACGATCCTCTTCGCCGGCTACCAGGCCGCGGGCACCCGGGGAGAGGCGCTGATCAGCGGCGTCCGCGAAGTGAAGATCCATGGCGAATGGATCCCGATCCACGCGGAAATCGACAGCTTGCCGGCTCTGTCGGCCCATGCGGACGCCGACGAGATCATGCGTTGGCTCAGCGGCTTTGAACGCCCCCCCACACGGACTTTCATCGTCCACGGAGAGCCCGCCGCCTCCAACGCCCTGGCCCAGCGCATCCGGAGCGAACTGCGCTGGTCGTGCGACGTCCCCGCTGAGGGCGACAGCCGGGTGTTGTCGTGACCGACGCCCTGGTCGCGCCGCGACTGCCGACCGTGACCGCTCGACGGCTGGGCCTGTTGGCGCAGCACGAAATGATCGTTCTGATGCGCGCGGACAGCCCGGTCTGCCGCTCGGAGGGACACGCTCCGAGTTCCCAGGTGTTGCTCATGGCCCATGGGCGGGAGGTGACGGCCACGCTCTACCAGATCACCGACCATCTGCTGGGAACCGATGAGGCGGGTCTTTCCGAAGCGGCCTGGGAGCGGCTCGGCGTCGTCGATGGGGATACGATCGTGGTGCGGCATCCTCAGGCCCTGACCTCAATGTCCAGCGTGCGGCGGCGGGTCTACGGCAGACGTCTGGACGCCGCCGCGATGACGGGGATCATCTCGGACGTGGCCGCGGGTCGCTATGCGGACGTCCATCTTTCCGCCTTCCTCACGGCCTGTTCCGCCCTGCCGCTGGATCGGGACGAGGTGGTGCATCTGACGCGGGCCATGGTCGAGGCAGGGGAACGCCTGACCTGGGACTCGGCCATGGTCATCGACAAGCATTCGGTCGGCGGCCTGCCCGGAAATCGCACCACGCCGATCATCGTGGCCATCGTGGCGGCCCACGGCCTGCTGATCCCGAAGACGTCGTCGCGGGCGATCACCTCGCCGGCCGGCACGGCGGATACGATGGAGACTCTCACCAACGTGGATCTGGACATCGCGGCCATACGGCGGGTCGTGGAGCGGGAAGGCGGCTGTCTCGCCTGGGGCGGGGCCATGCAATTAAGTCCCGCCGACGACGTGCTGATCCGGGTTGAACGGGTTCTGGATATCGATACGGAGGGCCAGTTGGTCGCCTCGGTGCTGTCGAAGAAGATCGCCGCCGGCTCGACCCATGTGGTGCTCGATATCCCCGTGGGCCCGACCGCCAAGGTCCGTTCGCAGGACGATGCGGACGGGATCATCGACACGCTCACCGAGGTGGCCGGCCGGTGTGGTCTTCAGATCCGCTGCGTCCAGACCGACGGCGCCCAACCCGTGGGACGCGGAATCGGTCCCGCCCTCGAGGCTCGAGACGTTCTGGCGGTGCTTCAAGGCATGCCGGATGCGCCGGTTGACCTGCGGCGCAGGGCCTGTGTTCTGGCCGGCGCGGCGCTGGAGCTGGCTGGCCGATGCGCCGCGGGCGAAGGGACGGCGCTGGCGGACCGGACCATCGCGGACGGTCGGGCATGGACCAAGTTCCAGGCGATCTGCGAGGCCCAGGGCGGCCTGCGCGAGCCGCCGCGGCCGGCCTTCGTCCGGCCCATGCTGGCGGACCGGTCCGGCCGGCTGGTGGCGATCAATAACCGCACCCTGGCCCGCCTCGCCAAGCTCGCCGGGGCCCCCGACGACAAGGCGGCGGGGGTGGAGATGCGCGTCCGACTCGGCGATGAGATCGCGGCGGGCGAGCCGTTGTTGAGCGTCCACGCCGAGACCGAGGGGGAACTGGCCTATGCATTGGACTATGCGGCGGCCAACCCCGAGATGATGACGGTCGAGGCATGACCGATCGCCTGCTCCTGCCCCTTCCGGGATCCGAGGCCTTCGCCGAACGCCTGGCCGCCGCCGGAGGCTTTGAACTGGGCCGCCTGGAGACTCGCCGGTTCCCCGATGGGGAGCGATACGTGCGGATCGACGCCGACCCCCGGGGCCGGCCCGTCGATATACTCTGTTCAAACGCGGACGAGCAGTTTCTCAGCCTGGCGTTCGCGGCCGACGCCGTGCGCGACCTGGGCGCTTGCGAAGTCACCCTCGTCGCGCCCTACCTCGGCTATATGCGCCAGGATGCCCGGTTCCGGCCTGGAGAGGCGGTCACCTCGCGAACCTTCGCCCGTCTCGTCTCATCGGTCGTTGACCGACTGGTGACCGTCGATCCGCACCTGCATCGCTACGCCGCGCTGGAGGAGCTCTACGACATACCCTGCACGGTCCTCCGGTCCGCGCCCCTCATCGGCGACTGGATCGGCCGGGAGACATCCGCGCCGCTGATCATCGGCCCGGACGCCGAGAGCGAACAATGGGCCGCCGAAATCGCGGCCCGGGCCGGGGCCCCGTACGTCGTATTGACCAAGCGGCGGATGGGCGACCGCCAGGTCGAAATCGCGCTGCCGGACCTGACGGTCCATACCGGTCGGCAGCCCGTCCTGGTCGACGATATCGCATCGTCGGGCCGAACCCTGGTCGCCGCGAGCGCGGCCTTGCGCGAGCAGGGCTTCGCGCCGCCGCTCTGCATCGTCGTCCACGCCGTCTTCGCGGAGCAGGCCTTCGCGGACGTCTCCGCCGCAGCGGTGCGAACGGTCTCCACGGACACTCTCGCCCATGCGAGCAACGCCATCACCATGGCGCCGCTGATGGCGGAGGCGCTGGCGGCCTTGCCCCGCCCCGGGGCGGCGGGACACGGCCGGCGGCCTGTGACGTCTGGTCGCTCCGCCGGACAGGATTGACCGAGATCAACACGACCCGGGCCCTCCCATGGGACAGAGGGCTTCCACTCACAGGATCAGGCCATCCGATGCGCGACCTTCTGCTTCAGATCGACACCTATCCCGAAGCGACGCCCGCGGAGGCGATCGACCAGGCCGTCCGGTTCGCGTCGACCGTGGGCGGCGTCCTGTCCGCGCTTGCGGTCGAGGTCGATATCCGGGCCCCCAGGAACCGGGTGGCCGACTATCTGATCGGACTGAGCCGCCTGGCGGAGGAGGAGGAGCGCAAGAGCCGAGGGTTCTGCACCGCGGCGCTCGAGGTTTTCGCGTCCAGGGCCGGCGAGGCCGGCGTTCTTGGCGAAGCCATTCACGGCAAGGCGGATCTCTACGCCGTCGGGGAGTATGTCGCCGGGCGGGCGCGGACGCGGGATCTCTGTATCGTACCGGTCGCCGATCCGCTCGATGGTCAGCGATCCATCGTCGAGGCGGTCGTCTTCGGCTCCGGCCGGCCGGTTCTGACCTTCCGTCCGGGGGTCGCCGATCTGCCTGAGGGCGGCCTCGGCGCCGCCGTGCTCGCCTGGGACGGCTCCCGCACGGCGGCGCGCGCCCTGGCCGACGCCGTGCCCATCCTGCGCGCCGCCCGCGAGGTTCGGGTGCTCACCGTGACCAACGAAAAGCCCTCCGCCCGCTCCGGCCTGGGAACGGACGCGGTGCGGCATCTTGCGGCCCACGGCGTCAACGCCGTCATCGACGAAGTGGACGCGGGCGGCCGCCGCATAGGACAGGTGCTGGAGGGCTATCTCGCAGCTCAGCGCCCGGACCTGTTCGTGATGGGCGCCTATGGTCGGTCCCGGGCCAGGGAATTCATCCTCGGCGGCGCGACCGAGCATATGCTGCACGATCCGAGGACGCCCCTACTGCTCTCGCACTAGGGCGTCCCCCGGCGCCGTCCCGGGCCGGCGCCGGGTCGTTGACCGGCGTCAAGGCGGCCCGCGCGGCCGCGACCTATGATCCGGGGGGACAGATCGAGAAGTGGAGCACGGCGATGAGCAAGGCAGCGTGGACCCAGGGACCGCCGAGGACCATCCTTCTGGCGACAGACCTCAGCGCCCGGTGCGACCGGGCGCTGGACCGGGCGGCGGACCTGGCGGCGCTGTGGGGCGCGCGGCTCGTGGTCCTCAATGTCCTTGAGCCCGACTATGGCTTGACGGACGCGGCGCGCGCCGCTGACATGCCGAGCTGGCGCCGGCCGCCGGAACGGGAGGCGGTTGTCGCCGCCCAGGTGCGTCGCGACCTGGGCGAGGGCCTGCAGGGCGTCGATATCCGCGTCGTCGAGGGCGCCGCGGCCGCCACCATCGAAGCCGTCGCCCGGGAAGTCCACGCAGACCTGATCGTCACCGGCGTCGCGAGGGACGAAACCCTCGGCCGCTATTTCCTCGGCTCCACCGTCGAGCGACTGGCGCGCCAGACTGCCGTCCCCCTGCTGGTCGTCAGGAGCCGCCTTCGGCCTTACGGAGAGGTCCTCGTGGCGACTGATTTTTCAGCATCTTCCCAGCATGCCCTCACGGCCGCGGCGCGCTTCTTCCCGCTTGCGCCGTTGACGCTGCTTCATGCGTGGGAGATCCCGTTTTCGGGGTTCCTGGACAAGCCCGACTTCCGGCGGCAGTGGACGACGATGGAAAAGGAGGGCTGTGACGCGTTCGTCGCCCAATCCGGCCTCTCGCAAGACCAGCGTCGTGATCTCCAGGTCCTGATCGAACATGGCGCTCCCGAGACGATCGTTCGCGCCTACATGCGCGACCGGCATGTGGATCTCGTCGTTGTCGGCAGCCACGGGCGCAGCGGCCTGTTCGACGTGCGTCTCGGGGGCACCGCCAAACGCATTCTGGATGCGGCGCCGGGCGATGTCCTGCTGATCCGCGAGCCCAGATCGATACCGGAGACCGGCGGAAACCCGCCCAGGGCGTCCGCGCCGGCGGACTGAGGGGAAGCCATGGACGCATCTGGTCCGCCGCTCGTCTGGCATGCCGCCGGCGAAGACGAGGTGCTCAGATCGCTGGGCGCATCGCGCGAAGGTCTCAGCACCCAGGCCGCCGCCGCGCGGCTCGAACGGTTCGGCCCCAATGCGCTGCCCAGGGCCAGGAGCCGGTCCGCGCTTCGACGTCTCCTCGCCCAGTTCAACAATGTTCTGATCTACGTCCTGCTGGGCGCCGCGGCGCTGACCGCCGTCCTCGCGCACTGGGTCGACACGGGGGTGATCCTCGCGGTCGTGGCGGCCAATGCGATCATAGGCTTTGTCCAGGAGGGCCGCGCCGAGCAAGCGATGGACGCCATCCGTCAGATGCTTGCGCCGAAATCGTCCGTTCTTCGTGACGGCGAGCGCCGCAGCCTGGACAGCGCCTTGCTGGCGCCGGGCGATATCGTTCTCCTGGAGGCGGGCGAGAAGGTGCCGGCGGATGTCCGACTCCTGGAGGCCGCCGGTCTGCGCGTCGAGGAAGCGATCCTCACGGGCGAATCCGTGCCCGTGGACAAGCGAATAAAGGCCGTTGCTCCGACCGCCCCGATCGGCGACCGGTCCAGCATGGCCTTCAGCGGCACCCTGGTGGCGGCCGGCGCGGGGCGCGGCGTTGTCGTGGCCACCGGCCAGGCGACGGAGATCGGCCGCATCAGCGGATTGCTGTCCACGGTTGAAACCCTGACCACCCCTCTGGTGCGTCAGATGGACGGCTTCGCCCGCTGGTTGACGCTTCTCATTCTGCTGATCGCGGCGGTGATGCTCGCCTATGGCTACTTCGTCGGGCACATGCCGTTCGACGACCTCTTCATGATCGTGGTCGGTCTGGCGGTCGCCGCCATCCCGGAGGGGCTGCCCGCGGTTCTCACCATAACCCTCGCCATCGGGGTACAGGCCATGGCGCGGCGCAATGCCATCATTCGCCGGCTGCCGGCGATCGAGACCCTGGGATCGGTGTCGGTCATCTGCACGGACAAGACCGGCACGCTCACACGAAACGAGATGATGGTGACCGCCCTTGCGGGCGCCGGCCACGCCTGGGTCGTGTCGGGCGTCGGCTACGCCCCGCAAGGCGATATCCACCTGGACCAGGTTGAAACCGATCCGGTGGACCATCCGGTCCTGCGCGAATTCGCCCGGATCTCCGAGCTCTGCAATGACGCCGCCCTGCGCGTGCACGGGGAGGCCTGGACGGTCGAGGGTGACCCCATGGAGGGGGCGCTGAAAGCGCTGGCGGGCAAGATCGTGGGGGGCGGGGGCAATCCCTGCGCAGCGTGGCGGCGGCTCGACACCATCCCCTTCGACGCCGCGCACCGCTATATGGCGGTGCTCCATAAGGACCCCGACGGTCGCGCATGGATTTCCGCCAAGGGCGCCCCGGAACGGATTCTCGCGATGTGTTCCGCGCAGCTCGGCGCGGATGGGCGCACCGAAGCTCTGGAACCGAACGCCTGGCACAGCCGGGTCGAGTCGATCGCGGCGCAGGGCCAGCGCGTGCTCGCCCTGGCGCGACGCGAGGCGCCGGGAGGGCAAACCTCCCTGGCTGCCGCCGACCTCGAGGGCCAGCTGGTGCTTGTCGGACTGGTCGGCCTTATCGACCCCCCGCGCGCCGAGGCGGTCGCCGCCGTCGCTGAATGCCGTCAGGCCGGCATCCGGGTGAAGATGATCACCGGAGACCACGCCGGCACGGCCGCGGCGATCGCGCGCCAGATCGGTCTCGAAAACCCTGACCGGGTCCTCACCGGGGCCGCGCTCGAGGGGATGGACGACGCGCAATTGGCCAGCGTGGTGATCGACACCGATGTTTTCGCAAGGACGAGCCCCGAGCATAAATTGCGGTTGGTCACCGCCCTGCAGTCCCATCAGCTGACCGTCGCCATGACCGGCGACGGAGTGAATGACGCGCCCGCGCTCAAACGGGCCGACGCCGGCATAGCCATGGGCCAGAAGGGAAGCGAGGCGGCCAAGGAAGCGTCGGACCTGGTCCTCGCCGACGATAATTTCGCCTCGATCGCCGCCGCCGTCCGCGAAGGACGCACCGTCTATGACAACATCAAGAAGGTGATCAGCTGGACCCTGCCCACCAATGCCGGAGAGACGATGACACTGATCGTCGCCCTGTTGCTCGGCCTGGCGCTTCCGATCACGGCCATCCAGATACTGTGGATAAACCTCATCACCGCGGTCACGCTCGGCATCGCCCTCGCCTTCGAGCCGACGGAACCGAACACCATGAAGCGCCCGCCCCGTCCTCGCGGAGAGCCCCTGCTGACCGGGGAGCTTGTCTGGCACATCGTGCTGGTGTCGACGCTTTTCCTCGCTGCGGTTTTCGGAGTCTATGCCTACGCCGTCGACAAGGGCCACCCGCCCGAACTCGCGCGCACCATGGCAGTCAATACGCTCGTCGTATTGGAGATCTTCCACCTGTTCTTCATCAGGAACATCCATGGAACCTCCCTCACGTGGAGAGCCGTGAAGGGTACGCGCGTGATCTGGCTCTGCGTCGCGACCATCACCGCGGCCCAGTTCCTCGTGACCTATGCTCCGCCTCTTCAACAGGTGTTCGGCACGCGGGCCGTTCCCCTGGGGGACGGCGTCCTCATCGTCGCGGTCGGCGCCGTCTTCTTCGCCATCATCGAAACCGAGAAGCAGCTGCGACTGGTGTTTCGCAAGTCCCTGCGCGCCGCCCCGGCCTGACGTCCATCTTCGACCGGAACGCAGATCCTGATTTCCGCGACGCCTCAGTCGCGGGACCGCGGCCCCTCTTTTGACATCGCCTCGATGCGCTCGACGACATGATCCGCGGCGTCGGAGAAGGGCTTGGCCACGAGGTCGGCGCCCTCCTCAAGCATGTACTCGTCCGGCTCCTGATCGGTCGAGGCGACGGCGATCCGTCCCGGGTAGCCCAGGGCCCTGAGCTGTTGCAGGAGCACCAGTCGCGGGTCCGCATGGCTGACGCCCGGGTCGGCCGGACGGATTGTCGCGACGACCCATTCCGCGGCGTCGAGCGGCAAGGACGCCAGAAACTCCGGGTCGGAGACATCGCCGAATACCCCCTCGTGCCCCCGGTTCCGCCAGCTCCGGACCGCCCGTGGGCTGATATCGACTCCCAGCACCCGCCGCCCGGCGGCCGCGAGGCGCATGCCGATCGCCCCCCCGTACCGGCCGAGCCCGAAGACGATCACGTCCGGACTCTTGTCGGCGTGCGCCTCGGCGTGCGCGGCCGCCCGCCGATGCACCTTCACGAAACCCAGCAAGGGTTCGCACAGTCGGTATAGTTGGTGAGAGTAGGTGATCATGTAGGTCGACGCCGCGATCGTGATCAGCCCGACAAGAGTGACCAGCCCCAGCGAGCCTCCGGTCACGTGACCGAGGGACACTCCCATGGCCATGAAGATCAGGGAGAATTCGCTGATCTGGGCGACCGTCAATCCGGCAAGAAAGCCCGTGCGGGCATGATATCCCATCCGCGCCATGATCAGGATGACGATCAGCGGATTGCCCACCAGTACGAACAGGGAGAGCGCCACCGCCGCCCAACCGCTTTGCCCGAGGGCCCCCAGGTCGAGTTGCGCGCCGAGGGCGATGAAGAAGAACAACAGCAGGAAGTCCCGCAACGGGGCCATGCGGGCGGCGATCGCGTCCCGGAACGGTGTGGAGGCCAGGGCGACGCCGGCGAGCAAGCCGCCCAGTTCCTTGCCGAAACCCAGACTCTCGCCGGCGGCGGCGAACAGGGCCGCGAGCGCGAGAGCGAAGGCGATCAGCAGTTCGGGGGTCCGGGCGAGACGCTCGGTCAGACGGTTCGCGCCAAACCGGGCGAACAGGATCACGAAGGCCAGGAGCGCCAGGCCGGAGCCGAGCACGGCGAGCACGTCGCCGGGGCCGGCATCGGTTCGCGTGCCCACGCCGAAAGCCGAAAGAGCGATCATGGCGAGCACCACGACGATGTCCTGGACGATCAGAAAGCCCAGGGCGATCCGGCCGTGGAGGGTTTCGAGTTCGCGCTTGTCGGACAGGAGCTTCACGATGATGATCGTGCTGGAGAACGTCAGCGCGACGGCCACATAGAGCGATGTTGTCGGGTCCAGCCCAAGGGCCAGGCAGATCAGGAAGCCGAAGATCGACGTGAAGATCACCTGTCCCAGGCCCGTGGCGAGGGCGACGAACCCCAGCGACCGCACGAGCTTCACATCCAGCTTGATCCCGACGAGGAACAGCAGGACGGCGATGCCCAGCTCGGCCAGCAGATCGATGGGCTCGCTCGACCGGGCCACATTGAGCATCGAGGGCCCGGTCAGGATCCCCACGGCGATGAAGCTGACGATGAGCGGCTGCTTGAGCAGCAGGCCGACGAAGCCCACGCCCGCGGCCAGGACCAGCAGGGCGGCGACTTCGTTGAAGATGGATGAGGCGATCCAGTCACCAAGCATCAGACGCGGCTCCAGCGGCCCTTCCCGATGAGCCGGCGGATTGGAGATAGCCTCTCGCGGCGGTCTGACAAAATGCCCGTGGTCGGCACCAGCACGCCCGTCGCTCGCGGTCTCCACTCTCGGCCTGCGTCGGACGGATAACGCGGGCGCGGGCGCGTCATTTGGCGCCGCCGCCCGGGCCGCGTTCGCTCGACGGTTCGAGCGATGAAGCCGGCGGCGGCACGAAGCGTCGCGGACGAGGCGGCGCAAGGCGAAGGCCGCGTGACTTGATCGGAATCAATGTGTTCCCCGCGGGAGGGCGGATAGTGAGCGTCCACCTGACCGAGGCCGTCATGCACCCCTATTCCGCGCCCCGATCCCTGCCGCCCCGACTTGAGCGCGCCCGGGCCTATTGGCTGAGCCTGATCCGCAGGGGCGCGCCCATGCCCTTCTGGGACGATCTGTCGCCAGCGGACATGGGGAATATCGTGGACGATGCCTTCACCCTCGAGGTGTTCGACAAGCCGGAACGGTTCCGCTTCGCCCTGGTCGGAGAGGGTCTGGAGGCCGGCGGCGTCCGGGATCTGGAAGGGGCCTTCCTCGGGGAAGGACCGCTCGCATCGCCATTCGACTTCCTGCTTTCCCAGGCCAGCGCCACGGTGGAGGCCGCGCGACCGACGCTGCACAGAAGCGCCGCTCCGGGCCGCTGCGCCCGGCTGCTCCTGCCGATGTGGGGCGATGGCCGCGTCGGTCTTCTGCTGGGGGTGATCGACCCCTCCTGAACCGGCCAGTTTCCAGACGGAGCGCCTCCAATGCCGACATCTTCGCACGAGCCGGCTCACCCCGACCCCAGCCGTAGCGCGCGGTCCGAAGCCAGGATCTGGCCGAACCCGGACCCATGCGATCCGCGGAACGCGTGATGCGCGCCCCAAGTCCGGTTCGCATCGCGCACGGATCTCGCAGTCTCGCGCGGCCGGTCGGGGCGCGCCTGTTCGGCGTCGAGATCAGCATTCACTTCAGTTGGCTGATCATCGCCCTTCTGATCGCCTGGTCCCTGGCGACTGGCGCCTTCCCACGCCTCCACGCCGGTCTGCCGCCCGCCTCTTACTGGAGCATGGCAGCGGTGGTGGTGATCGGTCTCGCCGCCTCGATCATATTGCATGAACTCGCTCACACCCTGGTCGGCCGGGCCTACGGCATGTCGGTCCACCGGATCACGCTTTTCCTCCTGGGCGGGATCGCCGAACTGGACGAGGAACCCAGGGCTCCTCGAGCTGAACTCCTCATGGCCCTGGCGGGTCCGGCCGCGAGCCTCGGTCTGAGCCTGCTGTTCGCCATGGCGGCCTCGGCGCTCCGGATGACCGCGGCGCCGGGCGAAGCGGCGATCGCCCTGGGCTACCTAGCGACATTCAACCTGGTGCTGGCCGTCTTCAACCTGGCCCCCGCCTATCCGATGGACGGTGGTCGCGTCCTCCGCGCTGCCATCTGGATGGTCACGGGTCGCCCCGAAACCGCCACCCGGGTCGCCGCCCGGACGAGCCAGGGCCTCGCGAGCGTTCTCGTTCTTGCGGGATTCGCCATCGCCCTGTCGGGGCATCCGGCGGGCGGACTCTGGTGGGTGCTGATCGGCCTGTTCGTCCTCGCCGCGGCCACGGCGGCCCTGGATCATCTGGTCGCCCGCCGTCATCTTGCCGGTCGCCCGGTCCGTGAATTCATGGCGCAGCGGGTCGAAACGGCCCCTTCGGACATGGGCATCGAGGCCTTCGTGCGCTATCGCCTCTACGCCACCCGCCACGGCCTGTATCCCATCGTCGAGCAAGACCGGCTGATCGGGGTCGTGGAGCCGGCGGACATTCTCGGGACGCCACGCGACCGCTGGGCGAGAACCACCCTCGGAGACATTTGTTCGCCGCTGGATCCGACACGGGCCGCGGCGCCGGGGGACGACGCCTTCACGGTCCTGGAACGCATGCGAAGAGATCGTCGGCCGCGCATGCTGGTGCTCGATCGAGACGTACTGGTCGGGATCGTGACCCTGGATGACGTTCTGGAGCGCCTCGCCCTTGCGCGGCGGTTCGAGCCAGAGCCGGCCTGGTAGGGGCGTGGGAGTAGCCAGCTGAGGGTCGAAGGCGTTGGAGCGCCAGCCCGGCGACGGCGGAGATCGATCGGCAATGGCCGAACTGCGCGGGCGGCGCCAGAACAAGGTGAGACGGGCCATGGTCGGGCTCAAGGGGACGCCGCAATCATCCAGACCCGTTCGCCTGACGGGCCAGACCTCAGAGACCGGGAATCCAGATGTCGAACCGCGTGCCGCCGGGGCTGCTGTGGCGTTCGACCGAAGCGCCGATCTGGCCGGCCAGTCTCATGATCAGAGACAGCCCAAAACCCTCGATGAATGTCCCGCCGGGCGGACCGGGGCCGGTGTCAGACACCTGGAGGCGGGCCGAGTCCTCGCTGATGGTCAGCGACACCTCCACGACCCCGGCTCCCAGGCGCAGCCCGTGTTCAAGGGCGTTGCTCAGGAGCTCGGCGGTGATCATGGCGACCGCCGAGGCGATGACAGGATTGACGGAGAGCGGCTGTATGTCCACGCGCACCTCGGCGTCGCGATCACCGGCGTCCAGTTCAGCCACATCCCGGCAGACATCGCCGAGGAGTTCGTCGAGGCAGACCTCGGGCGTCTCGCTGCCCTGAAGGCGCTGGTGCAGCCGGGTGACGACTCCGACCCGCCGGCTCGCCTCGAACAGGGCGCCGGCGGCGTCGGGAGCGGCGATACGCCCCTGCATCCTCAGCAGCCCGGCGACCGACTGCAGGCTGTTGCCAATCTGATGATGGGCGGCGCGGATATTATCGGCCGGATCCTGGGCGACTGGGTGCAGCATGGACGTCCTCCCTGAATGGACCGATATTATCCCGTCCCCAGCGTTCAGGTTTGATCGAGATCAGATCGCCGACCCGCGGCCCGCCGGGACCGACCCGAGAGCGGCCAGGTCCGCAGACCGGGGGCGACGGACGGGATGCGCGCCCGCCGTCGCGCGACCAAAGGTCTCAACCTTGCGCTTCGACAGGCGTGATGGAGACCAGATCCAGCAAACGGACGACATCGGCCGGCCGGCAGAGTTCGGTGCCCGGCGACAGGAGAGCGGCGGCTCCGGCCGCCATGGCGTGCCGAAAGCCGTCCAACAGTCCCAGATCCCGGCCGAGCGCCCACAGGAATCCGGCAAGAAAGCTGTCCCCGGCGCCGACGCTGCTGACGGGTTCGACCGGCAGGCCCGGGGAGGACCAGGCCGCGTCGCTCGTGACCAGAAGCGCGCCTTCGGCGCCGAGACTGAGGGCAAGCGCGCTTGCGCCGCCGCTGGCGATGAGGTCGCGGCAGGCCCGAACGCGGGAGGCTGTATCCGGGAGGGGGTTCCCGATCAGGTCCGACAACTCGCGCAGATTTGGCTTGGCCAGGTAGACGCCCGCGTCCAGCGCCGCCGCCAGCGGCGGCCCGGAGGTGTCGACCACCAGCCTGAGACCGGCGGCCCGGGCGCGGCCCGCCAGGTCTGCAAGGCAGTCGGCCCCGGCGCCGGGCGGCAGGCTGCCGCTGACGATGACGAACCCCGGTGGCGAGGTCGCGCCGACCGCCGTGTCCATGCAGGCCTCGAGCTCGGCGGCCGACAAAACGGGTCCGGGCAGAACGAAGCGATATTCGGCGGCGGAGGCCTGGTCCATTACGGTGAAGCTTTCACGGGTCTCGCCGGCGATCCGGGTGGCGCGCGTCGGCGTCCCCTCCGCTTTCAGCAGGTAGGACAGCCGCTGACCTGTGGAGCCGCCCTCCGGATAGACCGCGAGCGCCGACCCCCCGAGACGCCGGATCACGCGGGCGACGTTGATGCCGCCGCCGCCCGGATCGAACCGGGGCGGTTCGCATCTCAGTTTGTGGACCGGCTCGACCCGGGGAACCGCCGTCGAGATGTCGAGCGCGGGGTTCAGCGTGAGGGTGACGATGGTGGATTCGGGCTTCATGACCCTGCTTTCGAAAAATCGGGACCGGAGGCCTGATCCGGATTCGAACCGCGGCCACCATCTTGCGCCGGACCGCCCCATGGCGAGTTCCCGGCTATCGCGTCCATGTCGGGGCAGGCTGGACCGAGACCTGACCTTCCGCGCGGTCATCAACCATAGCCTCGTCGGCGGGGCCGGATTTGATCGATCTCAAGGCCTCCCTCTGCCAGGCGCCTAGTCTCGGTGTCCCGACGGAGAGCCATCGATGCCCAGATCCGACACAGACCCCGCCTCGGTCGCTGGGCCGATCTACATTCGGCCCTTCGACACATTGGGGATGGGCGATGTCCCGGTTGTCGGCGGCAAGACGGCGTCATTGGGCGAGCTGCGCGGACTGCTCAGGTCCCAGCCGATCGGAGTGCCCGACGGATTCGCGATCACCGCGTTGGCCTACAGGGATGCCTTGAGAGAGGCGGGGGCCGAGACCGAACTCAAGGCGCTGTTTGACGACTTCGATCCCACCGATGTCGCCGAACTCTCCCGACGGGGCGCCCGGGCGCGCGACATCGTATATGCGGCGACGGGCGGCGAAGCGCTGCGCGACCAGATCGCCGCGGCCTTCCGCGACCTGGCGGCCGCCGGCCCGGGTCCGATCAGCGTGGCCGTCCGCAGCTCCGCCACCGCCGAGGACCTGCCCACCGCCAGTTTCGCCGGCCAACACGACAGCTTTCTGCATCTGCGGGACGAGGACGGGGTGGTCGAGGCATGCCGTCGCTGTTTCGCTTCGCTCTACACCGACCGCGCCATCGTCTACCGGATCAACAATGGCTTCGACCACGCCAAGGTCGCCCTGTCGGTGGCGGTGATGCGGATGGTGGGCTCGGACGAGGCGGCCAGCGGTGTGATCTTCACCTTGGATCCCGAAAGCGGTTTTCCCGATGTGGTGCTGGTCACCGGCGCCTATGGCCTCGGCGAGGGGATCGTTCAGGGCAGCGTCGATCCGGACGAATTCTATGTCCACAAGCCCACCTATCTCGAGGGCCGACGGGCGGTGCTCAATCGCCGGCTGGGCGCCAAACAGGTCAGCCTGGCGTGGCGTCCGGGCAAGGGCGGCGCGATCCGCGCCGTGCCGACGTCGAAAGCGCGACGCCGACGCTTCTGCCTGGACGATGCCGACGTTCTCGCCCTGGCCGGGTCCGCCATCGCGATAGAGGCGCATTATTCGAAACTGGCGGGCCAACCCATGCCCATGGACATCGAATGGGCCCAGGACGCGGACGGCCGGCTCTATGTGGTCCAGGCTCGCCCGGAGACGGTGATCTCGCAGCGCGACGCCGACCTGATGACCACCTTCCGGCTGACCGGGACAGGGAAGATCCTGACCTCCGGCAAGGCGGTCGGCGAGAAGATCGCCACCGGCGCCGTCCGCCTCGTGCGCAACGCCCGCGATCTGGAGGCCTTCAGGCCGGGCGAGGTGCTGGTGTCGGGTTCGACCAGCCCGGATTGGGACCCGGTGATCAAGATCGCGGCCGCGGTCGTGACGGATCGGGGCGGCCGCACCTGCCACGCGGCGATCGTCGCGCGTGAGCTCGGCGTGCCGGCGGTGGTCGGGGCGGGGGATGCGACGCAGAGTCTGGTCGACGGCCAGATGGTGACCGTCTCCTGCGCCGAGGGCGAGACCGGTCGGGTTTACGAAGGGGTCGTGCCGTTCGAGACAGAGCGTCTTCTCTTCTCCAGCCTGCCCCGGCCCAGGACGAGGGTCATGCTGAACCTCGCGCACCCGGACATGGCGTTGCGGGCGGCTCGCTTGCCCAGCGCCGGCGTCGGTCTGGCGCGGCTGGAGTTCATCATCGGCGAGCAGATCGGCATGCATCCGATGGCGGCGGCCCATCCCGACCGCGTGTCGGCGAGGGTCCGGGCCGCCATGGCGCGACGGATCGGGGAGGACATCTCCGCGCGGGATTATTTCGTGCGCCGCCTGTCCGAGGGCGTTGGCCTGATCGCGGCCGCCTTCCACCCCAGGCCGGTCATCGCGCGCCTCTCCGACTTCAAGACCAACGAATACGCCCGGCTTCTCGGCGGTCGTGATTTCGAACCCGTCGAGGAGAACCCGATGATCGGCTTCCGAGGCGCGGCGCGCTACGACCATCCGCTCTATGCGGACGGCTTCGCGCTCGAGTGCGAGGCGCTGCTCCGTGTCCGGCGCGACATGGGCCTGACCAATCTGCGGCTCATGATTCCGTTCTGCCGGCGGGTCGAGGAGGGGCGGGGGGTGCTTGAGGCCATGGCGCGTCATGGTCTGAAGCGCGGCGAGGACGGCCTGGAAATCTACGTCATGTGCGAAATCCCCAACAACGTCGTGCAGATCGACGCCTTTGCGGAATTGTTCGACGGGTTCTCGATCGGGTCGAACGACCTTGCGCAGCTGGTCCTGGGAGTCGATCGGGATTCCGGGATCGTCGCCTTCGATTTCGACGAGCGGGACCCCGGCGTGCTGGAGATGCTGCGCCAGGCCATCGCGGGCGGTCAGCGCAACGGTCGGCCGGTGGGGATATGCGGCGAGGCTCCCGCGACCTATCCGGAGATCGCAGCCTTTCTGACCGGCCTGGGCATTGATTCGATCAGTGTCACGCCGGACAGCCTGCCCGGCACGCTCAGGGCCGTCTTCAAGGCCGAGCAGGCCGGGAATGGCGGGCCGCCGGGGGGATGATCGTCTGTCTGCGGTTCGCCTGTCGTCCTCAGTGGGTCAGCAGGACGCTTACGGGGCTGTGCTTGAGCAGGGTGTTGGTGACTCCGCCCAGGATCCATTGTTGCAGACGGGAATGGCCGTAGCCTCCGGCGACGATCAGGCCAGCCTCGAGGGACTCGGCATGGGCCAGTATGCGACTTGAGGTCGTCTGGTCCCCTTTCGCCAGCACCTGCGCGGTGGCGTCCACGCCATGACGTCGCAGAAAGTCCCGGACATCGAGGACACCGGCGTCGTCCTCTTCTCCGCCCCCGGCGACCTCGATCACGCTGACCGTCGTCGCCCGGCGCAACAGCGGAAGCGCGGCCGCGGCCGCCCTTTGCGCCTCGCGAGTATCCTTCCAGCAGACCACGGCAGGACTCTTGAGTGGCGGTCTGGCGGGCGTATCAGGGATCAGAAGGACAGGCCGACCAATGGCATGGAGGACGCTGGCCGGGTCCGGACTGCGGTAGGGCGCGGCATCAGTCCTGGGACCGATGACGACCAGGTCGGCCGCCCTGGCGGAGCGAACCAGCAGATCCGACGGCCAATCAACCCCACCGCGCCATTCCCACTTGACGCCCCGCGCCTTGACCGTGGTCTCGAAGGTCTCGCGGGCGTCCCGGATCTCTTCCTCGGCGACCTCGCGATAGGCGGTCAGCACGCCGGCTCCCACGGCCAGAGGATCGATCATCGGCGGCGGCGGCATGCTGGCCGAAACCCCTATAAGATGGGCGTCGAACGCCCTCGCGAGATCACATGCCGTCTCCAGGCGAGCGACGCCCGCTGGAGAGGGATCGACGTAAACCAGCAGGCTTGAACAGGTCATTCGGCGCTCCAATGGCCGGCGTGGTTGGCCAGGCGCCGCAGCCGACAGACGACGCCCGGATCAGCAGTCCATCCTGGATTTATGCATGCGACGCCTTGATCGGCGTCAATGCGAAGCGTGTCCTGCTGTGTGACCGAGGTCGTCGAAACCTTGGCGCCGGCGCCATTGCGAGCGTCTGAAATCAGCCGGAGGTCAATGTGCGGATCGCCATTTTCAGTTCGAGACCCTACGACCAGTCGTTCCTGACCCGCGCCAATGAGTCCGCGGGCCATGAACTGACCTTCATCGAAGCGCGGCTTTCAGCCGAGACCCGCCGTCTGGCCGCCGGGTTCGAGGGACTCTGCATTTTCGTCAATGACGAGTTGGACGCCGATCTGGTCTGCGCTTTGCAGGCCGACGGTCTGAAGCTGGTCGCCCTGCGGGCCGCCGGCTTCAACAACGTCGATATCGCGGCGGCCGAGCGGTGCGGCGTCGCGGTCGCGCGGGTCCCGGCCTATTCGCCCCACGCCGTGGCCGAGCACACCCTGGCCCTGATCCTGACGTTGAACCGCAAGACTCACCGCGCCTACAATCGGGTGCGCGAGGGCAATTTCGCGCTTGAGGGTCTGCTGGGGTTCGACCTGTACGGCAAGACCGCCGGCGTGGTCGGCGCGGGCGCCATCGGACGGATCGTGGCGACAATCCTGGCCGGCTTCGGTTGCCGGGTCCTGGCCCACGATCCCGTTCCGGATCAGGCGTTGCTTGATCTGGGCGTCGCCTACGTCGGCGTGCCGGAGTTGCTGGCTGAAAGCGACATCGTCACCCTGCACTGCCCGTTGAGTTCCGGCACGCGACATATGATCGACGAGGCGGCGGTCCGCCGGATGAAACCCGGAGCGATGCTCATCAACACCAGCCGCGGCGCGGTGATCGATACCCGGGCGGTGATCGCGGGACTGAAGCGCGGATCGATCGGCAGCCTCGGCCTGGATGTCTACGAAGAGGAAGCCGCCCTGTTCTTCGAGGACCGGTCCGAACGGTTCATCGATGATGACGTCTTCGCCCGCCTGCTGACGTTTCCGAACGTGCTGGTGACCGGCCACCAGGCCTTCTTCACCGCCGAGGCCCTCACCGCCATCGCCGAGACGACCATCGGCAACATCAGCGCCTTCGAGCGAACCGGGAGCCCCCTCCATCCGGTTCGGACAGCCCCGCCGCCGGCTCCGAGGTGACAGCGGCTTTCGCGAGCCTTCCCTTGCTGGCCGTGGTCGGTCTGATGCTGGGGCTGCGCTGGCGGGCCGTGTACGCGGGCCTCGCGGGACTGGCCGTGGCGATCGTGGTCGCCATGGGTCCGTTTGGCCTTGGCGTGACACGTTTGACGGAGTTCGGGCCGGCGGCGGCGACCGGCGGGGCCCTGCTGGAAGCCGGGTTCACGACCGTGACGATCCTCTGGATCATTTTTCCCGCCTTGATGCTCTACGAATTGCAGAACCGGTCGGGCGCCCTTCTGACGCTGCGATCAGCCGCCGGCCAGGTTTCAGCGGAGCCCCGGATCCAGGTGGTGCTGATCGCCTGGTTCTTCGGGCTCTTCATGGAGGGCGCCGCGGGGTTCGGGACCCCCGTCGCCCTTACAGCGCCGCTGTTGGTCGGGCTGGGCTACGGGCCGACACGCGCCGTCGCCCTGGCGCTGATCGGGCATGGCGCGGGGGTTTCCTTTGGCGCGCTGGGCACGCCTGTACTGGCCCAGGCGGCGCTGAGCGGACTCCCCGCGGTCGAGATCGCCCGCGAGACCGCCCTGCTGAATGCAGCCGTGGGCTGGAGCCTGCTCGCGGCGCTGGTCTGGCTGGCCGGCGATCGGGCCCCCACGCGCCGCGACTGGGCCATGGCGGCGCTGGCGGGCGCCTGCTTCTATGCGCCCTATCTGGGGCTGGCCCTCTGGGTTGGGCCGGAGTTGCCGACGGTCGGCGGGGCTCTCGTCGGCGGCGTCCTGTTCGCCGCCATCATCAGCCTGCGGCGGACGACCGTCGCGCCGGTCGATGGCGGGCAGGTCATCAGGGCGGTGCTTCCCTACGCCGTCATCGTGGCCCTCGTCCTGGCGACCCGGCTCCTTCCCGTCCTCGGGGAAACCCTGCGCTCGGTCGCGGTGACCTGGTCGGTCGGCGGCGTCTTCAGGGGGGCGTGGTCGCCGCTGTATCATCCCGGCGCCATCCTGTTCGCCGGGCTTGTGCTGGGCGGGTTGGCCCAGGGTCGAACGATCGGCGAGTTCGCGACGGCCGCCACGGCCGCCGGCGGCCGTTTGATGCTGGTCGCCGCAGCCCTGTTCGCGATGCTCGCCGTGTCCCGCGTCATGGTTCACGCCGGCATGATCGGGGCCCTTGCGAGCGCCGCGGCCGCGACGGGCGGCGTGTGGCCCTTCATCGCTCCGTTCACCGGCGTGCTCGGATCCTTCGTGACGGGCTCGGCCACGGCTTCGAATATTCTGCTCACCCCGTTCCAGACGAGCGCGGGCGCGGCCCTGAACCTGCCACCCGTAACGATGGCCGCGGCCCAGGGGGTCGGGGCGGGGATCGGCAACATCGTCTGCCCGCACAATATCATCGCCGGGGGAGCGACCGTCGGTCTGGCGGGCCGGGAAGGCGAGGTGCTGCGACAGACCCTGATCATCTGTCTGTTCAGCGTCGCGGCCGCCGGCGGTCTCATGCTCTGGCTGACGCGCTAGGCTCTGGCCGTGACCGGGACGTCTCATCAGGACTCTTCCCAGGTTGGACCTCACGCGATGGCGGAGCGCACCGCGCGGATGAGGTCCGCGCCCAGGCCGGGCTTTTCCACGATATCCGTCTGGAGGGCTTTCGCCCGCGCCTTGACGGGGAACGGTGGATCGCTGGCGATCGGCACGGCCAGCGCGACGCGCAAATGGAAGCCGGCCGGGCTGGTGGTGGGGGATGTCTTTCCCCTCGGGCCGCAGCGAAATCCTACCCGAGCGCGCGCCGATGAAGCCGACAGGGTGAAAAAGGCCGGCGGCGTCCGCTTTCAGAACGGGCCGGCGGTGTAGGCGGCATACGCGATATAGGCCGCCACCAGAACCAGGCCTTCTCTCCTGCTCAACCGCCCGCCGGAGAAGGCGAATAGCAACACGACCAGCGACACGGCCACCAGCGCCCAGAGGTCGAAAGCCATGATGCTGGCCGGAATCGCAGTCGGGGCGATCGCTCCTGTCAGGCCGCCGATGAACAGGATGTTGTAGATGTTGGAGCCCAGCACATTGCCCAGGGCGATGTCTCCCTGCCTGCGCCAGGCGGCGACGGCCGAGGTGACCAGTTCCGGCAGGGATGTTCCGACCGCCACGATGGTGAGCCCGATGGCGGTGTCGCTGACCCCGAGCTGTTGGGCGATCGCGATAGCGGCGTTTACCAGAAGGCTGCCGCCGCCGACGATCAGGGCCAGGCCGACAATGAAAAGCAGGAGCGCGACCGACAGCCGGCCCGACGGCTGGTCATGCGGAACCAGGGCCGGGTCGACCTCTTCCATCGCCGCGGCGCGATCATAGGCGGCGCTGTGAGCCCCGCCCACGCGCTCCTGGCGATAGGCGTAGTAGATGTACCCCGCCATCAGGATCAGGAAGGCCAGGCCCGCCTCGCGGGACAGACCCACCGTCGCCCCCGCAGCCAGCAGCGCCAGGGCGG
Organism: Brevundimonas vancanneytii; assembly: GCA_943367565.1. Lineage (GTDB taxonomy): Bacteria > Pseudomonadota > Alphaproteobacteria > Caulobacterales > Caulobacteraceae > Brevundimonas > Brevundimonas vancanneytii_C. The sequence continues at coordinate 88,321 of CALRJO020000002.1, forward strand.
CCACAATGCCCACGCCGCCGTCGCGCCAGAGGGTGCGGGCATTCACCGCGATCGGCGCGATCACAGCGGCCGTCCCGAGGATCAGAAGGGCGTTGGCGATGTTCGATCCAACGATATTGCCGAGGGCGATGCCCGGAGATCCGGCAAGGCTGGCCTGGAGGCTCGCGGCCAGTTCCGGCGTCGAGGTGCCCATGCCCACGACCGTCAGGCCGATCAGCATCGGTGAGAGGCGCAGTCTTTCGGCGATACGGACCGCTCCCCGGACGAGAAGATCGCCGCCTGCGATCAGCAGGACGAGGCCAAGCAACAGGAACAGGGTATCGGTGGGCACGGCGCTATCAGGCCTTGGCTGAAGAAAGGGGCTGTTGAACGGGAGGGCTTTGAACCGGCCGTGGGGCGCGTCGATACAGGCGACGGGACGGCGTCATTGCGAGCCTTCGCCAGCGCCGGGACCGACCGACCCGATCGAAATGCAGCGTTGGCGGGTGTTCGATCCGCTCGGCTCGGTGCGGGGCACGAGGCTCACCGCCTGGTTGTCTGGTCCGTAGGTGGCAAGCCATTGGCAACCTGTCTGCAGGTCAGTCAGCACAAACAGGTTCGCCTCGGCGGTCGGGGTCCTGGTGAAGCTGGCCCCCAGGGCGGCTGTGCGCAGGGCGCCCACGGGATCGTCGATCGCGCCCTGCATTTCGGAAGCGCGGGAACCGACGTCTTCCGCCGAGGCCCGCGCGGCCTCCGCCGCCGCTTCGATGTCATGCAAGGCGGACGTGTCGATCGGGTCGCACGCCGCCAGGATGAAACCTGCCAGCGTTGTGGCCACGACGGATCGGAGGGTGGGGGTCATCAGTGAAGCTCTGTGAAGTCGGGTGGGGTCGCGCGACGGAGGGGGCGCGATGGCCGCGATTGGGGAAATGGCGCTCAGCGGTGACCGCGCGACCGTGAACGAACCGATCGCATCGCCCTGATCGCCGATGAGAACGCGGTCATCAGGTTCAACGCCATGATGAGGCTGTAGCGCCTCAGCCGTCGGCTCGATCTGGTCGTCATGGAGCCGCTCCTCTGAAACGGGTGCGCTCTCTGCCGTGACCAAGGGATTCTGGATGGACTGGACCCCGGCCTCGAGCGCACCCGATGCGGTCCGACATCACGATCAACACGATCGTCAGAGGGGCCCGGGCCGCTCGATCACGTTGAACGGGCTCCTCCGGGCAGGCCAATGAGTTGTGCTCATGCGGCCGATAATCATCGCCAATGGACCTGACTAGCCGGGCGTCAGTTCGCCCGAGGCGATGCTGAACTTCCAGCCCGCCAGGGAGAGACGACCGGACTTTTCGGCATCCCGTATCCACGGGAACGTCCTCAGGTTGGTCTGGGACAAGCGCAGCACGGCGTCCTCGATCGCAGCCTCGAACGTCTCGCCGGAGCCTTGCTCGGGCATCGGCCACATCACCGGTTCGGCGATGTCCACCCACGGCCCCAGGAAGTCGGGGGCGTCTCGCAGCGGACCATGGATCATCGCGTGAATGCCGTCGCAACCTGCATGTCCGAGCACGACGATCCGGCGGACCTTGAGGATCTTGACCGCATACTCGAGCGCCGCACTGGTCCCGTGACACCCGCCGTCGGGCGCATACTCCGGGACCAGCCCCGCCACATTGCGGATGACGAACAGTTCGCCGGGCTCGGCGTCGAATATGGTCTGCGGATCGATCCGGGCGTCGGAGCAGGCGATGACCGCCGTCGTCGGTCGCTGCCGTCGTCGGGCCAGTTCGGCGTAGCGCCTTGCCTGTGTCGGCCAGACCGACGCGCGGAAACGCCGGTAGCCCGCCATCAGGGGATCGTCCGGCCACTGGGTCATGAAGCCGACCCCATCGGCGGCCGTCGAACGGTTCCGCCATGGCGGCCAGGGGCCGTCAGGGCAGGGGACAGCGTTCGGGGCGAGGATGGCCTCCCCCCCGCCGTCGCATTTTTTCGAGACGCCCTGTGTCAGAGCTCCACCAGCTTGTTCACCCTGATCGCGGCTCAGACGCTGATGTCGAAGGTGTGCTGACTGGGCCTCCGGGTGGCGGTGTCGTCGGTGATCGCGCCAACGGACTCGACGGGCCGGCCCGTCGGCGAGCTACGATGTCCGGCGACCCGGCAGGTCAGCTGCGCCAGCTGAACCGCCCCGGCCTGGCCGGCGAAATTCGGAACCGGGCCAACTCTCATCGATGATCTCCACGGTCGGGCGTCCCGAGCTCGCGCGCGGGGGCGGGGTTCGAGGACGGTCCGCAGCGCTCACCTGAAAAGGACAGGGACGGCGATCTCGCCACTTCTGCAGGGCGCGGCGTCATCGGCCGGATCCCTGTGCCGGACGGGCGCGCAGCGGAACCATGCCGTGGGGCGTCCAGACCATCAGGAGGGGCTGGGCCGGAATCGCCTTGAACATTATCCGGTCGGCCCGCCCGTACAGGCCGCGCAAGCCGGAAAGTCGGCCCTCAGACATGAAGCCCTCCTCTCGCCGCCTTGCTCTCCAGCATCTGGAGGCGGTCCTTCACCTGAAGCTTGCGCCTCTTGATCGCCTTGACGGTCGGCGAATCCGGGCGGGGTCGCCGGACCTCCTCCACCAGCGCGGCTTCCAGGAGGGAATGCTCGCTGAGCAGGCGGTGTATGAGATGTCGGGTCATGTTTCGCTCCTCGGATGAAGGAGCGCGCCGGCGCCGAAGAAGGGGACCCTGGCGCCGGACACGCTCACAGTCCGACATCACGACCAATACGATCGTCAGAGGGGCCCGGGCCGCATAGTCACCATGCGCGGGCCGCCCCCGTCCGGCCAATCAGAAGTAATGATGCGGCTTATAATGGCCGGTCATGGACCGATGGGGCCTCGCTCGAGCGCGCGCAGAACCTCCTGCGCCAGAAGGTCCGCCGGCCCGCCCGCGCCCCGTGCGGTGACCAGCGCGATCTCGCTGTCGCTCAGCGTCGGAAGCGGTTCCCCGAGCACCGACAGGTCACGCGGGGCCATGGCGGCGGGAAGCACGCCGACGCCGAGGCCGGCGCGCAGGGCCGCCATCTGACCGGCGAGGCTCGGCGAGGTGAAGGCCGCGCGAAAGCCGATGCCGGCGTCCGTGAGCGCGCCCAGGGCCCGTTTACGATAGATGTCCGGGGCGGGCGCGATGATCAGCGGCAGCGGCGACGCCTCGACGATCGAGCCGTCGAGCGCCACCCAGACCAGCGGCTCGCTCCAGACCCGGACGCCCAGGTCTGGCCCGACGGGCTCCCGCTTTATCAGCGCCAGATCGAGCATGCCGCGCGACATCTGGTCGAGCAGGTTGGCGGTGTAGTCGCAGGTCACGGACAGCCGGATACGGGGATGGCTGCGCGCGAACGCTCCCAGGATCCCGGGGAGGTGCATGGTCGCGATGTCCTCGGGCGCGCCGAGCCGAACCTCGCCCTCCAGATCCCCGTCGCCCAGCGTCGACACGATCTCATCGTTCAGCCGCAACAACCGGCGGGCCTGCGGCAGAAGTCCCGCGCCCTCTGTCGTCAAACCAACGCCCTTGCCCCCGCGATCGAACAGTGGCGACCGAAGTTGGTCCTCGAGCCGACGGATCTGCAGGCTGACAGCGGGCTGGGTTCGGCCGAGCAAGGCCGCCGTGCGGGTGAAACTGCCGGTTTCAACGACCGTCACGAAGGCGCGCAGCAGGTCGATGTCCAGGTTGACCAGCCGATCGGCCATGTCATTAGCGTCCCTTATAGCTTGCATTAGGTCAATAAACTGGATCGCCATGCGGGTCGAGGTCACTCGGACGCACCTCCAGCGGGACCCGTTGACGCATGCCTGACCTCTCCGCCAGCCTGGCGCTCCTGACGTCGCCGGCCATCCTGTTCTTCTTCGTCGGCGCGGCGGCCGCGTTCGCCCGCTCGGACCTGGCCATCCCCGAGCCGGTCGCCAAGGGCGTGTCGCTCTACCTGATGCTTTGCATCGGCTTCAAAGGCGGCGTCGAGGCGCGCGCGGCGGGGTTCAACGGCGACTTTCTGGCGGCCGGGGCGATCGGCGTCGCCCTCAGCGCCCTCATGCCGCTGGTCGCCTTCGTCATCCTGAAGCGCGTTCCGAGGCTCGATCGTCCGACCCTGTGCGCGCTGGCGGCGACCTACGGGTCCGTTTCGGTGGTGACCTTCGCCGCCGGCCAGCAGCATCTGGCCGCCCTCGGTCTCGCGTCAGGCGGCTACATGGCGGCGGTGCTTGCACTGATGGAGACCCCCGCCATCCTGACAGCGCTGATCCTTCTCAACGGCGCCGGTCGGGGCGAGCCGGGGCGGCGCAGAACGATCCTCAGGGAGGTGTTCGTCGGCGCGGCCTCCGTGATGCTGCTCGGCAGTTTCCTGGTCGGACTGATCTCCGGCGAGGCGGGCATGGTTCGTCTGGACCTGTTTGTCGGGCCGCTGTTCCAGGGCGCCCTGTGCTTCTTTCTGCTCGACATCGGTCTCATCGCCGCCCGTCGGCTGATGGAGGGAGGGCGCAAGCTGACGCCGGGCGTCATCGGTTTCGCCCTGGGCTTTCCATTGCTCTCGGCGGGCGTCGCGCTGGGGCTGGCCCGTCTCGCCGGGCTGGAGGCAGGCAACGCCGCCCTCCTGACCATTCTCGCGGGTTCGGCGTCCTATATCGCCGTGCCCGCGGCCATGCGGCTCGCGGCGCCCAAGGCTGACGCCGGCGTGTTCGTCACCGCGTCCCTGGCGATCACCTTCCCGTTCAACCTCACCCTCGGCATCGCCCTCTATACCGCTGCGGCGGTTTGGCTGACGGGGTGACCGGCGGCGGAACGGACATCCCAGAGTCTCTGGAAGTCGGGTTTGTCCCTGCCCTTTGGATGGCCAAGAAGCAGACCTCGATGACATCGATGGGGTCGCAGGTTCAATCCCTCTCGCGTCCACCATTCCCTTCCGGACAATCCGGCCCCGACAGCGCCCGCCGGTTCGCCCTGGCCTTGGCCTTGGCCATGCGCGGCGTCGCCGGCTAGCTGCCGCATTCATCAGTCTTCGTCGGCGATGATCAGAGTCTCGCTGTTGCCACGTTCCGGAACGGGCGCCCGTTAGGTCCAGGGTCGCCCGACTCGGGGCGTCGTCGCCAGACGACGGCCCCTCCTGAGACATCAGTCCTTCTGCGGAATTTCAAGGCCCCGCTGAACCGCCGGGCGCGCCAGCCCGCGCTCCAGCCAGGCCGGGACGTTCTTCAGGTCGTCGAATTCAACCAGATCGCGGGCCTCGTAGAAGCCGATCAGATTGCGCACCCAGCCCAGCGTGGCGACATCGGCGATCGACCAGTCGCCCATGATCCAGTCGCGGCCTTCCAGCCGGGCCTCCAGCACGCCCAGAAGCCGTTTCGATTCCACCACGTAGCGGTCCAGCGGGCGTTTGTCCTCCCAGGCCTTGCCGGCGAATTTATGGAAGAAGCCGACCTGGCCGAACATCGGGCCGATGGCGGCCATCTGGAACATGACCCACTGCAGGGTCTCGTAGCGGGTCGCCGGATCGGCGGACATCAGCTGGCCGGTCTTCTCGGCCAGATAGACCAGGATGGCGCCGGATTCGAACAGGGCCAGCGGCTTTCCGCCCGGGCCGTCGGGGTCGATGATCGCCGGGATCTTGCCATTGGGGTTCAGGGACAGGAATTCCGGCGTCCAGGTCTCGTTCCGGCCGATGTCGATGAAATGGGCCTCATACGGCAGGCCAATCTCCTCCAGCATGATCGAGACCTTCACCCCGTTGGGCGTGTTCAGAGAATAGAGCTGCAGGCGGTCGGGATGTTGCGCGGGCCAGCGCCGCGTGATCGGAAAGACGGACAGATCGGTCATGGGAAGTCTCCGGCTGTGTTCGACCTGGATGTAAGCGCCGCGCGTCTAACCGCAACCGCAAGAGTGGCGTATCGGTCGGGCGAGGTTCCGACGGCCTGCTGACTGGACCCGGCGCGCCCACGCGGGCAATGGATATCCATGACTTTTCCGATCCCGTCCCCCGGAGACTGGCGCGTCCTCGCCGAAAAGGCGCTGAAGGACCGGCCGCTGGAAAGCCTGGTTCACCTCGACGCCGACGGCCTGGCGATCCGGCCCCTGTATGCGGCGGCGACCGGCGGCAAGCCGATGTCGGCGCCGCGACCCTCGGACGCCGACGGTCGGGCCTGGGACGTGCGCACCCTGATCGAGGGCGATGACGCCGCGGCCGTGAACGCCGCCGCTTTCGCCGATCTCGAGGGCGGCGCGGCCTCCATCCTGCTGAAGGGCGGCGTGCTGGCGGATTCCGAGCCCCTGTCCCGCGCGCTGGACGGCGTGGCGCTGGAGCTGGCGACGGTCGGGCTGGACGCCGGTCTCGACGGTCCCGGAGCCGCCAACGCCCTCGCCGTCGCCGCCAAGGGCTCGCCGCGCGCGAAACTGATGTTCCACATGGACCCGCTGTCCGCCTTCGCCGAAGCGGGCGCCGCGCCGCGGGCGATCGACGAGCATCTGATGCTGGCGGCCAATACAGCGGCGCGCCATGCCGGGGCCTATCCGGAGGCGTCGTTCTTCCTTGCGAGCGGACGGGTCGTGCACGAGGCCGGCGGTTCGATCGCGCAGGAACTGGGCTTCGCGGCGGCCAATGCGGTCGCGCTGGTCAAGGCGGCGGTCGCGGCCGGCATGACGGCGGAGGCGGCGCTGAAAGGCACGGTGCTGGGCGTCTCGGTCGATCAGGAATATTTCGACGGCCTCGCCAAGGTCCGGGCCCTGCGTCTTATCTGGCGCTCGATCGGCAAGGCGTTCGGCGTGGAGACGCCGGCTGTGATCGAGGCCCGCTCCTCGCGCCGGATGCTGGCGGCGCGCGATCCCTGGCCCAATCTGCTGCGGCTGACGGCGGCGGGGTTCGCCGGGGCGGTCGGCGGGGCGGACGCGGTGGTGCTGGACGGCCTGTCGCGGGCCAACGGCCGGTCGAACGCCTTCGCCCGGCGTCAGGCGCGCAACACCCAGGCGGTGCTGATGGAGGAGGCGCATCTGGGCCGGGTCGACGATCCGGCGGCGGGGTCGTGGTTCCTCGACGCCCGCACCCGCGATCTGGCCGAGGCCGGCTGGGCGGAGTTCCAGCGCATCGAGGGCGAGGGCGGGCTGATCGTCGCCCTGCGCACCGGCGACGTCCAGGACCGGGTCGCCGCCGCCCGGGCCGAGCGCGAGGCGGCGCTGGCCGACGGCCACGCCCAAATGGTCGGGGTGACCAAATTCGTCGACCCCGACCCCCATCCCGCTCCGTTCGAGACCGAGCCGAAGACGCCCCGGGAGACCGGCGGCGATGCCTGCGAGCCGCTCACGCCGATCCGGTTCGCCGCGCCGTTCGAGACCCAGACCTGGGAGGTTGGCCAATGACCACGCCCGACTTCACCAGGGTCGCCCTCGACCTCGACGCCACCGGCGTCGGCCCGACTCGCGACGTCTGGAACACGCCCGAGGGGCTGACCGTCGCGCCCGCCTACGGCCCCGAGGCCGTCGAGGGGCTGGACTTCATCCACGGCCTTCCCGGCATCGCCCCCTATGTTCGCGGCCCCTATCCGACCATGTACGCCGGCAATCCCTGGACCATCCGCCAGTACGCCGGCTTCTCGACCGCCGAGGCCTCCAACGCCTTCTATCGCCGCAACCTCGCCGCCGGTCAGAAGGGGCTGTCGATCGCCTTCGATCTGGCGACCCACCGCGGCTATGACTCAGATCACCCGCGGGTGAGGGGCGACGTCGGCATGGCCGGCGTGGCGATCGACAGCATCTACGACATGCGCACCCTGTTCGAGGGCATCCCGCTGGACCAGATGTCGGTGTCGATGACCATGAACGGCGCCGTCCTGCCGATACTGGCCCTCTATGTGGTCGCCGCCGAGGAACAGGGCGTGCCGCACGCGGCCCTGACCGGGACCATCCAGAACGACATCCTCAAGGAGTTCATGGTCCGCAACACCTACATCTATCCGCCCGAACCCTCGATGCGGATCGTGTCGGACATCTTCGCCTGGACCGCGGCCGAGACGCCGAAATTCAACTCCATCTCGATCAGCGGCTATCACATGCAGGAGGCCGGAGCCTCGGCCGATCTGGAGCTGGCCTACACCCTCGCCGACGGGGTCGAATATCTGAAGGCCGGGGTGGCGGCGGGCATGGATGTCGACCGGTTCGCTCCGCGCCTGAGCTTCTTCTGGGCCATCGGCATGAACTATTTCATGGAGGTGGCCAAGCTGCGCGCCGGCCGCCTGCTGTGGGCCGAGGCGGTCTCGAAATTCGGCGCGAAGGACCCCCGCTCCCTGTCCCTGCGCGCCCACTGCCAGACCTCGGGCTGGTCGCTGGCGGCCCAGGACGTGTTCAACAATGTGCCGCGCACCATGGTCGAGGCCATGGCGGCGGCGGGCGGCCAGACCCAGAGCCTGCACACCAATGCGCTGGACGAGGCCCTGGCCCTGCCGACCGACTTCTCGGCCCGGATCGCGCGCAACACCCAGCTGCTGCTGCAGATGGAGACCGGCCTGACGAAGGTCATCGACCCGTGGGGCGGCAGCTTCTACGTCGAACGCCTGACCCATGAACTGGCGAACAAGGCGCGCGTCCTGATGGCCGAGGTCGAGGCCCTGGGCGGTATGGCGAAAGCCATCGAGGCCGGCGTGCCCAAGATGCGGATCGAGGAGGCCTCGGCCCGCACCCAGGCCCGCATCGACACCGGTCAGCAGACCGTCGTGGGCGTGAACCGCTACCTGTCCGATACGGTCGACGACATCCCCATGCTGAAGGTCGACAACGCCGCCGTCCTGACGGCGCAGATCGACAAGTTGAAGCGGCTGCGCGCCGAACGCGACGAGGCGAAGACGCAGGCCGCGCTCGACGCCCTGACCGAGGGCGCGCGGGGGAACGCCAACCTGCTGGAGCTGTCGGTTCAGGCCGCCCGCGCCTACGCCACCGTCGGGGAGATTTCGGACGCGCTGGAGGCTGCCTTCGGCCGCCATGTCGCCACTGTGAAGACCGTGTCCGGCGTCTACGCGAGGGAGGCCGGAGCCGATCCGAAGATCGCACGCGCCCGCGACATGGTCGCCGCCTTCGTCGACAATGACGGCGGCCCGCCGCGCGTCCTGATCGCCAAACTGGGCCAGGACGGCCACGACCGCGGCCAGAAGGTCATCGCCACCGCCTATGGCGACCTGGGCCTCGAGGCTGTCGCCGGCTCCCTGTTCCAGACTCCGTCCGAGGCGGCGAAAGAGGCCGTCGAACGCAACGTCCACGCCGTCGGCGCCTCATCCCTGGCCGCCGGCCACCTGACCCTCGTGCCCGAACTGAAGGCCGAGCTGGAGAAGCTGGGCCGGCCCGACATCATGATCGTGGTCGGCGGGGTGATCCCGCCGTCCGACGTCCAGACCCTGATCGACATGGGCGCCGCCGCCGTCTATCCGCCCGGCTCGGTCATCGCCGACACGGCCATCGACCTGATCGAAAAGCTCAACCAGCGGCTGGGCTACGCCCAGAAAACCTAAGGGCGGTGGCCGGGCGGCAGGGCGGCGATCTCCTCGGCCGTCAGCTTGCGGCTGACCCGAACGCGGCAGACCGACGTCTGGGACGTCGATCCCGGCACCACGATCCGGGCCCAGTCGTCGGTGCACAGACGCGTGCCGACCATGCCGCCGTCGGGGATCAGGGCCATGCGGTTGGCGAAATCCATGTCCGGGCAGCCGCCGGCGGCGTTGAGCTCATAGACGTCGTTGCGGCCCACCCGCAGGAAGACCTGGTCGGGGCGGCCCTGTTCGAAATTGTCCACCTGACGGACGCCGAAACACTGTCGGGCGCGCGGCGGCCCATCACCGGCCATGCCCCCGTCGACGGGGGCGCAGGAAGCGAGAAACGGAAGGGCGCCGAGAACGGCGAAGGCGAGGGTGCGCATGGGGATCTCCTCGAGGAACCGGAACTCAACCGTCCGCCTTGCCGATCGGTTGCACAAGGGGCCCGGCGACAGCCTTTCGCGACGGATCGACCCGCGCGGCCAGCCCCGCCGGCAGCGGCGACGGGGCCCCGACGGCCAGGGCCGCGACATGTTCGGCCAGCAGGGGGGCGGCGCAGAAACCGCGCGAGCCGAGACCGCCGAGTACGAACAGGCCTTCAACGCCCGGAACAGCTCCCGCAAGCGGCAGCCGGTCAGACGTCGTGGCGCGAATGGCCGTCCGGGCCTTGGCCGGTCCTGCCGCGGCGATCCGCGCCGCCAGTTCCGGAAGACGGGCGGCGACCATCGCCAGATTACGGGCGCCGGCCTCGTCCGATGGCCCGCCGTCGGTTTCACCCCGCTCATGGGTCGCCCCGAACAACAGGCCTGACCCCGTCGGCGCGGCATAGCCGCCCCAGGCGACCGGACCGGCCTCCACCCCCTCGACCCAGTCCGCTTGCCCCCGGACCGCCGCCAGGCGCAGATCCGGCGCCAACCCCGCGGCGCCCCAGCCGGCGGCGATCACGACGATGTCCGCCTCCAGGATCACAGCGCCGGCCCCGTCCAACAGCCGCCAGCCGCCCTCCGAGGCTTCCAACCGCCCTGCCGTCGCATTGATCCGGTCAGCGTCTCCCAGCCAGGCCTCGAGGACCGCCGCCGGACGGATCGCCATGGCGTCGCCCATCCACAGGCCGCCGCTCCCGACCGTTTCGCCCAGCCGGTCTGAACAGGCGGCGGCCTCGACGACAGCCATGGCGCCCTCGGCCCAGATCGGCTGGGCCGCGATCCTGGCGAACCGCGCGGCGTCGCGAGGGGCCTGCTCCAGTTGCAGCACGCCCGTTTCGATCACCGCTCCCGGCGTGGCCGCATACAGGGCGGCCGCCCGGCCCAGGGCCTGGGCGTAAAGGGCGGCGATGTCGCCGTCCCCGGCGTCGAGACGCGGCGTGACGAGGGCCGCCGGAAAGCCGGAGGCCGCCGCCCCCGCTGCTTCGGCCTCGATCACGGTCGCCCTGGCGCCCACGACCGCCAAGGCCCGCGCGAGGGCGGCTCCGGCGATGCCCGCGCCGATCACGGCGACGGTGGGAGGCCCGTCCGGCGCGCTCGCCGATCCCGACAGGCGCGCTTCCAGCCGTTCGCGCTTTCGGCCATGGCCCGGCCGCTTCTCGACCGTGAATCCCCGATCCGCCAGCCCCCGGCGCACGGTCCCCGCGACGGTGAAGGTGGCGACCCGGGCGCCCGGCGCGGAGCGCGCGGCGATTCCGTCCAGCACGGCGTCCGACCACATGTCCGGATTGGTCGAGGGCGCGAAGCCGTCGAGAAACCAGGCGTCGGCTCGCCCGCTCCATTGCGACAGGGCCCAGCCGACATCCCCGACGACGAGGTCGAGGGTCGCGTTGAACGCCGGGAGGTCGAGCCGGTGAAACCCCGGCGTCGGCGCAGGCCAGACATCCAGCAGGGCCCGGGCGGCCTCCGCCAGCTCCGGCCAGGCCCCGAGCGCCCGCGCCGCCTCGTCGCGGGTCAGGGGAAAGCCCTCGACCGAGAACAGGCTCAAATGGCCGCCGGGCGGCCCCTCGCGGCGCCAAAGGTCCAGCAGGGCCGCGATGTTCAGGCCGGTGCCGAATCCCAGTTCGCCGACGCAGAACCGGGTCCGCTCCCGCCATGCCTCCGGCAGACCGCATCCGGCCAGAAATACCGCCCGGGCCTCGGCCAGCCCGTCTTGCCGCGAGAAATAGACGTCGCCGAACCGACCCGAGCGCGGCGAGCCGTCTTCGGTCCAGATCAGGCGGGGGGCGCGGTCTTCTGCCATTCGCCACGGCCTATACCGCTCAGGCCGTGGCGCAACGAAAAAGGGCCGCCCTGTCGGGCGGCCCCTCGCCGTCGTCGGGGACGACTACTGCGGGACTGGCGGATTCAGCCGGCGCTCGGTCTCGGTGACGTTGTTGCCGGCGGTGTCGCGCGGCTGGGCGCCGGGGGTCATGGCGCCGTCGGTCACCGTTCCTCCGGTCGCCGGGTCCATGGTCTCGCCCGAGGTCCCCCCCGAGGTCGCGCCGGAGGCGCTCGCGGCATTCGCGCGACCGGACGCGTCCGTCGTCGTCGCGGCCGTATCGACGGCGGCGCCCGAGGCTTCGGCGGCCTCGGTCGAGGCGTCGGTGGCGGCTTCATCGGGGCTGTTGCAGGCGGTGAGGGTGAGGGCGGCGGCGGTGGCGGCGATCAGAACGGCGGTGCGCATGAAAAAGTCCTTGTGGCTGAGAGCCGACGGCGCCCGACGATCCGGATGCCGACTGCCAAGCTGTACCGCTGATGAAATACCGTCGCTCGGCGGATGTTCCTTTTCAGCGCGCAAAGAAATGGGGCCGTCCCCGCGAGACCGGCCCCGTTTCCGTGAA
>CALRJO020000003.1:0-96628 GCA_943367565.1 Brevundimonas vancanneytii
GGTGAATATGGATTGATCGCGCAGCAGGATCTGCAACTGGCTCTGGGCGCCGCTGACGAAGACATCGCCCGAGCGGACCTGCCCTCGCAGCGCCGCGGCCCGGAGCGCGCCTTCGCCGACGGGTTGGGTCCGGATACTGTTCCGGATGGCGGCGTTGACGCCCACGGCCTCCTGGGCCTGGACCACGGCGGCGGTCGACACGGCGCAAACCATGGCGGCGACGGCGACGAAGGCTCTAACCTGGGTCATGACCATCTCTCCTAGTGGGCCGCGCCGAAGCGCCATGTCAGGCGCAGTTCCGCGCCCCAGCTGTCATAGTCGGCCAGCGGCGCGAGGGAGTCCCGGGCGCCATAGGTCAGCGCGCCCTCGATCCCCACGTCCTGACGCCAGTCGCCGGTCGCGCCCGCCGCCGTGAAGGCGCTGATCGGCGCGCCAACGGCCACGCGCGCCCAACTGCGGACATCCTCCCGCGCCGGCGCCCCGAACCCGACGAAGACCGGATCGGGGGCGTCATAGTCGAGCCACTGCAGGCCGCCGGAAACCGCCAGATACTGTCCACGACGTGAGCCCGTGTCGAAGCGCCCCTGAAGGCTCGGACCGGAATAGCCGAACGGCTCGTAGTCAGCCTGCTTGTCCTGCCAGCCGACCGAGACGCCCACGCTGCTCCGCGCGTTCAACCGGTGGGTCAGGCCGAGGTTGACGTCATAGCGCCAGCCGTCGCGATCACCGCCGATGATCAGGGCCAAGGCATCCACCGCGGGCTCATCGAACGTCTGGCTCACAGCCTCGCCCGACAGGGAGACGGTCGTGGCGGGGCCGGTGCGCCAGCGGGCCTGCGCCCTGGCGCCGACCTCCCGCATGTAGGGTTCATTGAGAAGATCAAGTGCCCGCGCAACCGCGCTGATATTCCATGAATTCAGTCGACCGATATAGGAGAAGCCGGCTTCGATGTCGCCCCGCCTCACATCCCCGTCGATATTGTCAAAGGTCGAGCGATCGTAGGCGCCCGCGGAGCCGAACACGGCATAGCCCGGCGCGCCGTCCAAATCGTGGGTGACGGTGAAACGGGCCGCGAACACGGCCGCCGCGCCCTCCTCGCTGACCGGCGGGACGACCAGGGAATCGAACTGGGTGGTGAGCGCGCCCGCGGCGTCCTCTTCATAGGTCAGGGCCGCCGAAAGGCTGCCGCTGAACCGGGTCGTCGAACGGCTGCGCTCGATCCTCGCGCGATATCGGGTCGCCTCCGCCCGCTGCAACGGGGTCAAGGTCACCGGATCCAGCAGGTTGAGCTGGTCGCGCGCGCCCTGAAGATCGTCGAGCCGGAACAGGACGGCGGCGTAGAGCAGCCGGGCGCCATGACGGTTCGGGTCCGCGATCAGCACGCGCTCCAGCGCCCCGGCCGCCCCGTTGAGATCGCCGGTGTCGGCGGCGCGCCGCGCGAACTCGAGGTTGACGTCAGCGTCATCCGGCGCCGCGAAGACGGCGTCAAAGTCCTGGGCCGCCGCCGTACTGACCGTCGCGGCGGTCAGCCCCACCGCGGCGGTGATCAACAGGCCGACGCGTAAGACCGACGCGGAACGGCGCTCTGGACGTCTCATCTAATCCCCCCAACCGCTTGCAGATTATCCGGGATAGTCTATCCCCGAGCTGCGGAGCGATCAGGCTAACATTGTTCCGCGAGGAGTACATGATCAATCGACCAGTACTTTTTCGAGTGAGGCGGCGCGATGGGGGCGGAGCCTGAAAGCGAACGGCTGAAGGAAATCGGGTCGCGCCTGGCGCGCTCAAGCCTGTCGCTTACGCGATACATCGCCACGGCGGGGCCGGGTCTGATCGTGGCCCTGTTCCTGCTGATCCTTCAGATACTGGAACCGCCGTTCGTCGGCGGCATCAGCAATCAGGTTTTCGACACCTACCAGCGGGCTTACCCGCGCCCCTATCAGGACGCCGGCGTCCGGGTTGTCGATATCGACGACGAGAGCATCCGTCGCCTCGGCCAGTGGCCATGGCCGCGCACGGACGCCGTCCGCCTGACGGACGCCCTGACCGAAGCGGGCGCGGCCGCCATCGCCTTCGACATCGTCTTCTCCGAGCCGGACCGGACCTCCCCGGCCCGAGCCGTCGAGATCCTGCGCCAGAACCCCGAGGCGCGCGGCGACTATTCCGAAATCGCCGCCCTGACCGACCATGACGAACTGCTGGGCCAGGCCATGGGGCGGGGACCGACGGTCGCCGGCTACTTCCTCACCGACGAAGCCAACAACGCCCGACCCGCCGAGCACGCCGGCGTCGCTGTTTCGGGAACGCCGCCGCTGGACATCCTGCGCGAATACAACGGCGCCATCGTCAGCCTGCCGGTCATCGGCGATCGGGCGTCCGGGGCCGGCTCCGTCAGCCTTGACGCCGGCCGGGACGACATCATCCGGGCCGTGCCGCTCATCGCAAATCTCGACGGCCAGATCGTTCCATCGCTCTCTCTGGAGGCGCTCAGGGTCGCGCAGGGCGCGGGCGCCGTCCTGGTGCGCAGCAGCGACGGCAGCGGCGAGTGGGGCGGCGGTTCCGAGACAACCGTGCTCGCCGTGAAGACCGGCGACCTGCAGGTCCCGACCACCGACATCGGCGAACTGTGGATGCACTACACCGCGCCCCATCCCGACCGCATCGTTCCGGCCTGGCGCATCCTTCAGGGTGATCTGTCGGAAGCTGAAATGCGGCGGCTGTTCGAAGGCCAGATCGTCTTCATCGGCACAGGCGCGATCGGCCTTCGGGACATTCGCTCGACCCCCACCCAGGCCGGCGAGTTGGGCGTCGTCATCCATGCCCAGGCCGCCGAACAGATGATCCTCGGCAAGTTCCTCACCCGGCCCGACTGGGCGCCGGGGGTGGAACGCATCCTGATGGTGGTGCTCTGCCTGCTGATCGCCCTGTCCGCGCCCGCCCTTGGGGCCTTGCGCGGCGGGGTGCTGGCCATGCTCGCGCTCGGCGGCGTGCTGGCGGGGTCGTGGTTCGCCTTCAGGAACAGCGGCCTGCTGCTGGAACCCATCTTCCCGGCATTGGGCGTGGTCTCGGTCTATATCGCCATCACCGCCGTCTCCTTCTATCGGGAGGAACGGGCGCGAAGTCACATCCACAACGCCTTCGACCGCTATCTGTCGCCCGAGCTCGTCGACCGCATCGCCCGCGACCCCGGCCAGCTCGAGCTGGGCGGCGAGGTCCGCCAGATGACCGTTCTGTTCAGCGACGTGCGCGGCTTCTCGCGCATCTCCGAACGCTTCGGACCACAGGAGCTGATCCGCTTCCTGATCGATCTGCTGACGCCGATGACCGACGTCCTGCTGGCGCGAAAGGCGACCATCGACAAATATATCGGCGACGCCGTCGTGGCCTTCTGGAACGCGCCGCTCGACGACGCCGATCACGAGCAGAACGCGGCTTATGCGGCGCTGGACATGCTCGAGACGCTCAAACGCCTGAACGCCGACAGCGCCGGCGATCCGGCGTGGCCGGGCGAGGTGGCCATCGGGGTCGGTCTGAACACCGGTCCGTGCTGCGTCGGCAACATGGGTTCGCGTCAGCGTCTCAGCTATTCGCTGGTCGGCGACACGGTGAACCTTGCCGCGCGGCTGGAAAGCCTGACCAAATTCTACGGCGTCTCCATCCTGGTCGGGGAAGACCTCGCCGCCCGTCTGCCCGGCTTCGCCCTGATCGAACTGGATATCATCCGGGTCGTCGGCCGCGACGCGCCGGAGCGGGTCTTCGTCCTGACGGGGCCGCCTGACATGGCCTCCAGCGCCGCCTTCGTCGCTTCGCGGACGCGGATGGCGGCCATGCTCGCGGCCTACAGGTCCCGCGACTGGGCCGGCGCCGAGGCGGAACTGGCCAAGCTGCGCGGCGCAGACACGATCGCGGGACTGGAGAGCGTGCTGGCCATCTACGCCAAACGGATTGCAGACTATCGAGAGACGCCGCCGCCGGACGACTGGGATGGGATCAGCCAGGCGCTCGAGAAGTAGGGATGACGTGACTTTGACCGGGGGAACAGCGTCATGTTGATCGTTCAGATCACCGACATCCACATCGGCTTCGACAAGAAAAGCCGGTTCGAGATGAACAAGAAGCGGTTCCGCCAGACGCTGCAGGCCGTGATGAAGGTCGAGCCCAGGCCCGATCTGGTCGTCGTCACCGGAGATATCGCCGACAAGGGCGATGTCGCCGACTATGAATGGTTTCGTCAGGAGATTGAGCAGCTTTCCCTGCCCATCCTGATGTGTCTCGGCAACCATGATCTGAGGGCGGGCTTCACCCAGGCCTTCCCCGATACCCCGACCGACGGCGGCTTCGTCCAGTATGTGGTCGACGACCATCCGCTACGGATCGTGGTGCTGGACACCCTGGAGGAAGGCCGTCACGGCGGCGGATTCTGCGAGCAGCGGGCGGCCTGGCTGGAGGCCCGTCTGGCCGAGGCGCCGCATCGCCCCACCCTGCTGGTGCTGCATCACCCGCCGATCGACACAGGCATCGAATGGATGACGATCGGTCCGGCCGAGCCCTGGGTCGAGCGTCTCACCAGTGTCGTGTCGCGCCATGGCCAGGTCGTCGGCGCCCTGTGCGGCCACGTGCACCGGACCATTGTCACCTCATGGGCCGGCACGACCCTGACGGTGTGCCCCTCCACCGCCCCGCAGGTGGTGCTGGATCTCAAGCCGATGAATCTGGACCGTCCGGACAAGCGGCCGATGATCGTCGAGGCCCCGCCCTCGTTCGGCCTGCACCGCTGGAACGGCCGCCGGCTGGTCAGCCATTTCACAGCGGTCGACCGGCACAGGATCCTCGCCCGCTATACCCACAAGATGCAGGCTTTCATGAAGCATCTCGCGCAGGAACGCGCGGGGACGGCGGGGCCGCACCACCACTGACCAGGGCGGCTATTGCGCCGCCAGCCAGCCGTCCAGCGACGGCCGGTCGCTGACCCGATAGACCTCGCCGCGATAGTCGAGGAACAGCCGCTCCATCTCGCGCCTGTTGAAGGGCCGCGAACCGAGACGGCCGAAGACCGCGATCTGGTGCCCCGTCTCGTCCACGCCCCGATCACGATCCAGCCCCTTTGACAGGGCCAGCGCCGGCGACGGCGTGCGCGCCCAGGCGATCAGCTCGGGCCTCGGTTCCGGCGAGAAGCCGTAGAAATTCCTCTGGCTGTCCGGGCTGGTCAGTTGCAGCACCTTCAGACCGTTCCGCCCATCGGCGACATAGGCGAACAGGGAGGCGTTGGTGGAGGCCACGACCACGTCCTCGGCGTCATTCAGTTGGCC
Organism: Brevundimonas vancanneytii; assembly: GCA_943367565.1. Lineage (GTDB taxonomy): Bacteria > Pseudomonadota > Alphaproteobacteria > Caulobacterales > Caulobacteraceae > Brevundimonas > Brevundimonas vancanneytii_C. The sequence continues at coordinate 5,310 of CALRJO020000003.1, forward strand.
GTCCAGCGTCACCCGCTGGTGCAGGCGCGGCCGGCGCGGGTTGATCACATCAATGATGACCATCCCCTCCCCCTTGGCCGCGACATAGGCATAGGTGCGCGCGACATAGAGGCGGCGGGCGTCGCCGAGCGGCACCACCGCCCCTTCGATGGCCCGGGGATCGTCCAGCTTCGTCACATCCAGCACCCGCAGCCCCTGAGCGTCGGTGACGAACAGATAGCGGAACTGCAGCGCCGTCGCCCGGACGTCGTCCAGCCGCACGGTCGTCACATGCCGGGGCCGCAGCGGGTCATCCAGATCGACCACCACCAGACCCGCGCGGGCGGCGATATAGGCGATATGCCCCGCGAGGGTCACATGCCGCGCGCCGTCCAGCACCCCGCCGGGGTTCCAGGTCGCGGCGCGGCGCAGGTTGTTGTTGCGCGGATCCCCGTCGGCCAGGGTGTCGACATTGACCAGGATCAGCCCCTCGCGTGCGTCGGTGACGACGGCGTAGCTGTAGATCGGGTGGAAGGGCTGTTCCTGATTGGCGTCCCGCATTTCAACGGTGTTGCGCGTCGGCGCGATGGGCTGGTTGGTCGGCAGGGCCATGCAGGTCGCATTGCCGGATGCGACATGGGTGTCATGGCCCAGCGGCGAGAAGGGCGCGGTCAGGATGCGGTCGGAGACGCCCTTGTTGCCGATCGAGGCGACGTCATAGACGCGGAAGCCGCCGCGCCCCTCGGCCACGAACATATACTCCCCGCGCAACTGCAGGCAGCGGGCCTGGCCGCCGGTCCGCTGCAGCGTGTTGGCGATCTCCTCGACCGAACGCGTGTCGCCGCTGCCGCCGGCTGCGGGGTCGAAGGCCAGACCACGGGTCCAGTTGACCAGTTCGCGCCCGTTGCGCTCGACGTGCTGGGCGAAGAAGTCGGGATAGGCGTAGCGCTGCAGATAGGAGCCGAACACCGCCTGGGGCTCGTCCCACTCGGTCACCCGCACAGCCTCGATGCCTGTCTCCAGCCCGACCCAGGCATGCATGCCGACGAAATTGACCGAGTTGGTCCCCAGCATCAGCAGCTGGGCCATGATGGCGTTGTTGTCCTCGGCCTCCGAGACGTGACAGTCGCTGCAGGTCTTGGTCTCGGTGGTGCGGACCGTGTGCGGGAAATGCGGGGCGAAGGCCTGGCTGGAGAAGCCGACCGCCGAGATCGGCGGCTGCTGCACATAGATCCGCTCGCGGTTGATATTGGTCGAGGACAGGATCAGGGCCGAGGACGACCGGGCCGGGGCGATCACCCCGCCGCGGGTGGTCTGATGGCGGCCCAGCTGGAACATGTCGTCGCGCGCGACCTGCGGATTGTAGGTGGCGTAGTTGCGGGTCGTGCCGCCCTCGGCGCGATGGCTCCCGGCCTGCCAATTGGCCTCGACCGGCAGGTGGCAGCCGCCGCAGGACGGCGTCCAGGAGGTGTGGCAGCTGTAGCAGGCCATCTCCTCGTCATCGTGGGCCAGATCGGTCGTCGCGACGCCGGGGCCCCAGGAGAAGCTGGCCTGGCCGGGCCGGGACACCGACATCAGCTTCGCCCGCGCCGCCGCCGGATTGAACTCGGGACTGTCCCGGTCGACGGCGTCGCGCACCAGATCGACCTCCCACTCCAGCGTCGGATCGACGATTGACCGCTGGATCAGCACCCGGCGATTGTCGCGCTCGATCCATTCGAAGCGGCGCTGGCCGTCGGAGTTGCGCAGCAGGGTCAGATCAGTGCCTTGAGGCGGCGCCGCCGGGCCCGAGGTGCGCAGGGTCGGCAGGGCGCGCGAGGTGCCGTGGCAGTCCTTGCAGCCGATCTCCACCGCGGCGGCCACCTCGCCCATGATCAGGCCCGAGCCGTGACTGTCCTGCGAGAAGTGGCAGTCGGCGCACTGCATCCCCTTCTCGGCGTGGATATCCATCATGTGGACGGTGCGGCCGGGATTGGTCCCCGGCGGAACGAACTGCCCCTCGCCTTCGCGGCGCCAGCGCTCGGGATCGTCGGGCGAGACGATGCCCCCTTCGGCGTCCAGCAGATTGCCGGCCCGGTCGCGCTTGAACACGCCGCGGAAATTCCAGCCGTGGCCGTGATAGTCGGCGAACTGGGTGTCGCGCAGGGTCGGGTTCAGGTCGTTGACGGCCCGCAGGAAGTCCAGATCAGCCCAGTTGCCGCGCGGCGCCGCGCCCTCGGGATTGCGGTCCAGAACCGCGCGCATCTCCTCGGCGGTCGGATAGCGCTGCCGCTCGGGCCACATCGTCGGCGCGTCGGACTCATAGTCCCACATCGTGTAGCCGAGGTAGCTGTTCAGAAACATGTTCGGCTGGTGCATGTGGCAGTTCATGCACTGGGACGTCGGGATGGCGCGGGTGAAGGCGTGGCGTATCGGGTGGCCCGACTCCCCTCGCGGAATGGTCGGGTCGGCGGTGGCCGTCTGGCCGTCGCGGCCGAAATGCGAATAGCCGAGGCTGTGCCGCGGCTCGCGGTCGTTGGCGTAGACGACGTGGCACGAGGTGCAGCCCGAGGAACGATAGTCGCCCGGCTGGTCATTGGTGCCCATGAACCAGGTGTAGGGGTCGTTCAGGCGCGTCTTGTGGATGTTCAGCACGGGCACGGCGATGCGCAGACCGGTGCCGGGTCCCCGCGAGGACTGGCGGATGTCCGGACGCCCCGGTTCCTCCAGCCGCTGGATCTGGCCTGTCGGACTGGGCAGGCCGATCTCGGGGAACTGGGTGGCGATGTTGCGGCCGCCGCGTTCGAACACCCGGAAGATGTCGCCCGGCGGCGTCACCTGCCAGGTCGGGATAGGATACAGGACCGGCAGGGCGCCGCGCCGGGCCTCGTCCAGGGTCACCGTCCCGGGGGGATCGCCCGGCGACAGCAGCCGCGCGGCCTGGCCGTCCGGCGTATAGGCCTCGCCGATGATGTAGTTCTTGTAGGGCAGGATGCCGTTGTTGTACGAGGCGCCGCCGAAGAACATGGCGCCCGTCGCCATCAGGGATCGTTCTGCTCTTTCAATCAGTTCCATGTGACAACTGCCACAAGACTGACGAGCGACCCGATAATCACCGGGATTCACGAAGCGAATGAACTCCGGCGCCTCGCGGTTGAGCAGGGTGTAGGTCCGCTCCGGATTGGCCGAACTGGGGAAATGCCAGCTGCCAGGATAGCGAGGCAGAACGTGAGCCCTGTCGCGTACTGCATTGTATTCCGGCGTATCCCTTGCCGATCCCGCCGGGACCGCAGCGGTCGCGTCGCCGCCATGGCAGTCGATGCAGCCCAGCACCACGGCCGGCGAGGCGTGCATGCTGGCGGCGTCCACGGGACTGTGGCAGCTGACGCAGCCGGCGCTCTTGGCGGCGGCCTGTTCGGGAGTCTGGCTGAACGGCGCGGGCGGGGCGGCGACATAGACACGCGCGACGGGCGCCTCGTCGTCGTCGGCGATCACGGCGGCCGGGGACCAGGCGACGACGGTCAACAGGGCGGACAGCGCCCCGATCACCAGTCGTTTGCCCCCCCAGGTCCCCATTCGCCCCTCAGAAAGTAAGAACAGCGTTCAATAGAACGGAATAGAAGCGATCGTCACGATTCGTCGCCTGGAACAGGTCTCCGAACCCGTCGCCGGGCTCGAACACCGCCGCCGAGGCGCGCAGGACGACATTCTGGGTCATCAGCGGCCGCCAGATGGCCGATACGGAGACGTCGAACCCCAGCTCCTTCGGGATCGACCCCTCCTGACGCAGGGCCTGGACCACAGCCGTATCCGCGAACCACAGATGGTTGGCGTTGGCGCTGACCCGCAACTGGGGCGTCAGGTCCAGGTCGGTCCCGAACCCGACCAGAATGGTGCCGGGGTTGTTGAAATTGGACTGCCCCTCCTCCTTCGACGAGCGCAGCGAGTTCAGCACGGCGTTGCGGCCGTTGACTCCGACGGCCCGACCGCCACCGGCGAAGGGGATGGACTGGCGGATCCAATAGCTGGTGTCGGCCCCGGCGAACTGCGGGTTCTCGAAGATGGCGTCGAACCCCTCCTCGACGTCGTCATAGGGGTCGGGATCGCCGGAGGCGTACAGGCCCGAGGCGCGGAACCGCATCCAGTCGAAATCGATCGACGGCTCGACGGCCAGGAACCAGGCCCGAATATCGGCGGGCCGGCCGGTGAAGATGCTGTTCCGGTCCTCGCCCAGGGCCGCATAGGCCGAGGCTGTCAGATTGATCCGCCCGATCCGGCCGTCGGCGTTATAGCCCAGATAGGCGACGTCATAGTCCCGCCCGCGCAGGTCGCCCAGCAGCGCCGGCCGGGCGGGGAAGCCGTTGTCGTCGATGTGGATGTCGCCGGCTTCCCGGTTGCGGTTGTAGATCACCGTCCACTGCGAGGTCATGCCCGGGACCGGCAGGTCCTGCCGATACAGGTTGGCGACGAAGATCTGGTCGTCGCGGATCGACTGGGTGATGTCGTTCAGCCCCGAATTGGTGTCCTTCTCCAGCCGGGCGAAGACGCCGAAATTGTACTGGTAGCGGTTGTTGTCGCGGTTGCCGAAGAAGCGCACACCCAGCTGGCTGTCCTGGAACAGGAACCCCCGGAAGTCCGAGGTGAACGGCTGGATTCCGACCCGGACGGAGTCGAAGTCGTAGCGCTCGGACACATTGCGAATGTGGTAGTCGAAGAAGGCTTCCTGCACGCCGAGGAAGGAATCCTGACGGTCCGACCCGCGCGAGGGTTTCACCGACAGGATGCGCCGCTCCGGCACGCTGACGTCGCTGTAGTTGAAGGCCAGGGTCAGGCGGGCCTCGTAGTCCGGCGGCTTGAACGCCGTCGATCCCTTGATCAGCGAGACCGAGGCCACCAGGGTCTGCGACAGGATCAGACTGTTGGACCGGCCGAAGACGTCGAGGCTGTTCGGGTCCTGGGTCGTCTGCACCCCGACCGGCAGCGGCAGGGATCGCGGCTCGACCACCGTGTCCGATACGCCGGCGACCACCACGAACAGGTCTTCGCGGCCCGGCAGGGGGCGATCGCCCTTGAGCGTGTTCTGGTTATAGGGATCGAACCAGCGCTCGTTGACGCCGACCGCCTCGATCACCCGCCAGCGGTCGGGAAGAGGCAGGTGATCGGTGGGGAAGGCCTCGGGAGGCGGCGCGCGGACCGCCCCGGGATTGGTCTGGATCACCGCCTCGGGATAGGTCTCGACCCGCCCGGGACGGCGTCGGACCGGCGCGTCCGGGTCGGCCTCCTGCGGAAGTTCAGCGGCCTGGGAGGGCCGGGGCTCGGCGGGCTGGATGACCAGCGGCAGACCCTGCGCCGCGGCTTCGGATGCCGAGAGGCATCCCAGGCTCACGACGATCAGGGCGGGCCATGCCACCTTCATCACGGCGCACTGCAGACATTCTGTTGCGAGGAATCCAGAAAGGGCGCGAACGGGCAGCTGACATAGCGCAGCCGGGTCGAGCCGCCGGGGTGCGCGACCACGATCTGGTCCGACCGGATGGCGACGGGGGCATTGCTGATGCCGCCGACCCGCACGGCCGCGTTCTGAAGGCCGAGGAATGAGATCATGTCGTCCTGGTCGATGCCGTCGCCCGACACGCCGATCGCCCCGATCAGCTGGGCGCCGCGATAGATCGGCACCCCGCCCGGGAAGATCTGGAGGCCGTTCTGCAGCCGGTTCCGGCCCGGCGCGGCGTCCGGCAGGGCGGTGCAACGCGCCGCGGTGTCGGGGCCCAGCCCGCTGACGAAGCCGACGTGCTGGCCGAGATTGGTCAGGATCAGGGCGGTCTGCAGCCCGGTCGAGAACGGGCTCCACATGGCGAAGGGCCGTGAGAGCGGGCCACTGGTCGGGCCGACCTCCCCGTCAGGGAAATAGGGCCGCGCCAGGTTGCCGATGGAGCGCACGCTGAACGCCGTCTGCCCCGCCAGGGCCGTCGGCATGGACAGGAAGGCGCGGGTGTCGCCGACGAAGGCGTTCACGTCCGAAGACGGATCGCCGGACAGGTCGGCGGCGGCGGCGGCGTTCGACAGGAAGCTGGCCGTCCGGGCCTTCTGCACCGCCACGTCGATGCCGAACAGCGGAGCGTCGGGCGAGCGGACCAGGCCGAGGGTCACGCCGTGGCTGTCGACCACCGCGATGGAGACCTGGGCGCGGCTGTCCAGCGGGCGGCGGATCTGGGCCCGCGCCCGGCTCATGATGGTGAAAGCTTCCTCGAGAATGGCGCGTGTCTCGGCGGCGCTCAGCGGCGCGCCGACCGAGCCCGCGTCCGTGCCGGCCTGCACCGGATAGCGGGGACCGCCGGACCCGTCGGTCAGGATGAAGGCGTCGGCGTTGTTGAACTCGCCCGCCGTCGCCTTGCGCACGCCCGAGGCTTCGGTCCCATAAACCTGTCCGGCGAAGGCGCCCGGTCCGGCGTAATAGCCGGGCACCGGCGTAAAGGCGCCCGTCCCCCCCGGCAGGCTTCCAAAGGCCGGCGCCGAGGCCGGATTGCTCATCAGGGTGGCGGCCGTCGCGTCGCTGTAGCGCAGGGTCGTCCCGTCCACCGCGACCCGGTCCGCGACGATGTCCACGGCCGGCGCCAGGCCCGTTCCTGCCGCGAAGGCGATATGTTCCTCGACATCAACATCGACATCCAGAACATTGGGATCAAAGCCATAATCGTTCTCGGCGATCACGCCGACGCCGCCGACCAGGACGCCGTTCTTGTAGAGCGGGAAGCCGCCGGGATCCGCCGCCAGACCGAGGGGCGACCGCTTGGGTCCGATCAGGGCCGACGGCCCGCCCCCGCCGGTAAACCGGCTGGAAATGTCCGAACAGGGCAACTGGCTGAACTGCACCCCGAACAGCGGCCCGCTCTCCAGGCCCACGGTCGAGGGCGCGGGCGGAAAATGCGGCTGCACGATCATGCTGGCCGTGCGGCTGGAGAAGGCGTTGCCGCCGGACGAGAGATAGGCCCCGGTCACCGCCTTGGCGATCGCCGCCGCGACCGCCGGAGCGACCACGCCCTGCAGGTCCACATCGACCGTCGCGCCGGGACGCAGGGTGACCGTCGCCGGCGCCCCGGTCATGGAATAGACCGCCAGCACATTGCCGACCCGGTCCGTCACCGCGATCACGGCGGGACGGGATCGCGCATTGGCCTCGGCCACCGCGCGAGCCAGCACGCCCTCGACATCGGCGACCGACAGCGCCTCGGCGCCCGGAACGGCATAGAGGGCGCCGCCGCTTCCGCCGCCGCCTCCCCCGCCGCCACCGCCGCCGCCGCCGCCGCCGCCGGACGACCCGCCGCTTCCGCCACAGCCGGTCAGCAACAGGCCGGCCAGCGCCGCCAGAACCAGACCCCTTGCACGGCCGCTCATCGCGCGCGCCTCACGGCCGTCGCGACGCCGCCCATGGCGCGGCGGAATTCCTGCGGCCGGTAGCGGTTGGGATCGCGCACGGCGGCGTAGGCGCGATCGATATCGGGCCGCATGGCCCGGACCGCGCCGGCCTCGATCTGACCCTGGGCGACCAGGGCGTTCAGCAGGGTGTCGACGGCCATGACCGCCTGGGCCCCGCCCGAATAGTCGGTGTATCGCGGGGCCAGCGCCTCCCCCAGCACATCCTCGAGGATGGCGAAGGTGTCGGCGCGGCTGAACGGGCTGGAGGCGAAACTCGCAGACAACTGACCGGCCGTCCGCGCCAGCCGGCGGGCGGCCTCGACCGCTCCGGCCCGATCCGATCCCAGGGCCTGATGGAAGGCGCGGGACTCGGTCTGGAACCGCTGGGCCAGGGTCGTCGGCGCCGTCCGGGCCGCGGCGGCCAGCATGATCATGTTCTCGTCGTTGAAGGGCGGCGTGCCGGGGGGAATGGGGCGCCCCTGATTAGCCTCGACCAGCAGCGGAGCGTTCGGCTCGTCCGAGATCGGCCGGTGACAACTGTGGCAGTCGAAGAAATAGAGTTCGGGGAAGACGCCGTTTCCGGCGCGTCCCCCGTCGCCATAGACGGTCAGGATGCGCTGCAGCGCCACGGCCTGGCCGATGGCCCAGAACCGCGCGGAATCCATCGTCGACTTGCGTTGCACATAGTCGGCGTCGATGTCGTGATGCTGCTGGAAGGCGGTGAACAGCTCAAGCTCGAACGACAGGCGCGGATGACCGGCGCTCATCATCTCATGGGTCACGAACTGGTTGGGCTTGTCGCTGCCCCAGTGGCAGTCGAGGCAGACGTTCGCCCGGACGACCGGGTCCTCCAGCGGGGTCATGCCGCGCGCCACATTGGCGGCGTGGCTGACGCCCACGGTGTAGTGGCTGGCGATCCAGCCGCCGGAGGGGCCGTGGCAGCTCTCGCAGCCGACGCCGTCGGAAACCTGGAAACGGGGGCCGCGCACGGCGGCGGGTTCGGCATGGCAGCCGAGGCAGGCCGGGGCGTTCTGGGCCGGGCCGAGGCCCAGCCGGCGCGTAATGGCCTGGGCGCGCGCATAGGTGAGGGTGCGCCAGGCCCGGCTGTGCGATCCGCCGGGCCCCGTCGGGTCCTGCCAGCTGACCAGTTCGTTCTGGCGCACGACGGCCCCGTCCGGGGCCTGGCGGCCATGGCAGGTCGATCCGGCGCAGGACGCCACGCCCTCGTGAACGCCGGGCGAAGACAGCTGGGTGGCGGCGGCTCTCGAAGGCAGGACGACGCCGATCCCGACGCAGAACGCCAGGAACAGAGCCGCGCCCGCCCAGACCGCGACCGGGCGGATACGACCCACGCTGACCGTCGTCGTGCTCAAAACGTCCCCGCCTTCCCCCGTCAGCCCTCTTGCAAAGGCTCGACCGAACGACGTTAGCACCAATCCCGGCGGCCTGTCAGCCGACTCGCCCATCGCCTGAAGCGGCTCTTCCCGGGCCTAGTCTTCGAGGGTCCAGCGCCGGATCACCGTCCGCGCCGCGCCGCCCGGGCGGGACTCGATCAATGCGGTTCGCACGGCATGGACACCGCCATGCCCGACGTCGATGCGGACGGCGAAATAGTCTGTCCGGACCGTCGCCTGGTCGCGTACGTCCGGTCCGACCTCCAGCCCCGCCAGCGCCGGCTGGCGCCAGAAACTGTCCGGGTCGGGCCAACCGGCCGCCGGACGGGCGGCGATCACGGCGCGGGCCGCGGGCAGGCTCAGAAAATCGCCCGTCAGCATGACCAGAAGCGGCGCGTCCGCCGGCGTCAGTGTGTTGACGTTGACCGGCGAGCGGTTGATCGGCAGGGCGCACAGATGAGGCCGCAACCGGGCATAGGCTTCGCCATCCACGCCCCGCATGGTCCGCAGTTCCGAAACTTCCGCCAGGAGGACGCCGCCCGTGCGGTAGGGCTCGGCGAGGCCGGCGTAGGCGCTGTCCTCGGCGCCGAGCGGGCGGGCCACGGCGTCTGTATCGATCCAGTCAATCAGACTGTCCGCGATCGTTTCCATCCGTCGGTCGTCAACCCCGACGGTTCGCCCCAGGATGATCAGCTGCGCGGCGGCCTCGGGACGCGCCGCCAGACGGTCCCCTGTCCATTCGACAACGCTGTTCAGATTGAAACAGGCCTGGCCGTCGCGCACCGTCGCGGTCAGCGACCCTCCATCAATGGGCAGGGTGACGGCCCGGCCGTTCCAGTCCGGCGCCAGCGGCGTCCGGTCCGGGTTCAGCGCCGTCAGCCGGCTGATCCTTCGCCGCACCAGGGTCTCCGCGCCATCGGCGTACCACTGGGCCTGGGCCCCGATCTCGGCATTGGCGGTGCGCCGCACCGAAAACCGCACATCGTCCAGAACAGCCATCGCCACCACGGCCATGACCGCCACCAGCAGCAGCACGGTCAGAAGGGCCGTGCCCTGGCGTTCCCGCCGCGGCCCGGTCCTCATCGCCCGCCGCCGATCAGGAACAGCTGGCTCAGCCGCCCATATCCATCCAGCGTGAGGTCCAGGCGCATGGCGTCGGGCGGGCTTCCCGTCGGTCCGGGCGCCGGACCGGCGGTCTCGCGGCCATCCTGGACAAAGGTCACGGTCAGGTCCGTCACGCCGGACAGCAGAAGCTGGGGCGGCCCAGGGCGCGATCCGTCCAGAAAAGGCGACACCCGGCGTTCCAGCCTGCCCCCCGCCAGCCTGTATTCGACCCTTTGCAGCGACGACCTGTCCGCGCCGCCGATATTGCTCCAGCCCGCGCGGGTCACGATCAGGACGGGGTCGCCCGGGTCCGCCGCGCCCGTCAGTGCAAGGGGATGCGGTTCACCGTTCCTGTCGCGCGTGCGGCGGGTCGTGGCCTGACCGAGGTCGGCCTTCAGCAGGCTGCGCATCCGTTGCAGTCCGGCTGTGCGGTCCGTGGCCGCGCGGACGGCGAACCGGTTGTCGATGGAAACGGACAGCACGGCCGCGCCGGCTGCAGCGATGAGGCCGAACAGCATCAGCGCGACCAGCGCCTCGACCAGGGTGAAGCCCGACCGCACCGTCGTCATGGCGCCCATGATCCTTCGCGCCCCCTCCGCGCCCGAAGACTAGACCCCGACTTGGGGCGACGGACAATCCCGGACGCGGAACCGGCGGTCGGGCAGGTCACAGGTCGGCAATATTCCATCTTGCATCGCAGCAATTTACGTAACGTTGTTCTACGGAAAGCGGGGATCAGCCCCTGCAGGGGCGACCGATGCTGAAGTCCATGAAATGTCTCCTGAAAGGGCATGCGTACGTCGACAGTCGCAGCCAGCCCGGAACCCAGGTCTGCGTCCGCTGCCGGGCCCGCAAGAGCTTCGAAGGATTTGCGCCGCCCGCTGGCGACGACGACGAACCCGACGCGGCGGGCCGCGCCGCGGTCACGAACGGCTGAAGTCCCCCGCCCCGTTCAGACCAACCGGCTCTGGACCAGCGCCGCCCCGATGAAGCCCGCGAACAGGGGGTGTGGCGCGAACGGCCGGCTCTTGAGCTCCGGGTGATACTGCACCCCGATGAACCAGGGGTGGTCCTCACGCTCGACCGTCTCGGGCAGGACGCCGTCCGGCGACAGGCCGGCGAAGGTCAACCCGCCTTTCCGCTCGATCGCCTCGCGATAGTTGATATTGACCTCGTAGCGGTGGCGATGCCGCTCGCTGATCGTGGTCGAGCCGTACATGCCCGCGATCCGCGACCCCGGCTTCAGCGTCGAGTCATAGGCCCCCAGCCGCATGGTGCCGCCCATGTCGCCGCCCTGCTGGCGCAGGACCCGCTGGTTGCCCTGGGTCCACTCGGTCATCAGGCCGACCACCGGCTCGGTCGTCGGCCCGAATTCGGTCGATGACGCCTTCGGATAGCCCGCCAGGTTCCTGGCCGCCTCGATGACAGCCATCTGCATGCCGAAACAGATGCCGAAATAGGGAATCTTGCGCTCGCGGGCGAAGCGGGCCGCCTCGATCTTGCCCTCGGAGCCGCGCTCGCCGAAGCCGCCGGGCACGAGGATGGCGTGGGCGGCCTGCAGACGGGCGTCGCAGGCCTCCCGGTCGCCTTCGAAGGTCTCGGCCTCGACCCAGTCGATGTTGACCTTGACGTTGTTGGCGACGCCGCCGTGCTGGAGCGCCTCGATCAGGGATTTGTAGGCGTCCTTCAACACCGTGTATTTGCCGACCACGGCCACGGTGACCTCGCCGTCGGGGTGCAGACGTCGCCGGGCGATCTCCTCCCACATCGACAGGTCGGGCTCCGGCGCGTCGGTCATGCCGAAATGGGTCAGCACCTCGGCGTCCAGACCCTCGCGGTGATAGTCCAGCGGCACGGCGTAGATGTCGGCCGAATCCATGGCCTGGATGACGCCGCTTTCGCGCACATTGCAGAACAGGCCGATCTTGCGCTTCTCCTCGGGCGGGATCGGGTATTCGCAGCGGCACAGCAGGATGTCGGGCTGGATGCCGATCGAGCGCAGCTCCTTGACCGAGTGCTGCGTCGGCTTGGTCTTCATCTCGCCGGCGGTCTTGATGAAGGGCAGCAGGGTCAGGTGCACGAAACAGCTCTGCCCGCGCGGCAGGTCCTGGCCCAGCTGGCGGATGGCCTCGAAGAATGGCAGGCCCTCGATGTCGCCGACGGTGCCGCCGATCTCGACCAGCACGAAGTCCACATCCTCGCCGTCGTCGGTCAGGGCCGGGGTCAGGCAGAACTGTTTGATCTGGTCGGTGACGTGCGGAATGACCTGCACCGTGGCGCCCAGATAGTCCCCGCGCCGTTCCTTCTCGAGGATGGTCGAATAGATTCGGCCCGTGGTGATGTTGTCCGACTTCGCCGCCGAGACGCCGGTGAACCGCTCGTAGTGACCGAGATCCAGGTCGGTCTCCGCCCCGTCGTCGGTGACGAAGACCTCGCCGTGCTGATACGGGCTCATCGTGCCCGGATCGACGTTCAGATAGGGGTCAAGCTTGCGCAGACGCACCTTGTAGCCGCGCGCTTGCAGAAGCGCGCCGAGAGCGGCTGAGGCGAGGCCTTTTCCCAATGAGGAAACCACGCCGCCGGTGATGAACACGTAACGGGCCATGGGAGATCACTCTACCGCTGATTCGAGCGGCGAACTGCGGAGACTTTGAGGGCGGGAGAGGAAGGCGGGGATAAGGTCCCCGCCCACCTTAGTTCGTCGGAGCCGGCTGGGCCGGTTCGGCCGCCGGGGCGGCGGAAAGTCCGGACAGGCTGGATTCCAGATTTTGCAGCGACGGCGCGGCGGGCTGCGCCGGAGCGGCCGGATCGACGGCCGGGGCCTCGCCCGTGGTCGTCGGAGCGATCAGTTCGCCCATGGCGTCGGCGTCGACGATCGAACGGTTCGAGCGCTCGACATTGCCGAGGATGGTCAGGCCGATGGCGCAGGCGAAAAAGAGCATGGCCAGAACCCAGGTCGTCTTGGTCAGCAGGTTGCCCGCTCCCCGGGCGGTCATGAAGCCCGACGGACCGCCGCCCATCCCGAGGGCGCCGCCCTCCGAGCGTTGAATCAGGATCACGCCGGCGAGCGCGACCGAGATCAGGATCATGGTGACGAGGAGAATGGTCTGGAGCATGGCAGCCGATATGTGTGGCGCGAGACCGCGCCGATCAAGCGGCGGCGTCTAACATTGATGGCGGACGGGAGCAAACGTCGGCTTCACGCGCCCCGGATGATGCCCAGAAAGTCCGCCGCCTTCAGCGAAGCCCCGCCGACCAGCGCCCCGCCGACCTCCGGCACAGCGAGGATTTCGCGGGCGTTGTCGGGCTTGACCGAGCCGCCGTAGAGAATTGGCGTCGCCGCCACGCCCAGGCCCAGCCGCTCGGTCATCGCCGCGCGGACAGCGCGGTGCACTTCCTCGATCTGCTCCAGCGTCGGCGTCAGTCCGGTGCCGATCGCCCAGACCGGCTCATAGGCCACGGCGAAGTTCCGGCCGGCCAGGGCCAGCGGCAGGGAGGCCATGATCTGCGAGCGCACCACCTCGACCGCCCGGCCGGCCTCGCGCTGCTCCAGGGTCTCGCCGACACAGATGATCGGCGCCAGACCGGCGGCCAGCGCCGCCTCGGCCTTGGACGCCACCAGTGCGTCGGTCTCTCCATACCCCTGACGGCGTTCGGAATGCCCCAGGATCACCAGGGTCGCGCCCGCGTCCTTCAGCATGGTCGCCGAGACGTCGCCGGTGAAGGCGCCGTGGGTCTCGGCCCGGCAGTCCTGCCCGCCGATCTCGATGCCGTCCCCGGCCACGCGCGCCATCCTCTCGACCAGGGTCGCGGGCGGGCACAGGGCGACGCGGCAGGCCGGGGCCGCCTGCGCCAGCGCCGCGCGCAGCGTTTCCACCTCGCCCAGGCTCGCGCCCAGGCCGTTCATCTTCCAGTTTCCGGCGATCAGTTTTGCGGTCTGCATCATCCGCGCCTTCTATGCGGCCCCTGCCGACAAGCCAAGCCGCGTCAAGACCGCATCGGGTCGGGAGCCCCCCGGAGAGCCCACGATCGCGGCCCGGCAGGGATGAGGCGGCAAGGCGAAGCCTTGTGTCCCGGGTCCGACAATCACGCCATCGTCTTGCCGTGCGGGGGGGCGACGCCCTATAGGCCAAGCGGTACTCCCGCCGCCATCCGCCAGGATCGACCATGCTCACTGCGTTCCGCGCCTTCGCCAAATCCAAATGGGCCGTGGGGCTGCTCGTCGTCATGGCGCTCGCGCTCGTGGTCGGGGGCGGCAGCCAGTTGGACGTCCTGGCCAACCTCGGTCCCAGACACATCGTGTCGGCGGGCGACCGCAACCTCAGCCGGGTCGCGTTCCGGGGCGAACTGGATCGTATCCGTGAACAGGCCCAGCAGCAGTCCGGCCGCGCGCTGACCTTCGAGGAACTGATCGGCGAAGGCGGTCTGCGCCAGTATCTGGAGCAGAAGGCGCAACAGCTCGGCTTCGTGAACTGGGCCTGGAAGGCCGGCATCCGACCGGGCAAGGAGCTGGTCCTGCGCCAGATTCGCCAGGCCCCCGCCTTCTTCGACAATGTCACCGGCCGGTTCAGTGAGGAGCAGTATCGCAACGCCCTGGCCGAGGGCAACGAAACGCCCGAGATGTTCGAGGCGCAGCTGCGCGACCAGTATTCGACCCAGCACTACGGCGCCGCCCTCGGGGCCGGCATGCGGCTGCCGCGCATCTATGGCGCGATCCTGGCCAGCCAGGCGCTCGAGACCCGCGACGCCCGCTGGTTCACGGTGACCCAGGCCATGGCCGGCTCGGCGGGCGCCCCGACCGATGCACAACTCACCGCCTTCATGAACGAGAACGCCGCCCAGCTGCGCCTGCCGGAATCCCGCACCGCTTCGGTCGTTCTGTTCGATGACGGCGCGGCGCCCGCGGGCGAACTGACCGAGGCGCGGATCGAGGAGCGGTTCAACTTCCGCCGCGACGCCCTTTCCCTGCCCGAGCGCCGCACCTTCGTCACCCTGACCGCGCCCAACCGCGCCGCCGCCGACCGGATCGCCGCCGCCTTGCGCGCGGGCCAGTCCGCCGCCGACGTGGCCCGCGCCAACGGCATCCAGCCGGCGGAGTACAACGACACGCCGCGCAGCGCCCTGGGCGACCCGGCCGTCGCCGCGGCCGTCTTCGGCCTGGCCGCCAACGAAGTGTCCGCCCCGGTCCAGGCCGGCGTCGGATTCGTCGTGGCCAGGGTGAACAGCATCCAGCCGGGCCGCGCCGCGACCCTGGCCGACGTCCGCGACCAGGTGGTCGCCGAGCTGCGCGGCGAGGACGCCCGCGCCGCCGTCTATCGTCGGGTGGAGGCCTATGAGAAGGCCCGCCAGGAGGGCAAGAGCCTGGACGTCGCCGTGCGCGAGATCGGAGCCCGGGTCATACAGATTCCGGCGATCCGTCAGGACGGCAAGCTGCGCAACGGCCAGGACATCAACCCGCCGCTGCCGCCGCAACTGATCCAGACCATATGGAGCCTGGGCAAGGGCGCCGAGAGCGAAGTGGTCGACATGGGTCAGGGCCAGTATTTCGTGGTCCGGGTCGACGACGTCCTCCCTGCCGCCCTGCCGCCCCTCGCGAGCATCCGGGAACCTCTGGTCCGGCAATGGGTGCTGCGCGAAAACGTGCGGCTGCTGAGCACCCGCGCCAGCGCCCTGGCCGCGCGCGTGCGCGGCGGCGAGGATCTGGCCGCCGTCGCCGCCTCGGTCGGCGCCCCGCTGCAGACGGGTACCGGTCTGAACCGCCAGTCCGCCGAACAGAACGGCCAGGGCGTTATCGCCGGCGTGTTCAGCAGCGGCCGCGGCGAGCCCTTCTCGCAGCAGAACAGCGCCGACACCTTCGTCATCGGCCGCACGGACCGCATCACCGCGGCGGTTCCCGCCCTGGCGGCGCCGATGGCCGAACAGTTCCGTCAGCGCATGGCCGGCGACCACGTCAACGCCGTGGGCGAGGCGGCCATCGCCGCCGCCGCCGCCCGCAGCAAGGTGGAGTATGACGAGGCCCTCGCCCGAACATCCCTGGGCCTGCCGGCCGAGGCGCCCGCCGCCCCCGCATCGCCGGGCGCCCCGCCGGCGCAATGACGGACGGCGGCGAAGGCGGCTTCGCCGATTTCCAGCGCGACTGGTCGCAGGGCCGGCCCAGGGTCGTCATCCGGCGGCTGGTGGACGACCTCGAGACGCCGGTTTCGGCCTTCCTGAAGGTCGGGCACGGCCGGACCCACGCCTTCCTGCTGGAATCGGTCGAAGGCGGCGCCGTCAACGGCCGCTATTCGATCATCACCCGCGAGCCGGATGTGGTCTGGCGCTGCCGCGGCGGCGCGGCTGAACTGGCGCGGGGCGCGGACATCGCCGCCGGGCGGTTCGCGCCCGAAGCCGCCGACGCCCTGACCTCCCTGCGCGCCCTGATGGCCGCGTCACGGTTCGACCTGCCCGCCGGCCTGCCGCCCATGGCCGCCGGCCTGTTCGGGGTGTTCGGCTATGACATGGTGCGGCTGCTGGAACCGCTCGGCGCGCCCAATCCCGATCCGCTGGACCTGCCCGACGCCGTCCTGACCCGCCCCGCGCTGGTGGCGATCTTCGATTCCGTCAGCCACGAGATCGTGCTGGTCTCGACCGCCTGGCCCGACAGTGGCCTCGACGCCCGTACGGCCTTCGACGCCGCCGTCGCGCGGCTGGACCGGTTCGAGACCGATCTGCGGAGGCCGCTGCCGGCCCTGCCCGCCCCCGTCGAGACCGCCATCGCGCCTTTCCGCTCGCCGGTCGGAGACGCCGACTTCGCGGCCATGGTCGCCCGGGCCAAGGACTATATCGCCGCCGGCGACATCTTCCAGGTCGTGCTCAGCCACCGGTTCGCCGCGCCTTGGGCCGGAGACCCGTTCGCCTTCTATCGCTCGCTGCGGCGGCGAAATCCCTCGCCCTATCTGTTCTATCTCGACTTCGGCGACTTCCAGCTGGCCGGGTCGAGCCCCGAAATCCTCGTCCGGCTCAAGGACGGCCGCGTCACCATCCGCCCGCTCGCGGGCACCCGTCCGCGCGGCGAGACGCCCGAGGCCGATCGGGCCCTTGAGGCCGAACTTCTGGCCGACCCCAAGGAGCGGGCCGAGCATCTGATGCTGCTGGACCTCGGCCGCAACGACGTGGGCCGCGTCGCGGCTCCGGGCACGGTCGAGGTGATCGAAAGCTTCCGGGTCGAACGCTACAGCTCGGTCATGCATATCGTCTCCGAGGTCCAGGGCGACGCCCATCCCGACCTCGACGCCGTCGACACGCTTCTGGCCGCCCTGCCCGCCGGCACCCTGTCCGGCGCGCCCAAGGTGCGGGCCATGGAGATCATCGACGAGCTGGAAACCGAAAAGCGCGGCGTCGGCTATGGCGGCGGGGTCGGATATATCTCGGCGGGCGGCGAGGCGGACATCTGCATCGTGCTCAGGACCGCCCTGTTCGCCGACGGCAAAATCCACGTCCAGGCCGGGGCCGGCGTCGTCGCCGACAGCGATCCGGCGGCCGAATACGCCGAAACCCTGGCCAAGGCCCGAGCGCCCATGCGCGCCGCCGAGGACGCCTGGCGCTATCCGTTTGGAAACCGCTAGGGCTGGGCGGCTGCCGAGGTTTCGTCGAACCGCACGCCCGGCCCGAGCACCATCACCCCGGCCATCAGCACCGCCGCCGTCGCCGCCAGGGCGGCCGCGCCGAGCGCGGCATAGGGGCTGGATCGCCCGGCCGGCGGCGTCAGCAGTTTGCGCGCCTTGGTGATGCTGGTATGCGCCATGGAACTCCCCGGACAGAGACCGCAGGTTCGGGCGGGTTCGGTTAACGAAGACTTACCGTCACATCCGCTTGGCGCGGCCCCGTCCAGCCCCTAGAAGCCGGACCATGATCCTCGTCGTCGACAACTACGACAGCTTCACCTGGAACCTCGTCCACTACCTCGCGGAGTTGGGCGCGGAGACGCGTGTCGTGCGCAACGACGACCTGACCGCCGCCGAGGCCTGGGCGCTGAAGCCCGAGGCCGTGCTGCTCTCGCCGGGTCCGTGCACCCCCAACGAAGCCGGCATCTGCCTCGCCATCCTCGACACCGCCCCGCCGGACATGCCGATCTTCGGCGTCTGTCTCGGCCATCAGGCCATGGGCCAGGCCTTCGGCGGCGAGGTGATCCGCGCCAGGGCCCTGATGCACGGCAAGACCTCGCCGATCGAGCATGAGGGCCGCAGCGTCTTCTCCGGCCTGCCCTCGCCCTTCACCGCCACCCGCTACCACTCCCTGGCCGTGCGCCGCGAAACCCTGCCGGACGTGCTGGAGGTGACCGCCTGGACCGCCGACGGCGAGATCATGGGTCTGGCCCACAAGACCCGCCCCATCCACGGCGTCCAGTTCCACCCGGAGTCCATCGCCACCGAACACGGCCACGACCTGCTCGCCAATTTCCTCGACCTCGCCAATATCAAACGCACGGCCATGGTCTGAGATGGCGGACACCTTCAAACCCCTGCTGGCCAAACTGGTCGACGGCCGCATCCTGACGGCGGACGAGGCCCACGCCTTCTTCTCCGCCTGCCTGCGCGGCGAACCCACCCCGGCCCAGGTCGCCGCCGCCGTCACCGCCCTGCGCATCCGGGGCGAGACGGTCGAGGAGATCGCCGCCTTCGCCACCGCCATGCGCGAGGCCGCCCGCACGCTCGACCACCCCTATGACGCCATCGACACCTGCGGCACCGGCGGCGACGGCCAGCACACCTTCAACATCTCCACCGCCGCCGCCCTCGTGCTGGCCGGCGCGGGGCTGAAGGTCGCCAAACACGGCAACCGGGCCATGAGTTCGAAGTCCGGCTCGTCGGACGTTCTGTCGGTGCTCGGCGTCAATCTGCAGGCCAGCCCGGCCCAGCAGCGCCGCTCCCTGGACGAGGCCGGCATCGCCTTCCTGTTCGCCCCCGCCTACCATGGCGCCATGCGGCACGTCGGGCCGGTGCGGGCCGAGATCGGCTTCCGCACCGTGTTCAACCTGCTGGGGCCGCTGTCGAATCCGGCGGGCGCCAAGCGTCAGGTCATGGGCGTCTATGACCCCCGCCTGCTGGAGCCTCTGGCCGAGGTGCTGGGCCGGCTCGGAGCGGAGCGCGCCTGGGTCGTGCACGGACAGGGTCTCGACGAACTGACCACCACCGGCCCGACCGGGGTGGCCGAGTGGCGGGACGGGGCGGTGCGCCGCTTCACCGTCACGCCGCAGGACGCCGGCCTGCCGGTCGCGGATATCGCGGACCTGCGCGGCGGGGACGCGGAAGAAAACGCCGTCGCCCTGCGCGCCCTGCTGGACGGGGCGAAGGGGGCCTATCGCGATATCGTCCTGCTCAACGCCGCCGCCGCACTGGTCGTCGCCGACCGCGCCGCCGATCTGGCCGAGGGCGCGGCGATGGCGGCCGCGGCTATCGACGACGGCAGAGCCGCAAAGGCCCTCGCCGATCTGGTCGAGGCGACCAATGCCGTCATCGAGGAAGAACCCGCGTGACCGACGTCCTCGCGTCGATCGCCGCCTACAAGCGCGAGGACGTGGCCCGGCGAAAGGCCGCCCTGTCGCGGGACGCCGTCGAGGCGCGCGCTCGTGTGGCGTCACCCCCGCGCGGCTTCCGCGCCGCCCTCGAACGCCATGTCGAGGAGACGGGCCGCCCCGCCCTGATCGCCGAGATCAAGAAGGCCAGCCCGTCCAAGGGCCTGATCCGCGCCGATTTCGACCCGCCGGCCCTGGCCCGCGCCTATGAACGCGGCGGCGCGACCTGCCTGTCGGTTCTCACCGACGGCCCCAGCTTCCAGGGCCACGACGCCTTCCTCGCCGCCGCCCGCGACGCGACCGCCCTGCCCTGCCTGCGCAAGGACTTCCTCGTCGATCCCTGGCAGGTCGCCGAAAGCCGGGCGCTCGGCGCTGACTGCATCCTGATCATCCTCGCCATGATCGACGACGCCCTCGCGGCCGACCTGCTGGCCGAGGCGGAGCGGTTCGGCATGGACGCCCTGATCGAGACCCACGACGAGGCCGAGATGGCCCGCGCCTGCAAGCTGGGCGGCGATCTGGTCGGGATCAACAACCGTTCCCTGCGGACCTTCGAGGTCGATCTCGCCGTCACCGAACGGCTGGCCATGTTGAGCCCTGTCCGGGCCCTGCTGGTGGCGGAGAGCGGCATCTTCACGCCGGACGACGTCCAGCGGGTGTCGGACGCCCATGCGCAGGCCGTGCTGGTCGGCGAGAGCCTGATGCGCCAGGCGGATGTCGAGGCGGCGACGCGGACCCTGCTCCGGTAACCGGACCTTAACCGGAACAGCACAGGAACACCTTGTGGACGTTTGCGGTTTGTTCCGCTACGTTTCTCGCAACGGGATTCGCCTCGAGGACCTCCATGCTCACGCGCAAACAGCACGAACTCCTGATGTTCATCCACGAACGGATCAAGGAGACCGGCGTCTCCCCCTCGTTCGACGAGATGAAGGAGGCGCTCGACCTCGCGTCCAAATCGGGCATCCACCGGCTGATCACGGCGCTGGAGGAACGCGGCTTCATCCGCCGTCTGGCGCACCGCGCCCGGGCGCTGGAAGTGATCAAATTGCCGGAACAGGCCACCACCGGCCAGCGTGGCCGCCAGCCCTTCCGTCCCGACGTCATCCAGGGCGGCGGTCGGCCGATGGCCGCCGAGCCGGCCAATGACACCCGCGAACTGTCCCTGATGGGCAAGATCGCCGCGGGCACCCCCATCGCCGCCATCGAGCACGAGACCGCCCGCTATCCGGTCCCCGAGGCCATGCTCGGCGCGGGGGAGCACTATCTGCTCGAGATCGAGGGCGACTCCATGATCGAGGCCGGCATCCTCGACGGCGATCTGGTGATCATCAAATCGGTCGACACCGCCACCTCGGGCGAGATCGTGGTGGCCCTGGTCGAGGGCGAGGAAGCCACCCTGAAGCGGCTGCGCAAGAAGGGGGCGTCGATCGCGCTCGAGCCCGCCAACCGCAACTATGAGACCCGCATCTTCGGCCCGGATCAGGTCGAGGTCCAGGGCAAGCTGGTCGGCCTCATCCGCCGCTATCACTGACGTCCGGGTCGCCGAGCCGGCTCCAGGGCCGGTCCCCCCGCACCTGCGCCGCCCAGACCGCGCGCCAGCGGTTGGTAGACACAGGCCCATCCCGCCACAGTTCGACCGCCCCGCCCCGGGCGTAGTCCGCCCCGTCCAGCACCAGCCGTCCCTCGCATGAGGGCGGCAAGCCGGCCACGGTCGCCCGCACGCTGACCACCGGGGCCGAGCGGCACAGGGCGTCCACCTGCTCCAGCGACGGCGCCCGGCGGCCCCACCACATGGCCAGTGGACCGGCGTCGGGCTCGGCGGGTGCGCAGGAGAATCGCGTACAGGTCCAGCCCTCCCGAGCCCGCTCGACCGGCGCGACGCCCCGACGACGTGACCAGACATCAACCGCGAACTGCCGCACCCGCGGCCGCATCACCACGGCCTGTCCGTTTTCGACAAAGGCCGCATTGGTCCCGCCGTCGCCGATCCACAGGTCCGGGGTCGGCGCGCGGGGCCACAGCATGACCGCCGCGGCGACCGGCAGTCCCAGCCACCGCAACGCCCCTCGCCACAGGCAGCAGAACAACACCCCGAGAAAGGCGATGGGCAGGACATAGTCTGGCGCGCTGGCCACCGTCTTCACCGCGCCCGGCAGGCTCGCCGTCCATGCGCCGATGGCCAGCATCGCCCCGATCCCCTGGCCCGCCAGCCAGAGGAAGGGTCCGCCCAGCTCCAGCGGCTCCAGCAGGGCGCCCAGCGCCAAAGCCGGCATGATCAGGAAGTCCGACACGGGCGCGGTCGCCAGATTGGCCAGAAGGCCGTACATGGCCGTGCGGTTGAAATGCTGCATGGCGAACGGTCCCGTCGCCGCCCCCGCCACCAGACTGGCCATCACGGCAATGCCCAGCCAGGCCCCGGCGCGCTGCACGATCAGGATCAGCCAGGGCGCGGAAATCTCGCGAGGCCGCACTGGCCAGGCCTCGGCCAGGGCCACCAACGCCGCGGTGGCCGCGAACGACATCTGGAATCCCGGCGTGACGATGGCCTCGGGCTGGAGCAGCAGAACCACGAAGGCCGCCACGGCCAGCGCGTGCATGCTGATCGCCTGACGGTCCAGCAGGATGGCGATGAAGGCGATCGAGGCGGTGATCGCCGCCCGCTCGGCCGGCGGCGGATGCCCGGACACAACCAGATAGGTTCCGACCGCCATCAGCCCCGCCCAGGCGGCGACCTTCTTGCCCGACACCCGCAGCGCCAACCACGGCCAGGCCGCGACCAGCAGCCGTATGAGGAAGAAGGCGAAGCCGCCGACGACCGCCATATGCAGACCCGAGATCGACAGGATGTGCGCCAGGCCTGAATCGCGCATGACCTGGACCTCGTCCGGGTCCAGCCAGGCTTCATGGCCCGTGGTCATGGCCGCCGCGACGCCGCCCGTCCGTTCGCCCTGCCGCGCCACGATCCGCTTCGCGAGGTCAAAACGCAGGCCATTGACCGCCATGGCCGCCCGGACCTCCCATGGCGGGGGCGACAGATACGCGGGCCGCGTCTCGCCCAGCGAAAAGACCACCCCGCCCATGCTCTGGAAATACGCATTGCGGCCGAAGTCATAGGCGCCCGGGCTGGCCGGCGCCGGCGGCGGATTGAGAATGGCGAACAGCCGCACCGCCTGCCCCGGCTCGGGCGCGATGCCCCGCACCGTGGCCCGCAGGCGGACGGGCGTCGCCTCGGACGACAGCCCCCGAATCCGCACGGGCGCGATGACCACCCGCGGTCCGGACGCGCCGGGGCTGTCGACATCCATGACCCAGCCCTCGACCACCGTCGGCTCGGCCATGGCCGGCGCGATCGGCGCCGCCACTGCATCGGTCCGCAGTTTGGCGACCGCCATCCCCAGGGCGAAACAGACCAGCAGCATCAGGCCCAGGGTCCAGACCCTGGCCAGCGCCAACCGGCGCGCGCCGAGCCACAGCCCGGCGACCGCCACGGCCCCCACGATCAGCGGCCAGGCCGGCGGTTCGGTCCCGAGGGCGAAATAGGCGGCGCAACCACCCCCGAAGGCGACGGGCGCCCACAACCGCCAGCGCAGGGTCTGGGCGGCGACCTGCCCGGCGAGGAAACGCCGGACCCGTTCACCGAGGCTGGGATTCGCCGGGGCCGGCGCTATAACGCCCGCCATGGCCTCCCCCTCCGATCCCACGCCCGCTGTCGTCACGCGCTTCGCCCCTTCGCCGACGGGTTCCCTGCACATAGGAGGCGCCCGGACGGCGCTTTTCAACTATTTGTATGCAAAGGGGCGCAACGGGAAGTTTCTTTTGCGGGTCGAGGACACCGACCGGGAGCGCTCGACCGAAGAGGCGGTGAGGGCCATTTTCGACGGCCTCAGCTGGCTCGAGCTGTTCGCCGACGAGGAGCCGGTGTTCCAGTACAGCCGCGCCGACCGTCACCGCGAGGTGGTCAATGAACTGCTGGAGCGCGGCGCCGCCTACCGCGACTTCACCTCCGCCGAGGAGACCGGCCGTCTGCGCGATCTGGCCAAGGCCGAGCGGCGCACCTTCGAATCCCCATGGCGCGACCGCGAACCGACTGTCGACGACCTCGGCCAGCCCCATGTCGTCCGTTTCCGCCGTCCCCTGCCCGGTCAGGTGACGGTCGAGGATCTGGTGCAGGGCACGGTCAGCTGGTCGAACGACGACCTCGACGACCTCGTCCTGCTGCGCTCGGACGGCGCGCCGACCTACAACCTGGCCGTGGTGGTGGACGACCACGATATGGGCGTCACCCATGTGATCCGCGGCGACGACCATCTGAACAATGCCGCCCGCCAGAGCCTGATCTATGACGCCCTCGGCTGGACCCGACCCGGCTTCGCCCACATCCCCCTGATCCACGGTCCGGACGGGGCCAAGCTGTCCAAGCGCCACGGGGCGCAGGCGGTGCATGAGTATGCCGAGATGGGCTATCTGCCCGAGGCCATGCGCAACTATCTGGCCCGGCTGGGCTGGGCCCACGGCGACGATGAACTGTTCAATGACGCCCAGGCGCTGGAGTGGTTCGACCTGACCGGCGTGGGCAAGGCTCCGGCGCGGCTGGACTTCGACAAGCTGGCCCACGTCAACGCCCACTGGATCCGCCTCGCTGACGACGACCGGCTGGCCAAGATGACGCTGGACGTCCATCTGGCCCGCGGCCACGCCCTCGGCCCCGACGACGAGGCGCGGCTGCTGCGCGCCATGCCCTACATCAAGGACCGGGCGAAGACCGTGCTCGAACTGGCCGACCAGACGACCTTCGCGCTCAAGGTCCGGCCGCTGGCCATCTATGAAAAGGCCCTGCCGATGCTGACCGGCGAATCGGGCGAGCGCATCGGCCGCCTGCGCGACCGGCTCAGACTGTTCGCCAGCTGGGATGTTTTCGCCCTCGAGGCCGAGCTCAAGGTCTTCGCCGAGGAAGAGGCCGTGGGCTTCGGCAAGATCGGCCCGGCCGTGCGCGCCGCCCTGACCGGCGACGGCGTCTCGCCCGATATCGCGAAGACGCTGGCGGCCCTGGGACGCGAAGAAAGCCTCGGGCGCTTGGATGATGCGCTGCAACAGACTATCTGACGTAACATACACCACGCGGCCGTCGCCTCCCCGCGCCAGGCCGCCGACTGAACCAAGGGGCTGATATGACCGAACACGCCAAACCCGCCGGCACGGCGACCCTGACCTACGGCGACAAGACCGTGGACCTGCCCGTGCTTTCGGGTTCGACCGGCCCCGATGTGATCGACATCCGCAAGCTGTACGCGGCGACCGAGGCCTTCACCTACGACCCCGGCTTCACCTCGACGGCGGCCTGCGAGAGCGCCCTGACCTTCATCGACGGCGACGTCGGCACCCTGCTTCACCGCGGCTATCCGATCGACCAGCTGGCCTCGAAGTCGAATTTCGTCGAGGTCTGTTACCTGCTGCTGCACGGCGAACTTCCGACCGCCGCCCAGTACGAGCCGTTCGAACGCAGCATCACCATGCACACCATGCTGCATTCGCAGTTCGACCGCTTCTTCGAGGGTTTCCGCCGCGACGCCCATCCGATGTCGATCATGGTCGGGACCGTGGGCGCCCTTTCGGCCTTCTATCACGACAGCCTGGACATCCATGATCCGGTCCAGCGCAACATCTCGGCCATCCGCCTGATCGCAAAAATGCCCACCCTGGCGGCGCGGGCCTACAAATATTCGATCGGCCAGCCCTTCATCTCGCCGCGCAACGACCTCAGCTACGCCGAGAATTTCCTGCGCATGTGTTTCGCGGTTCCGGCCGAGGACTATGTGGTCAATCCGGTTCTGGCCCGGGCCATGGACCGCATCTTCATCCTGCACGCCGACCATGAGCAGAACGCCTCGACCTCGACCGTCCGCCTGGCCGGCTCGTCGGGCGCCAATCCCTTCGCCTGTATCGCCGCCGGCATCGCCTGCCTTTGGGGTCCGAGCCATGGGGGCGCCAATGAAGAGGCGCTGAACATGCTCAAGGAGATCGGCACCCCGGACAAGATCCCGGAGTTCATCGAGGGCGTGAAGGCCAAGAAATACAAACTGATGGGCTTCGGCCACCGGGTGTACAAAAACTACGACCCGCGCGCCAAGGTGATGAAGGAGAGCGCCGACGAGGTGCTGGCCGCCGTCGGCGATCCCAACGATCCGCTGTTCCAGGTCGCCAAGGAGCTGGAGCGGATCGCCCTGAACGACGAGTATTTCATCGAGCGGAAACTGTTCCCGAACGTCGACTTCTATTCGGGCATCACCCTGTCGGCGATGGGCTTCCCGACCTCGATGTTCACCGTGCTGTTCTCGCTGGCGCGCACCGTCGGCTGGATCGCCCAGTGGCAGGAAATGATGGCCGACCCCGGCCAGAAAATCGGCCGCCCGCGCCAGCTCTACACCGGGCCGACCGAACGGGACTATGTGCCGATCCAGCAGCGCGGCTGATCGAAGCGCGTGACCGGAAACGAATAATGCGCCGGGGCCATGGCCCCGGCGTGTTTCGTTGAGAGGTCGATCTACTCCCGGCCGCCGCCGGTCGCCGCCTTCCGGAACAGGCCACCGGACAGGAGCCACAAGGCGCCGAAGACGCTGGTCCCCATCACGACCTCATGGAGCCCGGCATTGCCCGGCGAGGTCCAACCCAGGGTCAGGGCGATGACCCCGACCGATACCTGGGCGGCGGCGGCCGCGAACATGGCCCAGGCCAAACCTTTCGCCTTGAAGCCGGCGATCACCGCGCCGAGGACCGCGATGGCGATCACTCCGGCGAACATCAGGTTCGCGGGATTGCCCTCGTCGCCGAGGAAGCCGACGGCGCCGTTGACCCAGACCAGCAGGAAGGCGGCCGCGACCGCCAGGCCGGCGCCGGCCCGGTAGGCGAGACTGCCGGAGGCCCGCACCACCAGTTCGAGAACCAGCCCCGCTCCGCCGAGCAGCGCGCCCGCCACTATGTAGTCGAACAGGGTCCAGGGCGCGCCCGTGACCAGCGGCAACAGAAGGATCAGGGCGACGGCGCCCCAGCCGATCAGCCTCCAGGGAAGTCCGCGCCGTTCGCCGGCGGATCTGGTCGTCATCGTCGTGTCCTGCTGCTCTGATTTCGGATGGTCGCCAACTAGCTCCAGCGCCGGTGAGCGGCATGAGCGACTTGTGATCATTCGCTGAAAAGCGACGACGGCGCGGCTTCGGCTACCGTCCCGCGCGGCCCGCGATCACCCGCAGCACGGCGTCCGCCGCGATCTCCGACGGGTCGCGGCCCTCGCGGCCCATCAGGTCCAGCGCCGCCGTCTGGCGCTCCGCTTGCGCCCGTCGCGCTTCCGGATCGCCCAGCAGCCGCCCCACCTCGGCCGCGACCTTCCCGGGCGTGGCGTCGTTCTGGATCAGTTCGCGGGCGATTTCCTCGTCCGCGGCGTGATTGAACAGGGTGGCGTATTTCCCGGTGAAGAACGGCTTCATGATCGCATAGCTGAGCGGCTGGAAGCGGTAGGCGATGACCATCGGCGCTCCGGCCAGGGCCAGTTCGGTCGAGACCGTGCCGCTGGTGGCCAGGGCGACCGTCGCGGCGCGCATGGCGGCGTATTTCTGATCCTCGCCGACGACATGGGCGCGGAAAGGCCAGGTCGCGATCCGCGCGGTGACATCGGCCGCCACCGTTCCGGCGGCGACCACGGCGATCTCCAATGCCGGATCTGCCGCCTTCAACCGGGCCACGGCCGCCTCATAGACGGGGGTCATCAGCCGGATTTCAGAGGGCCGGCTGCCGGGGAGAACCACCAGCAGGGGCGCATCGGCGGCGATCCCGCGCGAGGCCCGGAAGGCGGCCGGGTCGGCGCCGCTCATGTCGACATGCAGCGCCTGTGACCCGACGACCGTCGTCGCCAGACCCTCCCGTTCGAACCACGGCGCGTCGAAGGCGTAGAGGGCCAGCAGATGGTCGACCGCCGCCGCCAGCGTCTTCGCCCGCCCCGGTCGCGAGGCCCAGACCTGCGGCCCGACATATTTGACCAGAGGCACGCCCGGCAGGGCCGCCCGCAAGGCCTTGGCCACCCGAATGGTGAAGCCCCAGCTGTCGATCAGCACCACGGCGTCGGGCTTCTCCGCCACGCCGAGCGCCACGGTGTCGGCCACCCGGCGTTTGACCAGCCCGTAGGCCTTCAGCCCCTCCAGCCAGCCATGAATCGAGAGCTCGGCGATCTCGAACGGGCTTTCGACCCCCTGCTCCGCCATGCGCGGCCCGCCGACGCCGACGAAGGCCACATCCGCTCCCAGCCGCGCCTTCAGCGCCACCGCCAGGCCGGCGCCCAGGGCATCGCCCGAGGCTTCGGCGGCCACCAGCATGATCTTCAGCGGCCGGCTCACCGCGTCTCGCCCCAGACGAACAGGCCCAGACGGTCGGCGGCTTCGATCAGTCCGTCCCGGTCGATCAGGATCAGCTTGCCCGCCACCCCGCCCACGCCGGCCAGGCCGGCGGCGGCGGCCATCTCGACGGTGCGGGCGCCGATCACCGGCATGTCCACCCGCAGGTCCTGGATCGGCTTGGGCGCCTTGGCCAACACGCCCTTGCGCGCCGCCGCCGAACCGCGCAGGTCGGCGGGCAGGCCGGCGACGCGGGCCAGCATGGCGTCCGTGCCCTCCTGGGCCTCGACCGCCAGCACCAGGCCATCGCAGACCACGGCCCCCTGACCGATGTCCAGCTCGCCAGCCTTTTCCGCGATATGCAGCGCCTTCTTCAGGTCGGCCAGCTGCTCGGGCGTGGGCTCCACCGCTCCCAGGGCGCCGCCCGGCAGGGTCTCGCCGCCGAGGATGTCGTCGGCCCCCTCGATGGCGTAGCCCTCGCCCTCGAACACCGACAGGATCTTGCGCAGCAGGGCGTCGTCGCCCTTCGTCGCCGCGGCGATGATGCCGGGCAACAGGGCCGCGCCCCTCAGATCGGGCTTCAGGGTCTTGAAGTCCGGGCGATTCACCGTGCCCGCGAAACAGACGGCGGTGCAGCCCGCCTTCTTCAGGGTCGACAGGATCTTGCCGAACTCGGCCATACCCGCGTCGATGCCGGGATAGCGGGCCAGATGGACGTCGGCGAACCCCGCCAGCCGCACCAGAAAAACCGGCCGCCCCTCGGCCTCGCACCGCGCCGCCACCGAGACCGGCAAGGCCCCGCCCCCGGCGATCAGGCCCAACTTGCTCATTCGCCCAACCTTCTCACTCGCCCGGCAGGCAAAGGGGCCGTTTGCCGGCCTCGCGGATGAAGGCGGTGATCTCCATGATCTCGGGCAGATCAGCGTATCCCGCCTCGACCGCGTCGAGCCGCTCGGCGAAGGTCCCGCCGCCTTCGAACAGGTCGCGGTAGGCCGCCAGGAGCCGGCGGATGGCCGACTTGTCATAACCCTTGCGCTTCAGCCCGATCAGGTTGAGGCCGTGCAGCCGCGCATGATTGCCCCAGGCAGAGCCATAGGGGATGACGTCCCGTGTCACCGCCGCGAGGCCGCCGATGATGGCGCCCTGCCCGACCCGGCCGAACTGATGCACCGCGGCCAGTCCGCCCAGGAAGACCCGGTCTCCGATTTCCGTGTGCCCGCCCAGCGTCGCATGATTGGCGAAGGTGACGTTGTCGCCCACGATCGCATCATGGCCGACATGGGCCCCGGTCATGAACAGGCAGCCCTTGCCGATACGGGTCAGACCTCCACCCACCGGGGTTCCCCGGTTGAAGGTGCTGTGCTCCCGGACAAGGCAGTCCTCGCCGATTTCGAGCCGCACCGTCTCGCCCTTGTAGCCGCCATGCTGGGGATCGCCCCCGATGACGCTGAACGGGTGGATCACCGTCCGGGCGCCCACCCGCGTATCCTGCTGCACCACCACATGGCTGAGCAGGCGCACTTCGGCGTCCAGCACCACGCCCGGTCCGACGACGCACCACGGCCCGATCTCCACGCCGTCGGCCAGAACGGCGCCGCCGTCGACCAGGGCCGTGGGATGGATACGACTCACGTCGCGGCCGGCTTGTCGATGGTGACCATCATGGCCGCGAAATCGGCCTCTGAGGCCAGCTTGCCGTCGATGAAGGTCTCGCCGCGGAATTTGAAGATGTCGCCGCGGATCTTCGTCACCACCACCTGCATGCGCAGCTGGTCGCCGGGCCGGGCCGGCTTGCGGAAGCGCACGCCGTCGATCGACATGAACATGATGATCTTGCCCTCGACCGTGACGTCCATCGACTTGGACATCAGCAGGGCGCCGGTCTGGGCCATGGCCTCGATGATCATCACCCCGGGCATGACCGGATCGATCGGGAAATGGCCCGGGAAATAGGGCTCGTTGTGGGTGATGTTCTTGATGCCGGTGATCGAGGTGTTGGCGACGAAATCCTCGGCCTTGTCGACCAGCAGGAAGGGATAGCGGTGCGGCAATCTCCGCATCACCTCGGCGTAGTCGATCTTGCCGTCGTCGCTCATCCTGCGGCCTTCCTCGCCGTCGACGCTATACGCGCGCCTTTCCTGACGCCTGTTTGGCGAGCCAGATCGCTTCGCGCAAGAACTGACGCAGAGGTTTGGCCGGATAGCCGGACCAGGTTTCGCCGGCGGGAATGTCGGTCAGCACCCCGGCGCCGGCCGCGACGCGGGCGCCCTCGCCGATCCGGATATGGTCGCCGATCCCCGCCTTGCCCCCGAAGATGACGTTGTCGCCGACGATGACCGAGCCGGAAATGCCCGTGTGCGCCGCCAACAGGCAGTTACGGCCGATGACGCAGTTGTGGCCGATCATGACCAGATTATCGATCTTGGTGTTCTCGCCGATGACGGTGTCGTCATAGGCCCCGCGGTCGATGCAGGAATTGGCGCCGACGGTGACGTCGTCCTGCAGGATCACCCGGCCCAGTTGGGGCACATCGACCGGGCCGGTCTTCGACCGGGCCGCGCCGAAACCCGCCTCGCCGATCCGGGCGCCGGACAGCAGGCGGACGCGATCGCCGATCAGGGCGAAGGCGACGCTGACGTTGGACCCGATGACGCAGTCGCGCCCGATCTGGACGCCCGGGCCGATGACGCTGTTGGCGCCGATGCGCGTACCCCGGCCGATACGCGCGCCCGGTCCGATCACGACTCCGGGCTCGAAGGCCACCGTGTCGTCCTCTGCGGCCGGTTCCCCGTCGGCGCCGGACAGCGGAATGGCCTGGTGGAGCGCGGTCGAGGCGCGCGCCCAGGCGGCCTGCGGCTCGTCGGAAACGATGATGGCGGCGTCGGCCGGCGCGGCTTCGATTGCAGCGGCGGGCAGGATGACGCATCCGGCGCGCGTCTGCCCGAGGGCGACGACAAATTTCCGATCGCCCAGGAAGGCGACGTCCCCGGCGCCGGCGGAACCGAGCGGCGCGACGGCGGAGACCTGTCGGTCTCCGCCCCGCATCATTTCGCCCCCGACCCGATCCGCCAGCTCGGCGACGCTCAACGCCGGCAGGCTGTCGAAGAAGCGCGGATCGGGCATGGCCGCCTTACTGCTGCAGTTGGGCCGGAACTTCGAGACGGTTGAAGGACAGCGACGGCAGGCTCGTGTTCAGACGCTGGATGACGATATCCGTGACGTCCATGGCGGGGTTGAAGATGTAGACCGCCGAACGGTCCAGCAGCAGGCCGCAGCCACGCTCCTGATAGACGGCGACCAGGATCGGGTCGGCCGACTGGGCGATGGTCCGGATCTGCATCTGCTGGGTATATTGCAGCTCGGCCTGACGGCGTTGCTCCAACTGCTGGGCTTCCTGGGCGCGCGCCTGCCAGGCCCGCGTGGCCGAGCCGTCCGGATCGGCCGCCTGGCCGCCCGTTTGGAGACGCTGCGCCTCGCTCTGCAAATTGGCGGCGTAGGGGGCCAGCTCGCCCTGGACCTCGGTGACCAGCCGCTGCATGCCGGTCTGGACCGACTGACCGGCGGTCGATTGCGCCAGCAGGCGGTCGTTGTGGAAGACGCAGACGCCCGGCAGGACGGGACCTGGATTGGCCGGAGCCTGGGCCTGAGCCGCGGCGGAGCCGGCGGCGAGGGACGCGAGGGCGAAAGCGCCGATTGCGAACAATTTCATCTTGGACCTTTGATGCGGAAAAATCAGCCGCGCTAGAACTGGGTGGAAGTCGAGAAGCGGAACGTTTCTGTTTTGTCGTAAACTTCCTGGCCGAGGACATGGCTCAGATCGAACCGGATCGGACCCATCGGCGAACGCCAGTGGATGCTGACGCCGGCCGAGGCCCGCAAGGCCAGTTCATCGACGATATTGGCATTGAGCAGCCCGCCTGTGGTCGTGGTGTAGCGATCATCCAGAACGCCCAGGGTGCCGACGTCGGCGAACACCGAGGTGCGGATGCCGTACTCTTCCGGCAGGCCGTTCGGCACGGTCATCTCCAGCGTGCCGATGACGTAGAAATTGCCGCCCAGCGCGTCGTTGTTGGTGCCGGGCGTAAGGTCGCGCGGCCCGAGGCCGGCGGTCTCGAAGCCGCGGAAGCTGTTGCCGCCCTTGAAGAAGCGGTCGTTGATCCGGATGGGATCGCCGCCCCAGCCCGCGATATAGCCCACCGAGGCCGTGGTCGTGACGATCCAGTTCGGGGTGATGCCCCAATAGGCTGACACATCCGCCTCGGACTTGATGTAGTTCACGTCGCCGCCGACCCCCGCGAAATCCTGACGCAGGGTGCCGGTCCAGCCGCGGGTCGGCCGGATCGGATCGTTCCGGCGGTCCACCAGCAGGGTATAGCCGGCCGAGGAGTTCAGGAACGAGCCGACCTGATCGCACAGGGCGTTGGAACCGCCGCCGCCGCCGCAATAACCTTGCGGCACGATGATCTCGTCGCTCTTCAGGAAGTAGCGCGTGCTGAGGAGGGTGTAGCCGTTCAGCGGATATGACAGCCGGACGCCGCCGCCGGTCGAGCGGTAGTCATACGAGGAGTATTCACTGAGGTCGTAGCGCGAGTGGAAGGCGTCGAAGCCGGCGCGCAGGTCACGACCGAGGAATTTG
Source organism: Brevundimonas vancanneytii (assembly GCA_943367565.1). Classification (GTDB taxonomy): domain Bacteria; phylum Pseudomonadota; class Alphaproteobacteria; order Caulobacterales; family Caulobacteraceae; genus Brevundimonas; species Brevundimonas vancanneytii_C. The sequence continues at coordinate 37,752 of CALRJO020000003.1, forward strand.
GGCTCGGTAAAGCGGAAGTCGATCTGCTGACGCAGCGAACCCCATTCGACGCGGGCGACGACGTTCTGGCCCCGACCGCGGAAATTGCGCTCGGTGATCCCCAGATTGACCACGAAGGAGTCGACCGAACTGAAGCCGGCGCCGACCGAAAGCTCGCCGGTCGGCTGTTCCGTGACGGTGACATTGACCACCGACCGGTCGGGCGCCGAGCCGCGGGCCTCCTCGACCGTGACGTCCTTGAAGAAGCCCAGGGCCCGCAGATTGTTGCGCGAACGCTCCAGCAGGGTGCGGTTGAAGGCGTCGCCCTCGGTCAGCATCATCTCGCGGCGGACGACATTGTCCAGCGTACGGGTGTTGCCGATGACATTGATCCGGTCGACGTAGACCCGCTGGCCTTCCTTGACGTTGAAGGTGACATCGACGGTGTCGGTCTCGGGATTGGCGCGATAGGTCGGCTCGATCTCGACGAAGGCATAGCCCGCCGAACCCGCCGCGAAGGTCAGGGCGTCCACCGCCGATTCGATCTTGTCGCTCTGGTACAGATCGCCGCTACGGATCGGCAGCAGCATCTTCAGGAATTCGGGGTTCAGGCGGTCGTTCTCGGTGACGACATCGACCCTGCCGAAATTGTAGCGGTCGCCCTCGTCCACGGTAAGGGTGATGGCGAAGGCGCTGTCGTCCGGCGCCAGTTCGGAAATCGCCGACAGGACCCGGAAGTCGTAATAGCCGCGGTTGGTGTAGAATTTCCGCAGCTGTTCACGGTCGTAGTCCAGACGGTTGGGGTCGTAGTTGTCATTGGTCGTGAACAGGCGGTACCAGGCCGACTGTTGCGTCACCATGACCTCGCGCAGGTCGCTGTCCGAAAAGGCGCTGTTGCCCAGGAAGGTGATGGCGCGGACGCCGGTCTCGGGACCTTCATTGATCTCGAACACCACATCGACGCGGTTCTGGTCCAGCTGGATGATCTTGGGCGTGACCGTCGCCGAGATCCGGCCCGACAGGCGGTACAGTTCGACGATCTTGCCCACGTCTTCCTGGATCCGGGCGCGGGTGTAGATGCCGCGCGGCCGCAGGGTGACTTCCTTGCGCAGCTTGTCTTCGCTGACCGCGCCGTTCCCCTCGAACACCACCTGGTTGATGATGGGGTTCTCGACGATTTCGACGATCAGGTCGCCGTTCGGCTGCACGCCCAACTGGACGTCGGCGAACAGCTGGGTGCGGGTCAGGGTGCGGACGGCGACGTCAAGCACCGCCGCATCGACGACATCGCCGGGCTGGATCGGCAGATAGGACAGGACCGTGGTCTGGTCGATACGCTGGTTGCCGCGCACCAGAATGCGGTTGATCGTGAGGCGTTGTTCCTGCGGCGCAGCGGGTTGGGCGGCCACGGGCGGGCCGACCTCGGCCGGCGCCGGCTGGATCGCCGGTGCGGTCTGGGCCAGGGCCGGGCCGGCCAGCCCGGCGGCGGCCGCAAGGACCAGCAGGCTGGGACTCAGGGTCCTGGCGAAACGAAGGGCGGACGCATCTTGTCGGATCATACGGGAAACCATCGGGGGCTGGCGTCGGCTCGTCATGCGAGCCCGCCGAGGAATTTGAACAGGCTCAGCTTCTGCAGGTCGTTCCAGGTCGCGAACAACATCAATCCCGCCAGCAAAGCAAGACCGACACGGTAGCCGACCTCCTGAACGCGTGCGGGGACTGGCCTGCGGGCCACAGCTTCATAAGCGTAGAACAGCAGATGTCCCCCATCCAGAACCGGAATCGGCAGCAGATTAACAATGCCAATTCCGATCGAAACTATGGCGGCGAACTGAAGAAACGTCAGGGCGAGGTTCGCGGCCATGTATCCGGGGTCCGGATTCGCAGCCACCGCCTGACGGGTGACCCCTCCGGCCGCCTTGGCGATTCCGAGCGGGCCGTTCAGCAGATCGCCGGATTCCTTGCCGGTGAAGATGCGGCCGATATAGGTGCCGGTCGTTGCGACGGTCGACCCGATCGCATCGGCGCCGGCCCCGAAAGCCTGAACGGGATTGAGGCGCCGGAAGCTCAGATCGCCCTGCAGCGGCAGCATGTGCAGGCCGATCTGCGCGATGCGGACCTGGCCGGCGATTTCGTCATCAACCAGCTGGCGCTGGGGCGTCGCGGTCAGGACGAGCGTCTGTCCCCCGCGGTCGACCGTGAAGCGGATCGGGTCGCCGGCGCTCATCACCACGCTGCGGTTGACATCCAGCCGGTCGACGATCGGTCGACCGTTGATGGCCACGATCAGGTCGCGCGGCTGAAAGCCCGCTGTCGCCGCGGGACTGCCCGGGACCGTCGCCGCCACTCGCGGTGCGATAATCTGCTCGCCGATGACGCTGAACAGAATGGTGAAAAGCACCATGGCCAGCAGGAAATTGGCCGCCGGACCGGCCGCGACGATCAGCGCCCGCTGCCAGATCGGCTTGAAATGGAAATAGTCGCGCTCGGCGCCCACGCCGTTCTCGGCGACGACGCGCTGCTTCAGCTCGGCCAGACCGGCCTGGTCGGGCACGCTGGAGGCGTCCAGGTCGCCCGAGAATTTGACGTATCCGCCCAACGGCAGCCAGGCCAGCCGCCATTCCGTGCCGCGCCTGTCGGTGCGGGCCACGATGGTCTTGCCGAACCCGACGGAGAACCGGTCGACCTTCACCCCGAAGGCGCGGGCGACGAGGAAATGGCCGAGCTCGTGAATGGTGATGATAAAGGTCAGCACCAGCAGAAAGGGTACGATGTAGAGCAGCGCCTGACCGAGAAATCCCGTCATGCCGTTATCGGTCCCTCCGCCATTCAGGCTGCCGCCGCGATGCCGCGAATGATCGACTCCGCCATCCGTCGCGCCTGCGCATCCACGGCCAGGGCCGCGTCGCAAGCGCAGTCGGAACCGGAATCCACCCCCGAGGCCGTCACGCGCGACATGGTGTCGGCGACGACTGCGGCAATATTGAGAAAGCCCAGTCGACGGTCAAGGAAGGCCAGGGCCGCAACCTCGTTCGCGGCATTGAACACGATGGGCGCCGCGCCGCCCGCCTGTAACGCCTGTCGCGCGAGTTTCAGGGCCGGAAACCGGTCCTCGTCGGGGGCCTCGAAGGTCAGCCTGCCCATGGCGGCGAGGTCCAGCCGCGGGGCGTCCCACGCCATGCGGTCGGGCCAGGCCAGTGCATAGGCGATCGGCGTCTTCATGTCCGGCGGCCCCATCTGGGCCAGGGTCGAGCCGTCGACATACTCCACCAGGCTGTGGACGATGGACTCGGGGTGCACGACCACGCCGATCCGCTCGGCCGGCATGTCGAACAGATAGGCCGCCTCGATCGTCTCCAGCCCCTTGTTGGCCATGGTGGCGCTGTCGACCGAGATCTTGGCGCCCATGCTCCAGTTCGGGTGGGCCACGGCCTGTTCGGGGGTGATCGCCTTCAGGGCCTCGCGCGGCGTGGTGCGGAACGGCCCGCCGGAGGCGGTCAGAACCAGTTTCGCGACCCGCTCCGGCGCATCATGCGGAAAGACCTGATGGATGGCGGAATGTTCGGAATCGACCGGCAGCAGCCGGCCGCCTGACCGGCGGACGCGCTCGATCAGGGCCGGTCCGCAGCAGACCAGACTTTCCTTGTTGGCCAGCGCCAGCGTCGCGCCTGTCGCCGCCGCCGCCCAGGCCGAGCGCAGGCCCGCCGCGCCGACGATCGCCGCCATGATCCAGTCGGCGGGCCGCGCCGCCGCCTCGATCACCGCCTGATCGCCCGCGGCGGCCTCGACTCCCGTTCCGGCCAGCGCCGCCCGCAACTCTACCAGCCGAGCCGGATCGGCCGTGACCGCCAGTTTCGGCCTCCAGCGACGCGCCTGTTCGGCCAGTCGTGCGATATTGGCGCCGCCGGTCAGGGCCTCGACCTCGAAGGCGCCCGTTCCGGCGGTCTCGGCCTGATCCATCAGGTCCAGCGTCGAACAGCCGACCGACCCGGTCGAGCCCAGCACCGTGACCCGCCGCCGGATCATGCGGCCCCGCCCATCAAGCCGACGATCAGCCGCCCGCACGCCACGACCACGACCGCGAACATCAGCCCGTCGACCCGGTCCAGCAGGCCGCCATGCCCCGGGATCAACGTGCCCGCATCCTTGACGCCATAGCGCCGCTTCAGCGCCGATTCCCACAGGTCGCCGGCCATGGTCGCCAGGGCGGCGGCCAGTCCCAGGGCCGCGCCCCACCAGAGGCCTATGCCCATGTCGAGGAAGGTCGCCAACAGGGCGCCCGCGACGGTGCCGGCCGCCAGCCCGCCGATGAAGCCCGACCATGTCTTGTTGGGCGAAAAGCGCGGCCACAGCTTGGGTCCGCCGACCAGACTGCCGACCAGATAGGCCATGATGTCGGCCGCCCATGCGATCGCGAAGGCCGAAACCGTCCATGCCAGTCCGCTGGTCTCGGTTCCGTCCCTGAGCCAGATCAGCAGCACGGCGGGCCACCCAAGGTACAGGACGCCATAGGCGGCATCGAGCGCCTCCTGCCCACGATTGCGCGCGAACAGACCGGCCGCCACGGCGCCGAAGACCAGCATGACCAGCGCCAGCGACAGCTGCTGCGCATAGGCCGCCACCACCCCTGCGACGAGACCGAAGGCCACCGCCCCCGCCATCACCCGCCAGGCCCGGGCCGCGCTCATCATCGCCCATTCGACCGCCAGCAGGGCGCAGGCCAGCAGCATCAGGGCCAGAAACCACAGACCGCCGGCCCAGATGGCCAGAACCGCCGCGGGCGCCAGCACGATGGCCGAAGCGGCCCTGAGGCCGATGTCGCGGGCCCTGAACGCCATCAGCCGGCCGCGAGGGCGGGCGCGGCGGCCTCGGCGGGCGCGGCGCGGCCTCCGAAGCGGCGGTCGCGATTGCGGTATTGTTCGACCACGTCGGCCAGTCCCTCGGCGCCGTAGTCGGGCCACAGCACGTTCTGATAGACCAGTTCGGCGTAGGCGGCCTCCCACAGCAGGAAGTTCGACAGCCGCTGCTCGCCCGAGGTGCGCACGATCACATCGACCGGCGGCGCGCCCGCCGTGGACAGGCGCAGCCCCAGGGCCTCCTCGTCCAGCGGACCGGTCGCCCGGCCGGCCAGCACGTCATCGACATGGCGCTGGACCGCGTCGACGATGTCGGCCCGACCGCCGTAGTTGAAGGCGACCTGAAGCAGGAATTTGTCATTGTGCGCCGTCGTCGCCTCGGCCCGTTCGATGATGGCGACGATGTCCTCGGGCAGGCCGACGCGACGGCCCAGAACCCGGATGCGCACCCCGGCGCGCTCCAGGCGCTTCAGATCGCTGGCGACATAGGAACGGACCAGCCCCATCAGATCCGAGACCTCTTCGGCCGGCCGGCTCCAGTTCTCGGTCGAGAAACCAAACACCGTCAGGCAGCGGATGCCGAAGCGGGGCGCCGCCTCAACCGTGCGCTTCAGCGCCTGCACGCCCTCGCGGTGACCCATGGCCCGCGGCACGCCGCGCGCCTCGGCCCAGCGTCCGTTGCCGTCCATGATCAGGGCGACGTGGCGCGGACCGTCAGTCGGCGCGATATGAAAGGGCTCGGCGAGCATGCGAGGCGTATCCTACGGCAATTCGCCCATCAAACCTGCATGATCTCGACTTCCTTGGCCCTCAAGGCCTCGTCGATGCGCTTGATGGCCGCGTCGGTGTCCTTCTGGACCTCGGTTTCCATCTTCTTCTGCTCGTCCTGGCTGATCTCGCCGGCCTTTTCGGCCTTCTTCAGATCCTCGTTGGCGTCGCGGCGTACGTTGCGGACGGCGATCTTCTGCTGCTCGGTGTATTTCCCTGCCAGCTTGGCCAGATCCTTGCGGCGCTCCTCGGTCAGCGGCGGCACCGGGATGCGGAGCGTCTGGCCGTCGACGATGGGGTTCAGGCCCAGGCCGGCGGCGCGGATGGCCTTTTCGACCGGGCCGACCATCGACTTGTCCCAGACATTGACCGAGATCATCCGCGGCTCGGGCACGCTGATCGCCGCGACCGAGTTCAGCGGCGCGTTGGAGCCGTAGGCCTGCACCTGCACCGGATCCAGCAGGCCGACGTTCGCGCGGCCGGTGCGCAGGCCGTTGAACTCTTCCTTCAGGGCGGCCACGGACTTGTCCATGCGGTCGCGGTAGGATTTCAGATCGGGCTTGGCCATGGTCGTTTCTCTCGTGTTTTCTTGTCTTTGGCGGCTCAGGCGGCCTTGGCGGACGAGATGACGGTGAACGTCCCCTCCCCCGTCAACGTGCGACGCAGCGAATTGTCTTCCCGGATCGAGAACACCACGATCGGAATGCCCGAGTCACGCATCAGGGCGATGGCCGAGGCGTCCATGACCTTCAGGTCCTTCGCCAGCACATCGTGATAGGTCAGGGTCTCATAGCGGGTCGCGTTGGCGTCCTTCTTGGGGTCGGCCGTATAGACGCCGTCCACGCTGGTGCCCTTCAGCAGGGCGTCGCAGCCCATCTCGGCGGCCCGCAGGGCGGCGCCCGAGTCGGTCGTGAAGAAGGGCGCGCCCACGCCGGCGGCGAAGATCACCACCCGCCCCTTTTCGAGATGCCGCAGGGCGCGGCGGCGCACATAGGGCTCGGCCACGGCGTTCATGGTCAGGGCGCTCTGCACCCGGGTCTGGACGCCGATCTTCTCCAGCGCCGCCTGCATGGCCAGGGCGTTCATCACCGTGGCCAGCATGCCCATATAGTCGGCGGTGGCCCGCTCCATGTCGCCGGCGGCCTTGCTCAGACCCCGGAAGATGTTGCCGCCGCCGATGACCAGGCAGATCTCGACGCCCTCGCGCGCGACATCGGCCACGGCCTGGGCCACGCCGGCGACGGTCTTCATGTCGATGCCATAGGCCTGATCGCCCATCAGCACCTCGCCCGAGACCTTCAGCAGGACGCGCTTGTAGAGAAACTCGGGCGGGGCGTCGGGCATGGGTCGTCCTTGGGGCGGCGGGCGCGGATTCGGCTCCTTATAGACGAAGCCGACCGTCGGCTTCAAAGCCTCAGAATGATCGTCTCGACGATAGGCCGCCGGTCCCAGATCTGCTGGCTGGCCTTTTTCAGCGCCCGCGAGACAGCCTGTTCGATGACCATCTCGTCCTCAAGGGCCGCGCCCTTCAACTTGTTGACCGCCTGTTCGGCCCTCTCGGCCAGATCATCCAGCGCGTCGCCCAGGGGCGATGCGTCGTCGCCCGGCAGGCCGATGGCGCGCACGTCGATGTCGCTGACGATCTTGCCGCGCTTGTCCATGGCGAAGCTGACGATCAGCACGCCATTGGTCGAGGCATGACGCCGCTCGTGCAGGGCCTCGCCCTGTTCGGTCACCAGACGCCCGCCGTCGACATAGAGCCGGCCGCTGGGAACCTCGTCGATGATGGCGGCCGGTCCGGGGGCCAGACGCACCATGTCGCCGTTGCGGGGCGTCACCGTCTCCGGCACGCCGATGTCCCTGGCCAGGTTGGCGTGCTCGGCCAGGTGCCGGCGCATGCCGTGGGTCGGCACCGCGATCCGCGGCCGGGCCCAGGCGTACATCTGACGCAGCTCGTCGCGGCAGGGGTGGCCCGAGACGTGAATGCCGGGGTGGTCCTTCTCGGTGTAGAGCCGCACCCCGCGGTCAGCCAGCTTGTCCTGCAGACGGCCGATCGACAGCTCGTTGCCGGGGATGACCCGCGACGAGAACAGGCAGTGATCGCCCTTGCTCAGCTTGATGTAGGGGTGGGTGCCCTCGGCCACCCGCGACAGGGCCGCCCGGGCCTCGCCCTGGCTGCCGGTGCATAGATACAGGATCTCGTCGGCCGGCCAGACGCGGGCCTCCTGTTCCGACAGGAAGGGTTTGATGTCCTGCATCATGCCGACGTGTTTGGCCGCCGAGGTGATGCGGTGCATCGACCGGCCCGCCAGCGACACGCGCCGTCCGGCGGCCTCGGCGGCGCGGATCACGCTGTCCATGCGCGCGACATTGGAGGCGAAACACCCGACCGCGATCCGCCCCCTCAGCCCGCCGATCAGTTCGGTCAGGGCGTTGCGGACTCCGCCTTCCGATCCCGCCGAACCCTCGACGAAGACATTGGTCGAATCGCAGACCATGGCCAGCACGCCCTCGTCGCCGAGGCGGCTGATGGCGGCGGCGTCGGTGACCTCGCCGATGATGGGATCGTCGTCGATCTTCCAGTCGCCGGTGTGCAGCACCGTGCCCAGCGGCGTCTTGATGGCCAGACCATTCGGCTCGGCGATCGAATGGGTCATGGTGACCATCGTCACCTGGAACGGGCCCAGGTCGATGGTCCCGCCCAGCGGCACCTCGATCAGGGTGACCTGATCCATGATGCCCGCCTCGCGCAGCTTCTCGCGGATCAGGAAGGCGGTGAAGGGGGTGGCGTACAGCGGCGCCTTCATCCGCGACCACAGCCAACCGAGGGCGCCGATATGGTCCTCGTGCGCGTGGGTCAGGACGATGCCGCGAATGATCTCGCCCTCGAGGAAGGCGGGATCGGGCACGATCACATCGACGCCGGGCGTCGACAGGTCGCCGAAGGTCACGCCCACATCGACCACGATCCACTCGCGGTTCGCCTCGGGGCCGTAGCCGTACAGATTCAGGTTCATACCGATTTCGCCCGACCCGCCCAGCGGCAGGAAGACGAACTCGTCGTTGGTTTTCTTTTTCATAGGTCCTTTAGATGGTGTTCCGTCGCCAGATTTCGAGGAGGCCGCGGATAGTCAGGTCCGGATCGAACCGGTCGATTGAATCAGTTGCGCCTTCAAACAGGCTGGCCACGCCGCCGGTTCCGATGACGGTCATGGGCTTGCCCCACTCCGCCTTGATGCGCGCGACCATGCCCTCGATCAGGGCGACATAGCCCCAGAAGACGCCGGACTGCATGTTGGTGACGGTGTCCTTGCCGATCACGCGGTCGGGCCGCTGGATGGCGATGCGGGGCAACATGGCCGCCGCCTCGTGCAGCGCCTGAAGGCTCAGGTTGATGCCGGGCGCGATGGCCCCGCCCTCGAAGGCCCCATCGGCCGCGATGACGTCGAACGTCGTGGCCGTGCCGCTGTCGATCACGATCAGATCGCCGGGATAGAGCAGATGCGCCCCGATGGCGTTGACCAGCCGATCGGCGCCCGCCTCGCTCGGTTTGGTGATTCGCGCCGTCATGCCCAGACCGACATTGTCGCCGATCACCAGCGGCTCGACCGACAGATAGCGGCGCGACAGGTTGCGCAGGTTGAAGATCGACTGCGGCACCACGCTCGAGATGATGCAGCCGTCCAGCTGACCGATCGCCAGACCGCGCATGGCCAGCAGCTGGCTCAGCCAGACGGCGTATTCATCGGCCGTGCGGCTGCTCTCGGTGGCGGTGCGCCACTGGGCGATCCAGTCGCTCCCGTCATGGACCGCGAACAGCGTGTTCGTATTGCCCTGCTCGATCGCCAGCAGCATCACGCGGCCTCCCCGAAGAAGACGTCGCCGGCGGAGATCAGCCGCAGGCTCCCGTCCGCCAGCCTCAATTTCAGCGCGCCGTCGGGGGCCACCCCCTCGGCGACGCCTTCGACCGTCTCGCGGCCCAGCCGGGCTGTGGCGGGACCGTCCAACCCCGGCGTCCGCGCGCGCCAGGCGTCGAGGATCGGCTGGAATCCCAGCGTCTCCCAGCGCGTCATCCAGACATCGAACGCCTCGGCCAGTTTGGCCGCCGCGGCCTCGACCGTCGGCGCCGCCGTCATGTCTCCGCGCAGATGATGGACCAGCGCCGTCGCCGGCCGCTCGGTCCCCTCCGGCGCATGGATCAGATTGACGCCGATCCCCACCGCCAGCCACAGGCCGCCGTTCTCATGCGCTCCTGACTCGACCAGCACGCCCGCGGCCTTGTCGCCCGCCAGCATCACGTCATTGGGCCATTTGATCGTCACCAGCGACGGAGGCGCCCAGACGTCCAGAAGGTCGGCCACGGCCAGGGCGGCGATGAAGGTCACCTGCGCCGCCTCCGCGGGTGGCTTGCGGGTGGTGGTCAGCAGCGTCGCGAACAGATTGCCCGCATCGCTGTCCCAGGCCCGCCCACGCCGTCCCCGCCCCTCGGACTGCCGCCGCGCGACGATCCACAGCGGGCCGGTCTCCCCCGCGTTGGCGCGTCGGCGGGCGTCCGCATTGGTCGAGTCGGTCTGGTCGAGCAGCAGGATGGGCGCGGCGGGCATCCGCCCCTACCCGGCTCCGAAGCCGGTCGCCGCGATCCCCGCGAAATGGTCGATCCAGCCGATCGCCACGATGACCAGCGGGAAGGCGAAGGCCGCCGACGCCCAGGCGATGGTCCTCGCCTCGACCGGCGAGGCGTCCGTCGGCCCCACGCCCTCGGGCGTCGGATCGAACCACATCAGTTTGATGATGCGCAGATAGTAGAAGCCGGCCACGACCGAGGCGACCAGACCGGCCGCGCCGACCATCCAGTAGCCGGCCTCGGCGGCCGCGCCGAAGATGTAGAATTTGGCCCAGAAGCCCGCCAGCGGCGGCATGCCCAGCACCGACAGCGACAGCACCGTCAGGGCGATGGCCGTGACCGGCTTGTCCTTCCGCAGCCCCGCCAGATCGGCGATCCGGCGGATCGGCTTCCCGCCGCGCGACAGCGACAGCAGGACGGCGAAGAAGCCGAACTGGTCGATGACGTACAGGGTCATGAACACAAGCATGGCCTTGACCCCCAGGGTCGTCCCGGCCGCGATGCCCAGCAGGGCGTAGCCGATGTTGGCGATCGACGAATAGGCCAGCAGCCGTTGCAGGTCCTTCTGCACCAGACCGCCGAACGCGCCGACGGCGAAACTGATCAGCGAGATCAGGATCAGCACCTGCGCCCACTGGTCATGCGACCCGGCGAAGGCGCCTTCCAGCGTCCGCGCGATCAGCACCATGGCCGCGACCTTGGGCGCGGTGGCGAACAGGGCCACGACCGGCGTCGGCGCGCCCTCATAGACGTCGGGCGTCCACATGTGGAACGGCGCCGCCGAGACCTTGAAGGCCAGGCCGCAGATCAGGAAGACGAGGCCGAAGATCAGGCCCGTCGACTCGTTCGTGGCGGCGTAGGCGGCGATCTCGTCGAACCGCATCGAGCCGGTGAAGCCGTAGATCAGGCTCGCGCCGTACAGCAGCAGGCCCGAGGACAGGGCGCCCAGCACGAAATACTTCAGACCCGCCTCGGACGCCCTGAGGTCGTCGCGGTGGTAGGCGGCCAGCACATACAGGGCCAGCGAATGCAGCTCGATGCCGACATAGAGCGAGATCAGATCGCCCGACGACGCCATCATCCCCATGCCGGCCGAGGCCAGCACGATCAGGACCGGATATTCGAACTTCGCGATCTTCGCCCGGCGCATCCAGCCGTCGCCCAGCACGATGGCCACGGCGCTGGACAGGAAGATCAGCGCCTTGCCGTAGACGGCCAGCGGATCGGCCACATAGGCGCCGTTGAAGGCCATGCCCAGCGGGCCGGTCACCGTCACGGCGGTGGCCGCGACCAGCAGGCCGACCGACAGGATGGAGATGAAGCGGGCGCTCTTGTCGCCCATGAAGGCGCCGAGCATCAGCAGCACCAGACCGCCGACCGCGAGCGTGCTCTCGGGGGCGGACAGGCGCAGGGCGAAATCAAGATCTGGCATCATCGTCTCACCCGCCGATCGCGGCGCGATAGGTGGTCGTCAGGGCCTCGACCGAGGCGGCGGTGTAGTCCAGCACCAGACCGGGCTGAACGCCCAGCCACAGGGTGCCGATGATCAGCGGCGCGAAGATCAGCAGTTCACGTTTGTCCACGTCGGTGATCGCCTTCATCGCCGGATTGGTGATCTCGCCGAACATGACGTTGCGATACAGCGTCAGGGCATAGACCGCCGACAGGATCACGCCCGAGGCCGCGACGAAGGCGGTCCAGGTCGAGACCTCATAGATGCCGACCATGGTCAGGATCTCGCCGATGAAGCCCGAGGTGCCGGGCAGGCCGACGTTGGCCATGGTGAACAGCATGAAGATGGCCGCGAACCACGGCATCCGCGCCGTCAGGCCGCCGTAGAGGGCGATCTCGCGGGTGTGCATCCGGTCATAGACCACGCCGACGCAGAGGAAGAGCGCGCCCGAGATCAGGCCGTGGCTCAGCATCTGGAACACCGCGCCCTGCACGCCCTGATCGTTGCCGGCGAAGATGCCCATGGTGACGAAGCCCATGTGGGCGACGGACGAATAGGCGATTAGCTTCTTCATGTCGGTCTGCCGGAAAGCCACCAGCGAAGTGTAGACGATGGCGATGGCCGACAGGGCGAAGACCAGCGGGGCGAAGGTCTGCGACGCCTGCGGGAACATGGGCAGGTTGAACAGCAGGAAGCCGTAGCCGCCCAGCTTCAGCAGGATGCCGGCCAGGATGACCGAGCCCGCCGTCGGCGCCTGGACGTGAGCGTCGGGCAACCAGGTATGGACCGGCCACATCGGCATCTTGACCGCGAACGAGGCGAAGAAGGCCAGCCAGAGCAAGGGCTGCACCGTCGGGCTGAAGGCGTACTCCTTGAGCGCCGGGATGCTGGTGGTGCCGGTCTCGGCCGCCATCCACAGCATGGCCAGCAGCATCAGGACGGAGCCGAGCAGGGTGTAGAGGAAGAATTTGTACGAGGCGTAGATCCGGTTCGCCCCGCCCCACACGCCGATGATGATGAACATCGGCACCAGGGTGCCTTCGAAGAAGATGTAGAACAGGAACAGGTCCAGCGAGGTGAACACCCCGATGACCAGCGTCTCCAGTACCAGGAAGGCGATCATGTAGTCGACCACCCGGTCCTTGATCGTGGTCCAGCTGGCCAGGATGCAGATGGGCATCAGGAAGGCCGTGAGCAGCACGAACAGGATCGAGATGCCATCCACGCCCATGTGATACTGGGCGCCCACGAACCAGACGTAGCGCTCGACGAACTGATAGGCGGCGCTGGACGGATCAAACGTCGCCACCAGCACGGCCGACACCGCCAGGGTCACGACCGTGGTCAGCAGGGCGATCCAGCGCGCCGCGCCGTCGGCCCCGGCCTTGTTGAACAGGCGGGCCAGCAGGATCAGGCCCGCGCCGACCAGCGGCAGGAAGGTGACGACGCTGAGGATGTAGGGGATCTGGGGCAAGATCAGGCTCCCCACGCATGGATGGCGAAGGCGAGGAAGCCGGCCAGGCCGAGCAACATCACGAAGGCGTAGAAATAGACATAGCCGGACTGGAAGCGGCTCAGACCGCCCGCGAATTTCCGCGACAGCCAGGCCATGCCGTTGGGCCCGCCGCCGTCGATGATCTTCACGTCGCCGACCTTCCAGAACAGGTCGCCGACCGCCCGGGCGCCGCGCACGAAGACGAAGTCGTAGATCTCGTCGAAGTACCACTTGTTATAGAGGAAGGCGTGGACCACCCCACCGCGATCCGCCATCCGGCGCGCCATGCCCTCCTTGAGGACATAGAGCCAGAAGGCGGCGAAGGTCCCGATCAGCGTCAGCACCAGCGGCGACCACTTCACCCAGACCGGGACATCGTGACTGTCGTGCAGGACATGGTTCGACTCGGCCACGAAGATCGCGCCGCGCCAGAAGTCGTGCTCGTGGTAACCGATGAACCAGGGCGCGAAGACGAAGCCCGCGGCGATGGCGCCGACCGCCAGAAGCAGCAGCGGAACCAGCATGACCCACGGGCTCTCGTGCGGCTTCAGCGGGCCGTGGTGGGCGTGATCGTCGTGCGCATGATCGTCGTCAGCCAACGGCTCGGAATGGGTTTCCAGCTGGGCGTGCGAGGCGTGGTCGTCATGCGCGTGATCATCGTGATGCGCGTCCTTCCACACCGGCTTGTTGTGGAAGGTCATGAACACCAGACGCCATGAATAGTAGGCGGTCAGGCCGGCGGCGAGGATGCCGACGAAGAAGGCGAACAGCCCCATGGCGCTGTGGCCGTTGGTGAACGAGGCGAAGGCGCTCTCGATGATCGAGTCCTTGGAATAGAAGCCCGCCAGTCCGCCGACTCCGGGAATGCCCAGGCCGGTGATGGCGATGGTGCCGATGGTCATCACGGCATAGGTGACCGGCAGCAGCCTCCACAGCCCGCCCATCTTCCGCATGTCCTGCTCGTGGTGCATGCCGTGGATCACCGAGCCGGCCCCGAGGAACAGCAGGGCCTTGAAGAAGGCGTGGGTGAACAGGTGGAACATGGCGGCCTGATAGGCGCCGACGCCCGCCGCGAAGAACATGTAGCCCAGCTGCGAACAGGTCGAATAGGCGATGACCCGTTTGATGTCGTTCTGGGCCAGGCCGACCGTCGCCGCGAACAGCGCCGTCACCGCGCCGACGAGAGCGATGATGGCCGAGGCGACCGGGGCGTACTCATAGATCGGCGACAGCAGGCAGACCATGTAGACGCCGGCGGTGACCATGGTCGCCGCGTGGATCAGGGCCGACACCGGCGTCGGACCCTCCATGGCGTCGGGCAGCCAGGTGTGCAGGAAGAACTGGGCCGACTTGCCCATGGCGCCGACGAACAGCAGCGCCCCGGCGAGGTCGAGCGCCGACCAGTTGTGGCCGAGGAAGACCCAGCCGGTTCCAGCCCGGTCCGCGATCATCGGGAACAGTTCGGCGAACTGGATCGTGCCGAACATCCAGAACACCGTCAGGATGCCCAGGGCGAAACCGAAGTCGCCCACCCGGTTGACCACGAAGGCCTTGATGGCGGCGGCGCTGGCGGTCGACTTCTTGTACCAGAAGCCGATCAGCAGATAGGACGCCAGCCCCACCCCTTCCCAGCCGAAGAACAGCTGCATGAAGTCGGCGGCGGTGACCAGCGCCAGCATGGCGAAGGTGAATAGCGACAGATAGGCGAAGAACCGCGGCTTGTCGGGGTCCTCGGCCATATACCCCCACGAATAGAGGTGGACGAGCGAGGACACGCTGGTGACCACGACCAGCATGACCGCCGAAAGGGCGTCGACGCGGATCGACCAGACCGACTGGAAATCCCCGACGTTGATGAAGGGGAACAGCTCGACCGTGAAGGCCTCGAGCCCGCCCCAGGTCCACTGGCTGAAGATGATCCAGGCCACGGCGCACGAGAAGAACAGCAGGCCTGTGGTGATGGTCTTCGAGATCAGATCGCCGA
This sequence comes from Brevundimonas vancanneytii, assembly GCA_943367565.1. Lineage (GTDB taxonomy): Bacteria > Pseudomonadota > Alphaproteobacteria > Caulobacterales > Caulobacteraceae > Brevundimonas > Brevundimonas vancanneytii_C. The sequence goes on from CALRJO020000003.1 coordinate 52,911, forward strand.
GCCGCCGGCCGCTCAGGCCGACGATGACCGCGCCGAGCAGCGGGGCGAAGACGCCGAGGGTGACGAGAAGTGCGAGATCCACGGTCAGCCCTTCATCACGGAAGCATCATCCACCGCGATATCGCCGCGGTTGCGGAAGAAGGTCACCAGAATGGCCAGCCCGATGGCGGCCTCGGCGGCGGCCACGGTCAGGACGAACATGGCCATGATCTGCCCCTGCACGTCGTTCAGATAGGCCGAGAAGGCGACGAAATTGATGTTCACGGCCAGCAGGATCAGCTCGACCGACATCAGGATGATGATGACGTTCTTGCGGTTCACGAAGATGCCGAAGACGCCGATGGTGAACAGGATCGCGCCCACCGCCAGATAGTGCTGCAGGGTGATGTCCATCAGACCAGATCCTCGGGAGTGACGCCGGCGCCGGTGGTCACGGACTTGACCTCCATCGCCGTCTTCGCATCGCGGCCGACCTGGCGGGCGATGTTCTGGCGCTTGATGCCGGGCTTGTGGCGCAGGGTCAGGACGATGGCGCCGATCATGGCGATCAGCAGCACGATCCCCGCCGCCTGGAAGATGTAGACATAGTCCGTGTACAGAACGCGCCCGATGGCCTCGACATTGGTCATGTCCGGCGTGGCCGCGACCGGCCCGGTGGCGTCGGCGGCGGCGCCGCCGCTGACCACGGCCAGGGAGATGATGATCATCTCGGCGAGCAATATGCCCGCGACAATGGCCGCCAGCGGCAGGTAGCGGGCATAGCCCTCGCGCAGCCGCACGAAGTCGACGTCCAGCATCATGACCACGAACAGGAACAACACCGCGACGGCGCCGACATAGACGACCACCAGCAGCATCGCCAGGAACTCCGCGCCCAGCAGAACGAACAGCCCCGCCGACGAGAAGAAGGCCAGGATCAGCCACAGCACGCTGTGCACGGGGTTCTTCGCCGTGACGACCATCAGGCCGCCCAGCACGGCCACCGCGGCCAGCAGATAGAAGGCAATGCCTTGCAACATCGGAGGCCTCGGCCCCTTTCGGTTTGTGGAGGACGACCCCTTCCGGAATCGCCGTCCTGTTCAGCGTGTGCGCCTTAGCGGTAAGGCGCGTCGAGTTCCAGATTCTTCGCGATCAGTCGTTCCCAGCGGTCGCCGTTGGCGAGCAGCCGGTCCTTGTCGTAGAGCAGCTCTTCCCGCGTCTCGACGGTGAATTCCGAGTTCGGCCCCTCGACGATGGCGTCGACCGGGCAGGCCTCGGCGCACAGGCCGCAGTAGATGCATTTGACCATGTCGATGTCGTAGCGGGTCGTGCGGCGGCTGCCGTCGGCGCGCGGTTCGGCCTCGATGGTGATGGCCTGGGCCGGGCAGATGGCCTCGCACAGCTTGCAGGCGATGCAGCGCTCCTCGCCGTTCGCATAGCGGCGCAGGGCGTGCTCGCCCCGGAACCGCGGCGACTGCGGATTGCGCTCGAACGGATAGTTCACCGTGGCCTTGGGGCGGGCCATGTATTTCAGCGACAGGCCGACCGCGCCGATCACGTCGATCAGCAGAGCGCCCTTCGCGGCCTGGACGAGACGGTTCATCATGACGGGCTGGCTCCGGGTCGCACGCACTCGCGGGCGTAGCGCTCGCTCTTCTGGTCCATGGTTTCGCAGCGACGCAGGCGCTGGGCCTCTTCCCGCTCGATACGTTCCTGCCGCTGCTGCCACTGCCAGGGCGAGACCGGCTCGGGCTCATAGGGGGCGCAGGCGGCAAGGGTCGCCGAGGCTGCAAGAAGGATCATGAAACGGATCATCAACGCCTCCTGACCACGGCTTCACAGCCCTCGGGCTGGTGGTCGCGGTCCGTGCGGTTGTCGCGGCATTCGGGATGCATCCGGCCCGTCTGGGTCCGCGCGCGCTCGGCCCGCTCCAGCGTGCCGGCGGAGGTCGCCTCTTCCACGGCCGGAGGATTGAGCCGCCAGGTGCAACCGCCGACGACCAGGGCGGCCGCCATCACGCCGGAAAGGGCGAGGATACGGCTCATGCGCCCCACCCATAGAGTTCCGAGGCGACGCGCCAGCCCGATACAACGACGACCGCGACCAGCGAGGTCGGCAGGAAGATCTTCCAGCCCAGACGCATCAGCTGGTCATAGCGGTAGCGGGGCACGAAGGCCTTCACCAGGGCGATCATGCAGAACCAGAAGACGGTCTTGCCCAGGAAGGTGACCAGATAGATCGCCTGCTCCAGCCAGCCCGGCAGGGCGTCCAGCCAGTCCTGCGGCACGCCCGGGTTCCACCCGCCGAAGAACAGCAGGGTGATCATGGCGCACATGAAGACGATGTTGGCGTACTCGCCGATCATGAACAGCAGGTACGGCGTGGAGCTGTATTCGACCTGATAGCCGGCCACGAGCTCGGACTCCGCCTCGGGCAGATCGAACGGCGGACGGTTGGTCTCGGCCAGTGCCGAGACGAAGAAGACGATCATCATCGGGAACATCACCGCGATGGTCGGCCAGGTCCCCGCCCCGCCGCCGAAGGCGTACCAGTTCCAGAACATGCCCGACTGCTGGGTCACGATCGAGGTCAGGTTCATCGTCCCGGCCAGCAGGATGACGTTGATGATCACCAGACCGATGGAGACCTCATAGGAGACCATCTGCGCGGCGGACCGCAGCGAACCGAGGAACGGATACTTCGAGTTCGAAGCCCAGCCGCCCATGATGATGCCGTACACGCCCAGCGAACTGATCGCGAAGATGTACAGGATGCCGACGTTCAGGTCGGAGATGACCCAGCCCGGGGCGAACGGAATGGCCGCCCAGGCGATGAAGGCCAGAACGAAGGTCAGCAGCGGCGCCAGCAGGAACACCACCTTGTCGGCGCCGGCCGGGACGATGATTTCCTTCAGCACGAATTTGAAGAAGTCGGCGAAGGACTGCAGCAGGCCGAACGGCCCGACCACATTGGGCCCCTTGCGCATCTGCACGCCGGCCCAGATCTTCCTGTCGGCCAGCAGCAGGAAGGCCAGCGAGATCAGGATGCCGACGGTGACCAGCAGGATGCCGCCGGCGGTGATCAGCAGCCATCCCACCGGGCTGGTCCAGAAGGCTGGCGGAATCTGACCCCAGGCCCAGACCGCCACGAAGGCGACGACGGCGGCGATCGCGAGGCCGACGACGGTCAGGAAGATGGTCGCCAGCGGGTTCGAGCGGGATTTCACGACCTCGGTCATCGCCTACTCCGCCGCCATCGCGACCGGGGCGATCCGCAGGGCGGACAGCTCGGCCATGGTCGCGCTGGCGCGCGTGATCGGATTGTTCAGATAGGGGTCGCGCACCGCCGAAACGAAGCTCGTGTCGCCCAGATCGCCCTTCTTGCCCAGCGAACCCACGTCAAACGACGCGGGCGCCGGCAGGTAGTCAATTCGACCAAAGGTCGGATGGTCCGCCATCAGTTTCGAGCGCAGGGCGTCGAGCGTGTCGTACGGCAAGGTGTGGCCGACCATGGCCGACAGGGCGCGCAGTATGGCCCAGTCTTCCTTGGCCTGCCCCTTGGGGAAGACGACCCGTTCGGCCATCTGCACCCGGCCCTCGGTGTTCACATACAGGCCCGATTTCTCGGTATAGGCCGCGCCCGGAAGGATCACGTCGGCGCCGTGCGCGCCGCGGTCGCCGTGGCTGCCCAGATAGACGCGGAAGGCCCTGGACTTCGACAGGTCGATTTCGTCGGCGCCCAGCAGGAACAGCACGTCGAGCCCGCCCTTGGCCGCCATCTGCGCAGCCGTCAGCCCGCCCTCGGCCGGGACAAAGCCCATGTCGAGACCGGCGACCCGCGAGGCCGCGCTGTGCAGGACGTTGAAGCCGTTCCAGCTGTCCGTGACCACACCGACCTTCTTCGCCAGCGCGCCCAGGGCGTTCAGCACGGCCGCGCCGTCGGCGCCCGATACGGCGCCCGATCCGATGATGATCGCCGGCCGCTCAGCCTTCGACAGGAAGTCCGAGGCCGCCTTCGGCAGTTTGGCCAGGGTCTTCGACCCCGCGCCCAGCCAGCTGTAGTCATAGGTCAGGTTCGCCTGTTCGCCGATCAGGCCGATCTCGGTCTTGCCGGCCAGCCAGGCCTTTCGGAGGCGGGCGTTCAGCAGCGGCGCCTCGGTGCGCGGATTGGCGCCGACGATCAGCACCGCGTCGGCGGTCTCGACCCCCGCCAGACCCGAGTTGAACAGCCAGCCTTCGCGCGGGCCATACCCCAGCGCCGATCCATCCTGACGGCAGTCGGTGTTGGCCGAGCCCAAGGCGCGGAACAGGTCCAGCGCCGCCTTCATCGATTCCGCGTCCTGCAGGTCGCCGGCGATGACGCCGATCTTCTCCGGAGTGGCCGCGGTGAGCTTCGCCGCCACGACGCCGAGAGCCTCTTCCCACGACGCCGCGCGCAGCTTGCCGTTCTCGCGCACATAGGGCTTGTCCAGCCGCTGGCGTTGCAGGCCGTCGACCGCGTAGCGGCTGACGTCCGACAGCCACTCCTCGTTGATGCCTTCGTTCACGCGCGGCAGGATGCGCATCACCTCCGCGCCCTTGGAATCGGCGCGGATGTTCGAACCCAGGGCGTCCATGACGTCAATCGTCTCGGTCTTCTTCAGCTCCCACGGGCGGTAGTGGAACTGCCACGGCCGGTGGGTCAGGGCGCCGACGGGGCACAGGTCGTTGACGTTGCCCGACAGCTCGCTGTCGACCGCCTTCTCGAGATAGGTGGTGATCTCGGCGTCCTCGCCGCGCGAGATCATGCCGATGTCCGGCACGCCCGCCACCTCGGTCACGAACCGCACGCAGCGAGTGCACTGGATGCACCGCGTCATGAAGGTCTTGATGGTCGGACCCATGTTCTTTTCTTCGACCGCGCGCTTGTTCTCCGCATAGCGCGAGCCGTCGCGGCCATAGCCCATGGCCTGGTCCTGCAGGTCGCACTCGCCGCCCTGGTCGCAGATCGGGCAATCCAGCGGGTGGTTGATGAGCAGGAACTCCATCACCCCTTCGCGGGCCTTCTTCACCATGGGCGTGTCGGTGAAGATTTCCTGGCCCTCGGCGGCCGGCAGGGCGCAGGACGCCTGCGGCTTCGGCGGTCCGGGCTTCACCTCGACCAGGCACATGCGGCAGTTGCCGGCGATCGACAGCCGCTCGTGATAGCAGAAGCGCGGAATTTCCTCGCCAGCGCGCTCGGCGACCTGGAGCACGGTCATCCCGGGCTCGAACTCGACCTCTACGCCGTTGACTTTCGCGATGGGCATTCGCCGCGACCTCTGCGTTTCTCTAAGCGGACCGGATCAGAACCAGGACTTGTTTCCCACGACATAGTCGCGGTGGAATTCGGCGTCCGGTTTGACCAGGTAGATGATGAATTCGATGAAGGCGATGACGCCGACGATCATGGGCGGAATGGCGAACAGCACCCAGCCGACGGTCCCGCACAGCAGCATAATGATGCCGGCCGTCGTCTTGCCGAGATAGAATTTGTGGATGCCCAGCCAGCCCAGGAAGAAGGCCAGCAGCGCTGCGACGATCTTGTTCTTGTCGCCCGACAGACTGATCGGGGCGCCCGCTGTGATGTAGATATTCGTCGCGACGCCGTCGGCCACCTCGAAGTCGACCTGCTGTCCGGGGAACGCTTCACGGGCGCCGCCCATCAGACCGCCCCGCGTGAAGGTATAGCGCGCGCCGTCGTCGCCGCTGATCAGGCCGGAGCCGATGGAGTCGTCATAACTCAGAACCTTGCCGCGCATCAGCCCCGCCCCTGTTGGTCCGCGACCGCGCCGCCATCCGGCAGGGTCTGGTTGATCGTCACCGTCTCGCCGTCGAGCACGAACCGCGTCACGGGATCGCCGGCCTGGTTCATCCAGCGGTCCTGCCCCGGGTCGGTCGCATCGACCGGTTTCCAGGTGATCAGATCGCCCTCGACCCGGCACTGGGCCCGACGCCGACCGCCGTCGACCGGGGCGCGCCATGATGCGTTGACGACCCGGCCTTCCAGTCCGTCGATCTGGATGTCAGCGACGCCCTGGCCGTGAATCTCCGCCAGACCCGCCTGGCAGACCCGGCGCAGGGCGGCGGCGGTCAGGACGACCGGCGCGCCGACCTCGGCGTCAGAGGCGGCAGGCGCGGCCGAAACCACCTCCGCCGGCGTCGGCGCGGCCTTGTCCGCCTCGGCGCCACAGGCGGCCAGGGTCAGGGCGGTTACCACGATGACGGCGGCTGCGCGCATCCCTACTCCGCCGCGATCGCATGGCCGGCGAAATTCGCGCGGCGGCTGCGGTAGGAGGAGATGCGCTCCTCGATCTCGTGACGGAAATGCCGGATCAGCCCCTGCACCGGCCAGGCGGCGGCGTCGCCGAGAGCGCAGATGGTGTGGCCCTCGATCTGGGTCGAGACCTCCAGCAGCAGGTCGATCTCGGACGGATCGGCCTCGCCGACGGCCATCCGCTCCAGAACGCGCCACATCCAGCCCGTGCCCTCGCGGCACGGCGTGCACTGGCCGCAACTCTCGTGCTTGTAGAAATAGCTGATGCGGGCGATGGCGCGGACCAGGTCGGTCGACTGGTCCATGACGATCACCGCCGCCGTGCCGAGGCCCGAGCGCATGTCGCGCAGGCTGTCGAAATCCATCAGCGCGACTTCGGACATCTCGCGCGTGATCAGCGGCACGGACGAGCCGCCCGGGATGACGGCCTTCAGATTGTCCCAGCCGCCGCGCACGCCGCCGCAATGGTCTTCCAGCAGCTGGCGCAGCGGGATCGACATCGCCTCCTCGACATTGCACGGCCGGTTCACATGGCCGCTGATCGACATGATCTTGGTGCCGGTGTTGTTCGGCCGGCCGAAGCCCGCGAACCACTCGGCCCCGCGGCGCAGGATGGTGCCCACCACCGCGATCGACTCGACGTTGTTCACCGTGGTCGGGCAGCCGTACAGGCCCGCGCCGGCCGGGAACGGCGGCTTCAGCCGCGGCTGGCCCTTCTTGCCCTCCAGCGACTCCAGCAGGGCCGTCTCCTCGCCGCAGATATAGGCTCCGGCGCCGTGGTGGATATAGACGTCGAAATCCCAGCCATGGACGTTGTTCTGGCCGATCAGCTTCGCCTCATAGGCCTGCTTGACCGCCGCCTCCATGCGCTCGCGTTCCAGCACATATTCGCCGCGCAGATAGATGTAACAGGCGTGCGCCTGCATCGCGAAGCTGGCGATCAGACAGCCCTCGATCAGCAGCTGCGGATCGTGGCGCATGATCTCCCGGTCCTTGCAGGTCCCGGGTTCGGATTCGTCGGCGTTGACGACCAGATAGTGCGGCCGGTCCTTCACCTCTTTCGGCATGAAGGACCATTTCAGTCCCGTGCCGAAGCCCGCGCCCCCGCGTCCGCGCAGGCCCGAGTTCTTGACGTTGGAGATGATCCAGTCGCGCCCGAGGTCGAGCATGTCCTTCGTCGCGTTCCACGCGCCGCGCGACTTCGCCCCCTCCAGCGTCCAGTCATGGAAGCCGTAGAGGTTGGTGAAGATGCGGTCCTTGTCTTCGAGGATGCCGACCATGGTCAGTTCAGGTCTCCACGCCGGCTTTCGGCCTTGCTGAGATTGTTGCGGGCCCACAGGAACAGGCCGAGGCCGACCACCACGAGGATGCCTCCCACCGCCGCGAGAACCGTATAGTCCCCGTCGCCGAGCACGCCCGTGAGCGCCGTCGCGGCGAGGGCCAGGCCGATGACCATGTCGGCCACCCCGGCCCACACCATGACCTTCCAGTTGACGGGCTTTGGCCGCGTATCCATCACCCGTCCTCCCGCATGCGCTGGCGGTGATAGCGGGTGCGCAGGAAGATGGCGGTCAGCATCAAGGCCCAGCCCAGCGCCAGGGCGGCATAGCCGACCCACTGGACCGCAGGCCCGGCGGCGCCGGCCGAGGCCGAAGCCCAGACCGCGACAGCGCCGAGAATGACCAGGGCGAACCCGGCCAGCCGCTGGTTGCGACCCACCGCCCGCAGTTCGGCGCGATACTGGGCGACCTTGGCGTCGTCACTCAGATCAGGCCGGGTCATGCCGTCACCGGATCAGAGTTCGGCAGCTTCTTGATCTTCTTGCCCGCCGAGCCGTCATAGAGTTTGGGATCGGTCAGGGTCAGGGCACCGCCTTCCGGCTCCGAACTGGTCCGGCCGACGCGGCTGCCCGGTTTCGGCTTCTTGCCGGCGGCGAAATCGTCGATGATCCGGGCCATGCTGTCGGCGGTCAGGTCCTCGAAATAATAGTCGTTGATCTGGGCCATCGGCGCATTGGCGCAGGCGCCGAGACATTCGACTTCCTGCCAGGTGAAGCGGCCGTCGGCGCTCAGCACGTCCTTCGGCCCGATCTTCTTCTTGCAGACGTCCATCAGCTCGCCCGCGCCACGCAGCATGCAGGGCGTGGTGCCGCAGACCTGGATCAGGGCGACCGATCCGACCGGCTCCAGCATGAACATGGTGTAGAAGGTCGCGACCTCCAGCACCCGGATGTAAGGCATGCCCAGCAGCTCGGCGATGGCGCGCAGCGCCGGCTCGGGGCACCAGCCCTCCTGCTTCTGCACCAGCCACAGGATCGGGATTACCGCCGACTGGCGGCGGTCCGCCGGATATTTGGCGATCCACCAGTCGCACTTCGCCTTCGTCGCCTTCGAGAAGGCGAACGAGGCCGGCTGTTCCTTGGCGAGACGACGCACGCTCATTGTTGCTTACCCATCCAGCGGCCCAGGCGCTCGCTCCATACGGCGCGGCCGGCATTCCTCAGATCACGCGTCAGCCAAGCCATCGGCGGCAGGTAGCGCACGGCCATCTGGCCGGCGAAGATCGCCCCGCTCATCCAGACGAGCGAGCGCAGATTGGCCTCCCAGAAGCCGCGTCCCTCTTCCAGATAGCCGAGCCGGTAGGCGCCCCGCACGAAGGTCACGCCCGCCAGACCCGGCGCGGCGACCACGGCGCTGGCGAGAACGAATTTCATCCGGCCCATGATGGCCCGGCGCTTGGGCGAGAACGCCGTCTGCAACACCACGGCAAACATCAGCAATCCCGCGAAGGCGATGGCCTGCAACTGGGTGAAGATCGGGTCGACGGCGAAGGCGCTCATCGGTCGACCTCGCCGAACACGATGTCCAGCGAGCCCAGGATGGCGCTCACATCGGCCAGCATGTGGCCGCGGTTCATCCAGTCCATGGCCTGCAGCGACCGGAAGCCCGGGGCCGAGATCTTGACGCGGTACGGCTTGTTGGTGCCGTCGCTGACCAGATAGATGCCGAACTCGCCCTTGGGCGCCTCGACCGAGGCATAGACCTCGCCCTCGGGCGTGCGGAAGCCTTCGGTATAGAGTTTGAAGTGGTGGATCAGGGCTTCCATCGACCGCTTCATCTCACCGCGGCGCGGCGGGACGATCTTGTTGTCCTCGACCATGACCGGCTCGCCGGGGCAGTTGCGCAGTTTGTGGATGCACTGCTCCATAATGTGAACCGACTGCTTCATCTCCTCGATGCGGCAGAGGTAACGGTCCCAGCAGTCGCCGTTCTTGCCGACGGCGATGTCGAACTCGAGGTCGGCGTAGCATTCGTACGGCTGCGACTTGCGCAGGTCCCACGGAATGTCCGAGCCGCGCAGCATCACCCCGGTGAAGCCCCAGTCCAGCGCCTGCTGTTTCGACACCACGCCGATGTCGACGTTGCGCTGTTTGAAGATGCGGTTCTCGGTGACGAGGGACTCGATGTCCTTCAGCGCCGCCGGGAACTCGCGGCACCAGCGGCCGATGTCGTCGATCAGGTCCATCGGCAGGTCCTGGTGGACGCCGCCGGGCCGGAAATAGTTGGCGTGCAGACGGGCGCCCGAGGCGCGCTCGTAGAACACCATCAGCTTCTCGCGTTCCTCGAACCCCCACAGCGGCGGGGTCAGGGCGCCGACGTCCATGGCCTGTGTGGTCACGTTCAGCAGGTGCGAGAGGATGCGGCCGATCTCGGAATACAGCACCCGGATCAACTGGGCCCGGTACGGCACGTCCACGCCCAGCAGCTTCTCGATGGCCAGGCAGAAGGCGTGCTCCTGGTTCATCGGCGCGACGTAGTCGAGACGGTCGAGATAAGGCACGTTCTGGAGGTAGGTGCGAGCCTCCATCAGCTTTTCGGTGCCGCGGTGCAGCAGGCCGATGTGCGGATCGACGCGGGTGACCAGCTCTCCGTCCAGCTCCAGCACCAGACGCAGCACCCCGTGGGCGGCCGGGTGTTGCGGGCCGAAATTGATCGTGAACTTCCGCTCATCCATCGCGCGGGCGTGGTCGGTCAGTCCGTCATCGAAAATGTCGGTCGCGCCGGCCGGCAGGGGGGTGTTGTGACCGTCAGCCATCAACGGAATCCTCGTCGTGCAAACGGCCCTTGCGGGTCAGCGCCACCAGCCAGCCCAGGGCCAGCGTCAGCACGCCCATGCCCGAGACCGCGGCGGTTGAAAGCTCCCAGTTGCCGGTCAGCACCGCCAACGCCAGCGGCGTCGACAGCAGCACCGCCGAGGCGCCCAGAAGCGCGCTCTGCAACTCGCCCGCCGACAGCCGACGGATGCCCGCCCCGACGGCCAGACAGACCACGGCGACCATGATGGCCACGCCCAGCGACTGCAGCTGCGCGGGCTCCACTTCCGGGGCCCGGGTGAACCAGCCGGTCAGCCGCGCTCCAAGCGTGAACAGAAAGGCCGTCGAGAACGTCACCAGGAAGAAGGACGACGCCGAACGGATGGCTGCGCGATTCATGGTCATGGATCATCCCGCCTTCTCGTCGCCGGGAAGTACGGTTGCCGGGTATTCGGCGCCTTCCCAGGGCGACAGGAAATCAAAGTTCCGGAACTCTTGGGTCAGTTTGACGGGTTCATACACAACCCGCTTCTGCTCCTCGTCGTAACGCACTTCGACATACCCGGTCATCGGGAAGTCCTTGCGGAGCGGATGCCCCTGGAAGCCATAGTCGGTCAGCAGCCGGCGCAGGTCGGGGTGACCCGAGAACAGCATGCCGTACATGTCGAACGCCTCGCGCTCGAACCAGTCGGCGCAGGGGAAGACGCCCACGGCGCTGGGCACGGGCTGGACCTCGTCGGTCGTCAGCTTGACCCGCACGCGCGCGTTCCGGGTCATCGACAGCAGGTGATAGACCACCTCGAACCGCTCCTCGCGGTCCGGGAAATCGACCCCGCACAGGTCCAGCAGCTGCTGGAAGCCGAACCGCTCCTTCAGCGCCGTCAGCACCTCGAGGATGCTGTCGCGGTCCGTGATCAGCGTCAGTTCGCCGAACGCGATCTGCGCCTCGACGCCCAGCGCCCCGACCATTTCCGCGCCCAGCGGCGTCAGGGCGGTTTCCAGTTCCGCGATACGGGCCAGATTTCCTGACATGGGGGCGGTCATCGGTCGATCGTCCCGGTGCGGCGGATCTTCTTCTGCAGCTGAAGAAGCCCGTACAGCAGCGCCTCCGCCGTCGGCGGGCAACCCGGCACATAGACATCCACCGGCACGACCCGGTCGCAGCCGCGAACGACACTATAACTATAGTGATAGTACCCGCCGCCGTTGGCGCAGCTGCCCATCGACAGGACATAGCGCGGGTCCGGCATCTGGTCGTAGACCTTGCGCAGGGCTGGAGCCATCTTGTTGGTCAGGGTGCCGGCCACGATCATCAGGTCGGACTGGCGCGGGCTGGCGCGCGGCGCCATGCCGAACCGCTCCATGTCGAAACGCGGCATCGAGGCCTGCATCATCTCCACCGCGCAGCAGGCCAGACCGAAGGTCATCCACATCAGCGAGCCGGTGCGGGCCCAGTTGATGACGTCGTCCAGCGAGGTGGTGATGAAACCGCGCTCGCCCAGTTCGGCGTTCACGGCCTCGAAGAATTTGTCGTGGATGGCCGGATCATAGCCCTCCACCGACGACCGGGCGCCGGTGTTGAACATGGTCGTGCTCATCGGCGTGGCCAGACGCGAGGACGCCGGCCCCACGGGCGAGGCGCCCTGGTTGCCGACCCCGATCAGCGGGACGGTATTGGTCGTCACTCCCATTCGAGCGCGCCCTTCTTCCATTCATAGATGAACCCGACGGTCAGCACGCCGAGGAAGATCATCATCGACCAGAAGGCGAACACCATGCCCGCGCGCGACAGGTCGAACATCGACACCGCCCACGGAAACAGGAAGGCCACTTCCAGGTCGAAGATGATGAACAGGATCGAGACCAGATAGAACCGCACGTCGAACTTCATGCGCGCGTCGTCGAAGGCGTTGAAACCGCACTCATAGGCCGACAGCTTCTCGCTGTCCGGGTTCTTCGGGGCCAGCACCCAGGCCGCCAGCATGAAACCGAGGCCGAGCACCGCCGCGATCCCGAGAAAGATCACGATCGGCAGATATTCGAGCAGGAATGCATTCATCCGGAAGGGACCTTGTCCGCCGTCAAAGGGAGGGGCGGATTCGGCGCTTTCTAGCCCCGGAACCGCGCCCGTTCAAACCCATGTGACGAAAGGTTTTTCTTGCGAACGGTTCGCAGGTTTTCGGGCAACGTGACAGCGGCCTTCAACCGCCGTCAGACAGGCTGAAAAACTGTCGCGGGCCGTCGCTTCGTCGCTTGACAGTGCGAGCCCCCCCCGCCTAAACGACGCCCCTCGCCGCGGAGCACTGCTTCGCGTCGGGAATACGCGGGTGTAGCTCAGTTGGTTAGAGTGCCGGCCTGTCACGCCGGAGGTCGCGGGTTCGAGTCCCGTCACTCGCGCCATTCCCTTTGAAATCGAAATCAGGGAATGGCGCGGCCCCGCCGGCGCGAACCGCCTCCCGTCACCCCCGCGTCAGCACCCCATCCTCAGCCGCCAGCGCCTGTTCGCGCCCTTCCGGCCCCGCCGTGATCTGCACGAAGGTGAAGCCGCGCGCGGTCAGTTCGTCCAGCAGGCCCGGCAGGGCCTGGATCATCTGCGGCCGGGTTTCGTGCAGGATCAACACCCCGCCCCGATTGCTCTCCATCGCATTCAGGGTGATCCGGGTGATCGACGCGGCGGAATAGCCGCGCCAGTCGTCGGTGCCGGCCTCGGCCGAGACGACGATAATTCCGCGCTGGTTCAGCCACTCCGCAAGATAGGGCCCCTCGCCCAGTCCCGGAAAACGGAACATCGGCTCCAGTCGGGCGCGTTCCTCGGGCGGAGCGTCGGCCAGGGCCGCTTCGAGGGCGGCGTAGCTCCGGCGCACCTCGCTGACCTGGGCCTCGCGCGCCCGGTAGCGGAGAAATGTCGGATGCGACCAGCTGTGGCTGGCGACGTTGTGGCCCCGGCGCACGACCTCGCGCACCTGTTCAGGATGCGCCCGCGCATACTGGCCTACGAAGAAGAAGGTCGCCTTGATCCCGCGTTCATCAAGAATATCCAGCACGCGGCTGTTGTAGAGCGGGCTGGGACCGTCGTCGAAGGTCAGCGCGATGGCCCTGGGCGGCAGCGGTGTCCGGACGTGCTGGATCGAGCCGTAGCGCCCGGGCGGCAGGGTCAGGACGGCCTGACCCGCCGACGCGGTCGCCGTCGGAGTATAGGAAGCCTCGCTGCTTTCGGCGGGCGCCCGGGGCAGCCAGACGGCGAAGGCGGCCGTCAGGGCGATCAGGAACAGACGCACACTCCCTCCCCCGAGGCTTCAGACCCTTACGCTACCCCCGCGACGCCGCCCGGCGAGCGCGCGCAACCCGTAGGGGAGATTGGATGCTAGGGGTTGCGGCCCGCGACCAGAACATTCTGGACCCGCCGTCCCAGCGGGTCGCGCGACTGCCAGGACTCGCCGATCTCGGCCTCGACCATTTCGGTGCAGAAGCGCGGGACCAGCATATAGGGCCGCATATTGGTCAGGCAGACCCTCTGCCCGGTGACCGTCCATCGCGCCGCCAGACGACGGCCGTCGGAAAACTGGGCGGCATAGGTGCCATCCGGATTGAACCAGTGCTTGACCCAACCACCGTCGGGGTAGCGCGACACGACCGTATTGCCGAAAACGGAATTCATCTCGGCCCGACCCGGACCCGCGGCCAGACACGCGACAGTCAGTGTCGCGACGGCAAGCGTTCGCAGCATTCCAGCACCCCTACTCAGCCCTTCCCGCGCGGACTATTAACAATCGGTTAGGAAATGCCAAGCCCCGACTCCGGGCGCACGAATAGTTGACTCTGCGGTGGGGACTTCTATATCCGGCGCACGTTCGGGACAGGACTGGCGAATCCGCGCCGCCCGCTCGCCCAGAGACAGGGCGGTTCCGCGACATCGCACGACGGCCCGATGCGCGGGACGTCCTTATCCAGTCCAAGGACCCATGACCGAATTCTCCCAGCTGGGCCTCTCGCCCACGACTCTCAAGGCCGTCGCCGACACCGGCTACACCACCGCCACCCCCATCCAGGCCTCGGCCATCCCGGTCGCCCTCGCCGGCCGCGACGTGCTGGGCATCGCCCAGACCGGCACCGGCAAGACCGCCGCCTTCACCCTGCCGATGATCGACCGGCTGAGTTCGGGCCGGGCCAAGGCCCGCATGCCGCGCGCCCTCGTCCTGGCCCCGACCCGCGAACTCGCCGACCAGGTCGCCTCGTCCTTCGAGAAATACGCCAAGGGGACCAAACTCAGCTGGGCCCTGCTGATCGGCGGCGTTTCCATGGGCGACCAGGTGACCCTGCTGAACAAGGGCGTCGATGTCCTGATCGCCACGCCCGGCCGCCTGCTGGACCTGTTCGAGCGTGGCAAGGTCATGCTGAACGGCGTCGAGATCATGGTCGTCGACGAAGCCGACCGCATGCTGGACATGGGCTTCATCCCCGACATCGAGCGCATCTTCAAACTGACGCCGCCGCGCCGCCAGACCCTGTTCTTCTCGGCCACCATGCCGCCCGAGATCACCCGGCTGACGACCCAGTTCCTCAAGGACCCGACCCGGCTGGAGGCCTCGCGCCCGGCCATGACGGCCGAGACCATCACCCAGTATCTGGTCCGCATCCCCTCCAGCGATCCCAAGGCCAAGCGCGCCGCCCTGCGCGCGCTGATCGGTCGCGCCGACGTCCGCAACGGAATCGTCTTCTGCAATCGCAAATCCGAGGTCGACGTCGTCGCCAAGTCGCTGAAGCAGCACGGCTTCGACGCCGCGCCGATCCACGGCGACCTCGACCAGTCGCTGCGCATGAAGACCCTGGCCGCCTTCCGCTCGGGCGAGCTGAAATTGCTGGTCGCCTCCGACGTCGCCGCGCGCGGCCTCGACATCCCGGACGTCAGCCACGTCTTCAACTACGACGTCTCGCACCATGCCGACGACTACGTCCACCGCATCGGCCGCACCGGCCGCGCCGGCAAGACGGGCCAGACCTTCATGATCGTGACGCCGGCGGATGACCGCTCGCTCGACAAGGTCCTGAAGCTGATCAAGATGGATCCCATTGAGCTGACGCTGGACGGCGCCGACTTCTCGCCCGGCAAGGTCCAGCCGCGTCGCGACGCGGATCGTCCGGAACGGGCGCCCACCCGCGGCCGTGGCCGTGGTCCCCGCGAAACGCCACAGGACGCCGCCCTCGAATCGTCAGAGGTCGTCGCGCCTGCCGCCGCCCCGGCGAATGCCGAAGTCTCCGGGACGCCCGCAAGCGAGGTCCCGTCGACGGACGTGCCGAAGCCGCGCCGGACCCGTAGTCGACGCGGAGCCAAGCCTTCCGCGGTTGCGGAAACCGTGGAGGCCTCGGAAGCCCCCGCCGCCAGGCCCGTCGCGGCTGCGGATACGGCCCCCGCGACCCCGGGCCCCGACCGTCCCGTGCAGGAAACGCACCTGCGCCAGTCCGACCGCCGGGGCGACGGCGCCGCTCCGGAGGCCCAGCGCTCCAACGGCCGCCCGTTCGGCGAAGGCGATGTTCCCGCCTTCCTGCGCCGTCCGATCTCGCGCCAGGGCTGAAACAGCCCAAAAATCGACGGTCAGCGAACCGGATTTAACCCGTCGTTACGGAACCGCGAATAGCGTTGCCGACGGTAAGCGGTCGCTCGGGGCGGCCCGTCGGGGAAATCGTATGGCGGCTCAGCTCGAAACCACTCTTCGGGGTCCTGAAGCCTACGGTCTGGCGCGTCGGGTCATCGAGGCGATGGAGGCAGCGGGCGTCTGGCCGACCCCATTGAATTTCGAGATCTGGGTCCACTATCTCGGCGACCCCGAAGGACCGCTGGGCCGCGAGATCAAGCGCCTCCTGGCGGCGTCCGAGCCGTTCACCGAGGCGACGGCCGACATGCTGGCCGCCGAATACCTGCCGCGCGGCCGGCTGACCGAGGAAATTCGCGACGCAGGCCGGGTGCTGGACCGCGAACTGTCCAGCGTCTCCGAGGCCATTGCCACCGCGCACAAGTCACAGGTCGCCTACGGCCAGACCCTCGACAAGGCCGCCACCAGCATCGAAACCGCCGGCGACGGCGCCGGCCTCCAGGCCATCGTCTCCGGCCTGACCAGCGCCACCCGCAAGGTCCAGCGCGAGAACGAGACGCTCGAGAAGCGGCTGGACGCCTCGACCCGCGAGGTCGCCCGTCTGCGCGAACACCTCGAACAGGTCCGCCGCGACGCGATGACCGACGCCCTCACCAATCTGGCCAACCGCAAGGCGTTCGACGAACATCTGGAGGCCGCCTGCGCCCAGGCTGAGGCCGAGGGCGGCGCCCTGACCCTGGCCGTGCTGGATATCGACCATTTCAAGCGCTTCAACGACACCTGGGGTCACCAGACCGGCGACCAGGTGCTGCGCTATGTGGCCAGCGTCATGGGCCGTGTCGCCAGCGCGCCGCGGATCGCCGCCCGCTACGGCGGCGAGGAGTTCGCGATGATCTTCCCGCTGGAGACCCACGCTCAGGTCGAGAATGCCCTGGAGGCCGTCCGCAAGGAGATCGCCTCCCGCTCGCTGCGTCGTCGTTCGACCGATGACGAACTGGGGGCCGTGACCCTGTCCGCCGGCTTCGCGCAGCGCCGGCCGGGCGAGACCGCGTCCTCGCTGCTGGATCGCGCGGATGCGGCCCTCTATGCGTCCAAACACGCCGGCCGGAACCGCGTCACCTGCGCGGATCGGCTGGACGAGGCCGCCTGAAGCCTTCCGCCCGGGCCGTTTCGCGGCATAGTGGACCGATGCGCAGCCTCGCCTTCAATGTCGCCTACTGGCTCCTGTCGATCGTCTACGCCTCGGCGGCGGCCTTCGCGGCCCTCGCGCCCGGCCGCGGCGCGACCAGCTGGATCATCCGCCGCTATGTGAAGCGGATGGTCCAGGCCATGCGCCTCCTCGCCGGCATCCGCATCGAGGCGCGCGGCAAGGACCGGCTGCCGTCCGGCGCCTTCATCATCGCCTCGAAGCATCAGAGCTGGGGCGACGGCTTCGCCACCTATGACCAGTTCGAAGACCTGGCTTTCGTCACCGGCGACCATCTGGAGAGATTCCCGCTGCTGGGCACGGTGCTGCGCAAGCTGGGGGCCATCGTCGTCAACAACTGCGGCGGCCGCGAAGCGCGCGACGCGCTGAAACACCGCTCGGCCGACGCCCATGCCGCGGGCCGCAGGATCCTGATCTATCCCGAAGGCAATCTGGCCAGGGTGGGCGAGAAATTCCGCTACCGCTCGGGCGTCTGGCACATGTACCGCGACTTCGACATGCCGGTCGTGCCGCTCGCCACAAACCTGGGTCTGTTCTGGCCCCAGGAGGAATTCCGCAAGCATCCGGGGACGGCCACCCTGGAGTTTCTCGACCCGATCCCGACCGGCCTCGGCAAGGAGGAATTCCTCGCCCGGCTGGAGGCGGCGGTCGAAGGCCGGACCGCCGAGCTGGTGGCCGAGGCCACCGGCCAGCCCGTCACGCCGGCGGTGCGGGTGCTGGCCCCGGATGAGGCGGCCAGGGCGGCGCGAACCCCGACCTGACGGACCCCGTCAGTCGGCCTCGAGCGCCTTGGCCGGAATGATGGTGACGCTCTCGCCGCAACCGCAGGCGTCGGTCTGGTTCGGATTGCGGAACACGAATTTCGACGCCAGCTTCGACGTCTCGTAATCGATCTCCGACCCGATCAGGAACAGGATCGCCTTGGGGTCTATCAGGATGGTGACGCCCTTGTCCTCGACCACCTCGTCCAGCGGCTCGATCGTCTCGGCATAGGCGAAGGTGTATTCCTGCCCCGCGCAGCCGCCGTTCTTCACCCCGACGCGCAGGGCCACATAGGGCTTGTCCGCCCCGTCCTTCCTGGGCTTGGCCATGATGTCGCGCACGCGTTCGGCCGCGGCGTCGGTCAGGCTGACGGCCTTGGGCCGCGGGCGCCGGGGACGGGTCGTGGTCTGAAGCTCGGTCATACGGTCCATCAGAACATGTTCAGGGCCAGTTTGGCCTCGTCGCTCATTTTCGAGGCGTCCCACGGAGGATCGAAGGTAAGTTCCGCGCGCGCCGATTTCACGCCCTCGACCTTCCTGACCGCATCCTCGACCCAGCCGGGCATCTCGCCCGCCACCGGGCAGCCCGGCGCCGTCAGGGTCATCTCGATGGCCACGTCGCGGTCGTCGGACAGGTCGACCTTGTAGATCAGGCCCAGCTCATAGATGTCGACCGGGATCTCCGGGTCGAACACCGATTTCAGCGCCTCGATGATGTCGTCCGTCATCCGGTCGATCTCGGCCTGCGCCAGGGCGCTCTTCTGCGGCGCGTCCCAGGCTTCGGCGAAGGCCGCGCTGTCGGTCATCGGTGTCGTCGGGTCGCTCATGCGAAAAACTCACGGGCCTTGATCAGGGCGTCGGCGAAGGCGTCGGCGTCCTCTGTCGTATTATATAGGGCGAAGCTGGCCCGCGCGCTCGACGTCAGGCCGAAACGGGCCGCCAGCGGCTCGGCGCAATGCAGGCCGGCGCGCACCGCGACGCCATAGCGGTCCATGACCTGGGCGATGTCATGGGCGTGGGCGCCGTCGACGGTGAAGGTCAGGATGGCCCCCTTCCCTTCCGCCTCGCCGATGACCTTGAGCCAGTTCAGGCCGTCCAGCCGCGCCAGGGCGTGGTCGTAAACCGCCCGCTCATGCGCCGCGACCGCGCCGTGGTCGAACCGCGACAGCCACTCGATCGCCGCGCCCAGGCCGATGGCCTCGATGATCGGCGGCGTCCCTGCCTCGAACCGGTGCGGCGGCTTGGCATAGCGGACCGCGTCCTGGGTGACCGTCTCGATCATCTCGCCCCCGCCCTGATACGGCGGCAGGGCCTCCAGCGCCGCGGCGGTCCCGTACAGGGCGCCGATGCCGGTCGGGCCGTACAGCTTGTGGCCGGTGAAGGCGTAGAAGTCGCAGCCGATGGCCTGCACGTCCGGCGCGGCGTGCACCGCGCCCTGACAGCCGTCGATCAGCACCCGCGCGCCGACCGCGTGCGCCATCTCCGTTATGGCCCGCACCGGATTGATCGTGCCCAGCACATTGGACATATGGGTCACCGCGACGACCTTCGTCCTCGGGCCCAGCAGGTCGGCGTACGCCGCCATGTCCAGCGACCCGTCGTCCCGCACCGGAATCCATTTCAGCACCGCCCCGCGCCGCTCGCGCAGCATGTGCCAGGGCACGATGTTGGAATGGTGCTCCATCTGGCTGACGATGATCTCGTCGCCGGGCTGGATGCTCTGGCCAATCCCGGCCGCCACCAGATTGATCGCCTCCGTCCCGCCCTTGGTCCAGACGATGTTGGTCGCCGCCTCGGCGTTGACGAACCGCGCCACGCTCTCACGCGCCGCCTCGAAGGCCTCGGTCGTCTCATTCGCCAGCGTATGCAGGCCGCGGTGGACATTGGCGTAGCTGCCCTCCATCGCCTGCGTCATCGCGTCGATCACCGCCCGCGGCTTCTGCGCCGAGGCGGCCGAGTCGAGATAGACCAACGGCCGGCCGTTCACCGACCGCGACAGGATCGGGAACTGCGCGCGGGCGGCGTAGGGGTCGAAAGCGGGCATTCCTCCCCCAACGGGGGAGGGGGACCATCCGAAGGATGGTGGAGGGGTGTCGAAGCGGGCGCGGAGCAAACGCCCCTCCACCGCTTCGCGGTCCCCCTCCCCCGTGGGGGGAGGAACGGTCACAGCCTCGCCTCCAACCACGCGCGAACCACCTCCCGCGCGCCCTCATGTTCTATCCGGTCCACGACCTCGATCAGAAACGCTTCGGTCAGCAACGCCCGCGCCTCGTCCGCCGGCAGCCCGCGCTGCTGCATGTAGAACAGCGCCGCCTCGTCCAGATTCCCGACCGTATTGCCGTGCGCGCACTGCACGTCGGCGGCGTAGATCTCCAGCTCGGGCTTGGCATCCACCTCGGCCCGTTCGCCGAGGATCAGGGCGTGGTGGCCCATCCGCGCATCGGTGCCGTCGGCCCCGCGCTCGACTATAATCTTGCCCTGGAAGACGCCGCGCGCGGTGTCACGCACCACGCCCTTGGTCAGCTGGCTGGTCACGCCGTCCAGGCCGTCGTGACGGACCACCGTGGTCAGATCGCTCTGCCGCTCGTCGGACAGCACATAGACCCCGTCCAGCCGCACATCGGCGCCCTGGGCCCGGTGCGCCACCTGGGTCTCCAGCCGTTGCAGTTTCGCGCCGGTCGTCAGGATCGTCTGGCGATAGACACCGCCCGGCTCGACCCGCACCACCGCCTGGCTGATGGAGATCGCATCCGCCGGCTCGTCTGCCAGAACGATCCGCGTCACCTCGGCCCCGCGCGCCACGTCCAGCTCCAGCCGGTTGTGGGCGACATAGGCCGATCCGTGCCCCTCATGGGTCTCCAGCAGCAGCAGCTTCGCCCCCGCCCGCGCCGAGAGCCGCGCGGTCACGGCGTGGCCGGTGCCTTCGGCCTTCGAGATCAACCTCAGGCGCACTGTCTGCGCCCCACAGGCCATCATCGTGGTCTCGTTCACGGCCCGGCCGTTGACGAAGACCATGGCCTCGCCGCCCAGCGCTCCGAACGGCCCTGATCCGACCAGGGGCACGGCCGCCGACGGCGATGGCGGCGGCGCCTCGCGCAGGTACCGGCGCAGGTCGGAGTATTTCCACGCCTCGACCCGACGCGAGGGGAAGCTGGAGGCGTCCTTCAGATCGATGAGCGGCAGGGCGTTCACGCGGGCTCCACCACATATCTGTCGTAGCCCTCGGCCTCGAGCTGGTGCGCCAGCTCCGGCCCGCCCGAGGCGACGATGCGGCCAGCGGCCAGCACATGCACCCGGTCCGGTTTGATGTAGTCCAGCAGCCGCTGATAGTGGGTGATCACCAGCATGGCCCGGTCGGGCGAGCGCAGGGCGTTGACCCCGTCGGCCACGATCCGCAGGGCGTCGATGTCCAGCCCCGAATCCGTCTCGTCGAGGATCAGCAGCGACGGCTCCAGCAGGGCCATCTGCAGGATCTCCATCCGCTTCTTCTCGCCGCCCGAGAAGCCGACATTGAGCGGCCGCTTGAGCATGTCGAAATCCATCTTCAGCGCCGTCGCCGCCGCCCGGACCATCTTCAGGAAGGCCGGGGCCGAGACCTCCTCCTCGCCGCGCGCCCGCTTCTGGGCGTTCAGCGCCGTGCGCACGAAGGTCAGGGCCGGGACGCCGGGAATCTCGATCGGATACTGGAACGACAGGAAGACGCCCTTCGCCGCCCGCTCGGCGGGCTCCAGCGCCAGCAGATCCTCGCCCTTCCAGGACACGGACCCTTCGCCGGCCTCATAGCCCGGCCGCCCGGCCACGGCGTAGCCCAGCGTCGACTTGCCGGCCCCGTTCGGCCCCATGATGGCGTGCACCTCGCCCGCGGGGACGTCGAGGCTCAGGCCCTTGAGGATCGGCTTGTCGCCGACGGAGACGTGGAGATTGGTGCTGCTCAGCACGCGCTTGAACCTGAAATTTGAACCATAAAATCCGTCATCCTCGGGCTTGTCCCGAGGACCCATTTGTCGGCGCCCACGGACCGCGGATAAGGACGCGGGCCGTTGGTCCGAGCGCAGACGGCTCGCGCGGTCGGAAGTTGGGCGCTCGAGACTCGCCCGGGGATGACGGAGTGTAGGGGGTCATCCGACTGACCCTTCCAGCGAGATCGCCACCAGCTTCTGCGCCTCGACGGCGAACTCCATCGGCAGCTTCTGCATCACGTCGCGGACGAAGCCGTTGACCAGCAGGGCCACCGCCTCCTCCTGCGACAGGCCGCGCTGCTGGGCGTAGAATAGCTGGTCGTCCGACAGGCGAGTCGTCGTCGCCTCGTGCTCCAGCTGGGCCGAGCCGTTGCGGGCTTCGATGTACGGGACGGTGTGGGAGCCGCAGTCCTTGCCGATCAACAGGCTGTCGCACTGGGTGAAGTTCCGCACCCCCGTCGCCCTCGGATGCACCGACACCAGCCCACGATAGGTCGAGTCCGACTTCCCGGCCGACACGGCCTTGGCGATGATCCGGCTTTTCGAATTCTTGCCCAGATGGATCATCTTGGTGCCGGTGTCGGCCTGCTGATGCCCGTTGGTGATGGCGATCGAATAGAATTCGCCCGAGCTCTCCTCGCCCTTGAGGATGCAGGACGGATATTTCCAGGTGACCGCCGAACCGGTCTCGACCTGGGTCCACGACACCTTCGACCGGTCGCCCCGGCAGTCGGCGCGTTTGGTGACGAAATTGTAGATGCCGCCCTTGCCCTCGGCGTCGCCGGGGTACCAGTTCTGCACCGTCGAATATTTGATCTCGGCGTCGTCCAGCGCCACCAGCTCGACCACCGCCGCATGCAGCTGGTTCTCGTCGCGCATCGGGGCGGTGCACCCCTCCAGATAGGAGCAGTAGCTGCCCTTGTCGGCGATGATCAGGGTCCGTTCGAACTGGCCGGTCTGTGACGCATTGATGCGGAAATAGGTCGACAGCTCCATCGGGCATTTCACGCCCGGCGGGATGTAGACGAACGACCCGTCCGAAAACACGGCGCTGTTCAGGGCCGCGAAATAGTTGTCCGAGACCGGCACCACCGAGCCCAGATATTTGCGCACCAGCTCAGGATGTTCGCGCAAGGCCTCGGAAATCGGCATGAAAATCACCCCGACCTTGGCCAGCTCGGCCTTGAAGGTGGTGACCACGCTGACGCTGTCGAACACCGCGTCCACGGCGTAGCGGGGCGCGCCCTCGACGCCCGCCAGCACCTCCTGCTCCTTCAGCGGGATGCCCAGCTTGGCGTAGATGGCCAGGATCTCCGGATCGACCTCGTCCAGCGACTTGAGCCCGACCTTCTCCTTGGGCGCGGCGTAGTAGAACAGGCTCTGGTAATCGACCGGCGTGTATTTCACCGACGACCAGGTCGGCTCCTCCATCGCCAGCCAGCGCTCATAGGCGGCCAGACGCCATTCCAGCATCCACTCGGGCTCGCCCTTCTTCTCGGAGATGAAGCGCACGATGTCGGCGTTGAGCCCGCGCGGGGCGTATTCGGTCTCGATGTCCGAGGTGAAGCCGTGCTCGTACTTCTCCAGCGCGGCGACGGCGTCGATGGTCTTCTGAACGGCGGCCATCAGGCGTCGACCTTCGCCCGCGCGGCGGCCCGCTGGCGCTGTTTCGCATAGGCCTCGACCCAGGCGGCGGCGAACCGCTTCCAGTCGTCCTCGACCGTGCCCCAGCCGCCCGAGATGCGGATGCCGCCCGTGGCCAGATCGATTCGCCCGGTGGCCACGATGGCCCGCGACGGCTTGGTCTTGCCCGACGAACAGGCCGACCCCGCCGAAACCATCAGCCCCATCAGGTCGAGGGTGATCAGCTGCTGCGGGCTTTCCCAGTCCGGCACGGCCATGAACAGGGTGTTGGGCAGGCGCTCGGCGCCCTCGCCGATGATGGTCGCGCCGGCCGCCTTGACCACCGCCTCGGCCGCGTCACGCCATGCGGCGTGCGCCATCGCCGTCGGCAGGTCCCGCGCGGCGCGGATGGCCGCGGCGCCGAAGCCGGTGATCCCCGGCACATTCTCGGTGCCGGCTCTCAGACCGCGCTCCTGTCCCGCGCCATGGAGGATGCGGACGGCCTCGCGCCCCTCGGCCATCACCAGCGCCCCGACGCCCTGCGGCCCGCCCAGCTTGTGCGCCGACAGGGTCAGGCTGTCGGCCATCAGGGCGCGGATATCGACCGGGATCTTGCCCGCCGACTGGATGGCGTCGACGTGCAGCCAGCCGCCGGCCGACCGCACCAGCCGCGCCGCCTCGGCGATCGGCTGGATGACGCCGCTCTCGTTGTTCGCGTGGTGGATCGCGACCATCGCCTTGCCCGGCAGCCCCAGCAGTTGGCGCAGCTTGTTCAGGTCCACGACGCCGCGCGCATCGACCGGCAGCATCTTGACCGGCTTGCCCGAAGCCGTCGCCGCCTCGGCCACGCAGGGATGTTCGGTCGCGCTGACGATCAGCCGCTCGCAGCCCGCCGCGATGGCGCTCGCCACCGCCTGGGCGTTGGACTCCGTGCCGCCGCTTGAAAACACGACCGCCGACGGATCAGCGCCGACCAGTTCGGCCACGATCGCGCGCGCCGTCTCGACCCGAGCCCGCGCCCGACGTCCGGCCGCGTGGACGGCGTTGGGATTGCCGTTGTCGGCCAAGGCCTCGGCCATTGCCGACTGGACCTCCGGCCGCACCAGGCCGGAAGCATTATAGTCCAGATACACGCCGGTCACGCCGCCACTCCCATGTCGCCCTTGGCCTGGGCCGGCGCCCGGCGCCGCGCTCCGGTGCGGTTCATCACCACATCCTCCAGCGACACCCCGGCCAGATAGCGGTGGATTTCGTCGCCCAAATCCTCCCACAGATTGTGGGTGATGCAGCGTTCCCCGGCCATCATACAGCCCTTGGGCGACGACTGGCCGATGCAACGGGTGGCGCGGATGGGCTCGTCCACGGCCAGCACGATCTCGGCCACCACCGTCTCATGCGCGCCCCTGGTCAAACGATAGCCGCCGCCGGGGCCGCGCACGCTCTGCACCAGACCGCTCTTCCGCAGCCGCGCGAACAGCTGTTCCAGATAGCTCAGCGAAATCTCCTGACGCGTCGCGATCTCCGCCAGCGACACGGCGCGGACCACGCCGTCGGCGTGTCCGTTCCTGGCCAGATCGGCCATCGCCATCACGGCGTATCGTCCCTTGGTCGACAGACGCATCGCGCACCTTCAAAAATCGCGCGCTTTTCGAGGGTCCTGTGCTAGAACCCGCGCCTTCGCAAAGGCGTCGGCGCGCACGCGGGACTTAGAAAGTCCTACCGCTGCGGTCAAGTATTACGCAGGTGCGAAACGACAGTTGAACACGGAAATTCGTCGCCCATGCCCGAAGTCATCCTGCCCGGCGCCTCCGGCCGTATCGAGGGCCGCTACTCTCCGGGCAAGCGCCCGAACGCGCCGATCGCCCTGATCCTGCATCCGCACCCCAAGGCGAACGGGCATATGAACAACCCGGTCACCGTGACCCTGTACCAGCTGTTCCAGAAGCGCGGCTTCGCGACCCTGCGCTACAACAGCCGCGGCGTCGGCAAGTCGCAGGGCGAGTTCGACAGCGGCATTGGCGAGCTGGCCGACGCGGCCACCGCCCTTGACTGGCTCCAGTCCAACAACCCCGGCGCCTCCCAGACCTGGGTCGCCGGCTATCAGTTCGGCGCCTATATCGGCATGCAGCTCTTGATGCGCCGCCCCGAGACGGACGGTTTCATCTCGGTTTCCCCGCCCTCGAACATGTACGACTTCAGCTTCCTGGCCCCTTGCCCGGCCTCGGGCCTGTTCCTGCACGGCACCAATGACACCGTGGTCCCGCCGGTCGAGGTCGAGCGCGTGGTCAACAAGCTGCGCACCCAGAAGGGCATCATCATCGACTATGAGCTGGAAGAGGGCGCGACCCATTTCTGGCAGGACCACATCGGCGCCGTCGAAACCCGCGTCGGCGCCTATCTGGACAAGCGGCTGGCCGAGAAGCCTGCGTAAGGCTCACCACCCTGTTCCGCTCATCCCGGCGAAAGCCGGGACCCAGTCCTGTCCAGCTTGATGATGGAGCCCCGGATTTGGCGACCGGGCGCAATTGGATCGACCGTTCACCCAAAGCACTGGGTCCCGGCTTTCGCCGGGATGAGCGGATATTTTGATCGCTCAGTACAGCAAATACGGCCTCCGCAGTTCCACCCACGCCGCCTCGTCCGGCCCGGCCAGCGCCTCCAGATCCCCCGGCGTCGCCGCCGGGTCGTCGACCCATTCCCGCAGTCCCGGCCCGCCGTTGATCACATCGATGGCCAGCTTGTCGAAGACGTATTCGTACGGGAAGTCGCGCCACAGGGCGTAGTCCGGATACAGCCGCCGGATCGCCTTGAATCCGAGGGCCTGTAGCCGCCACGGCTTGAACGCCGCGTGTTCATAGGCCGGGTCGTCGACATGGATCTGCACCCCGTTGCACAGGGTCCCGACATACTTGTGGAACGTGGGCTCGAACCAGCAGTCGCGCAGCACGCAGCCCTTCAGCCATTCCGGCGCGAACGCCTGCATCTCCGCGATCACCGCCCGCGCATCGATGTCCGGCGCCCCGAACAGCTCCAGCGGCCGCGTCGTGCCCCGGCCCTCCGACAGGGTCGTGCCCTCCAGCATCACTGTCCCGGCATAGGCCCGCGCCATCGACAGGTTGGCGGCGTTCGGACTGGGGTTGATCCAGCTGCGCTCGCCGATCGGCCAGCCGAAGCCCGGCGCCTGACCGGGCGCCCAGCCCTGCATCTCCACAACGCGGTATTCGACGTCGAGCTTGAAGTGGTCGATGAACCAGCGGCCCATCTCGCCCAGGGTCATGCCGTGCCGCATCGGCATCGGCCCGGCCCCGACGAAACTTTCCCAGCCCGGCAGCAGGGTCGTGCCCTCGACCGGCCGCCCGGCGGGGTTGGGCCGGTCCAGCACCCACACCGCCTTGCCGTGCTTCGCCGACTCTTCCAGCACATAGAGCAGCGTCGTCACGAAGGTGTAGATGCGGCACCCCAAGTCCTGCATGTCGACCAGCAGGACGTCGAACGTCCCCATCGCCTGCCCGCTGGGCCGCCGCACCTCACCGTACAGGCTGAACACCGGGATACCGTGGCGCGGATCGGTGAAGTCCGGCGACTCCATCATATTGTCCTGCAGGTCGCCCCGCATGCCGTGCTGCGGCCCGAAAGCCGCCGTCACGGTCAGGTCCGGACAGGCGATCAGCGCATCCAGCGAATGCGTCAGGTTCTCCGTCACCGAGGCCGGATGCCCGAGCAGGGCGACGCGCTTGCCCTTCAGCGCGGCCCGCAATTCGGGCTCGGACAGCAGGCGATCGATGCCGAATTTCATGGGCGCTCCATGGCGGGCAGGTCGAAGGTGAAGGCGTCGGCGTGGTGGAAGTCCGGCTGGCCCGGCGGATGAGCCAGCGCCCACCAGGCCTTGTCGCCGTCCGCGTCCTCGATGACAGCGGAAAGCCCGAGTCGCCAGTCGGACCGGGCCAGGTCGGGCACGCCGCCGACGTCGATCAGCGCTTCCAGTTCATACCGGTCCGTATAGGCGCGGCTCTCGATCTGCGGGGGCGGCATGTCGAGCTTTTCCATCCCCTCGCGATAGCCGTCGAACCGGTAGGCGGCCCAGCGGGTCGAGGGCGACAGGTTGATCTCGCAATAGGCGTTGCCCGTCGGGGTTCGAATGAAGGCTTCGAGACAGGTATGCCGCCAGAGACCATCCACCCGCGCCGACTCCGTCATCGGCGGCAGCTTCAGGTCGTTCGCCGGCGCGTGGATCACATACATCAGGGCCAGCCGCCCGTGCTGCGGCCGCGAGGCCGTGACCTCCACGCGGGACGCCGCCTCTCCGGCGGAGGCCGCGTGGCGCAGCAAAGATCGTCGCTGTCCGGACGCTCCGGCGGTTCGCGCTTCCATGCCCTCGTGCTACACGCCCCTTCCCTCCCAAGCCAAGCCTGATCCCCAAGTCGAGCCCATGACCGACCCCGCCTTCCAGTCCGACTTCCTCCGCACCCTGCAGGCGCGCGGCTACATCCACCAGATCACCCACCCGGCCGAGCTGGACGCCGCGGCCGCCGCCGGCGTGGTCACCGGCTACATCGGCTTCGACGCCACCGCCCCCTCGCTGCACGTCGGCAGCCTGATCCAGATCATGATGCTGCGCCGGCTGCAGCAGGCCGGCGGCAAGCCCATCGTCCTGATGGGCGGCGGCACCACCAAGGTCGGCGACCCGACCGGCAAGGACGCCTCGCGGCCCCAGCTGACCGACGAAACCATCCAGGCCAACATCGCCTCCATCAGGACGGTGTTCGAGAAATTCCTGACCTTCGGCGACGGCTCGACCGACGCCGTCATGCTCGACAACGACCAGTGGCTGTCCACCTACGGCTATGTCGAATTCCTGCGCGAATACGGCACGCATTTCACCATCAACCGGATGCTGGCCTTCGACTCGGTCAAGCTGCGGCTGGAACGCGAACAGCCGATGACCTTCCTCGAGTTCAACTACATGCTGATGCAGTCGGTGGACTTCCTCGAGCTCAACCGCGCCCGCGGCTGCACCCTGCAGATGGGCGGCTCGGACCAGTGGGGCAACATCGTCTCGGGCGTCGATCTGGTGCGCCGCGTGGATCAGAAGGCCGCCTTCGGCCTGACCACCCCCCTGCTGACCACCGCCTCGGGCGGCAAGATGGGCAAGACGGCCCAGGGCGCGGTCTGGCTGAACGCCGAACAGCTAAGCCCGTATGACTACTGGCAGTTCTGGCGCAACGTCGACGACGCCGACGTGGGCAAATTCCTGCGCCTGTTCACCGACCTGCCGCTGGACGAGATCGCCCGGCTTGAGGCGCTTGAGGACGCGGCCATCAATGACGCCAAGAAGATCCTGGCCGACGCCGCCACGACGATGCTGCACGGCGCCGATGCGGCCGCTCACGCCCGCGGCGCCGCCGAGGCGGCCTTCGAGCAGGGCAGACTGTCCGTCGATCTCCCGACCGTCGAACTGCCGCGCGACGAGGTCATCGGCGCCATGATCGCGGCCGTTACCGCCCGGGCCGGCCTCACCGCCTCCAACGGCGAGGCCCGTCGTCTCGCCCAGGGCGGCGGCCTGCGCCTGAATGACGAGGCCATAGCGGACGGCGCCCGCCTGATCGAGGCGTCTGATGTCAACGCCGACGGCGTGCTGAAACTGGCCGCCGGCAAGAAGAAGATCGTGCTGGTCAAACCCATCTAGACCCCACTCATCCCGGCGATCGCCGGGACCCAGTGCTTTGGGCGACGGGTGGTGGAGCGGTCGCGCTGACGATAGTCCTGGGGCGCCGGCGTCAGACTGGACAGAACTGGGTCCCGGCGATCGCCGGGATGAGCGGAGGGTTGGAATGACTGACATCACCGAAGGATCGAAGGCCCCCGCGGTCGACATGGCCACGGCCGGCGGCGGCCGCGTGTCGTTGGACGGGCTGAAGGACCGCACGGTCGTGCTGTATTTCTACCCCAAGGCCGACACCCCCGGCTGCACCACCGAGGGCCAGGACTTCTCCGCCCTGATCGCGGATTTCGACAAGGCCGGGGCGACCGTCATCGGCGTCTCCCGCGACCCGGTCAGGAAGCTCGACCGCTTCAGGGCCAAATACGATCTCAAGGTCATCCTCGCCTCCGACGAACCGGAAGACGTCACCGAGGCCTGGGGCGTCTGGGTCCAGAAGAAGCTCTACGGTCGCGAATACATGGGCATCGAGCGCGCCACCTTCCTGATCGACGGCGACGGCGTCGTGCGGCGGGTGTGGCGCAAGGTGTCGGTCAAGGGCCATGCGGCCGAGGTTCTGGCCGCGGCTCAATCGATCTGAGCACGGATCGATTGACGCCTCTGTGGATGAAACCGGCGTTTCATAGTTTCGCGGACCGGCCCGTCAGATTCGCGAACCGGCTTCCCAGATTCGCGAACTCGCCCGACAAGCGAATAACGGCGGCGAATACCGCCGTTATTCCCGTGAAGACCGGGCAAGATGGTTAACAAGTCGTGAACAGACTTGTACGCAAGCGTAACCTTGGCGCATAACCCCTCGTCGTACGTGGGGGCGTTGCGTGATGACCGAACGAGAACCGACTGTCAGGCGGTCTCTGATCGGAAAGTGGTTTCCGACCCGATATCTGTATCTGCGTGATGGCGATGACGTCCGCGCCTGGGCCTTGACGCCCGGCAAGCAGATGCTCGGCGCCGTGGCCGCGGTCTTGCTGGGCGGCTGGACCGCCCTGGCGTCCGGCAGCATGGTCTTCGACCTGGTGGCCCAGAGCCAGACCGACCGCACCGTCGCCCGCGCCCGCGCCGCCTCCGAACGGATGAACGCCGACCTTCAGGCGCGGCTGGACAGCGCGGTGGTCCGCATGACGGCCACCACGGGGTCGCTCGACGAAATGGCCCAGATGGTCGAGCGCCGCCACGCCGCACTGACCCATGTCATGGGCATGTTCCGCGGCGTCGACGGCGCCGAACAGGCGCTACGGCCCGCCCTGCCGCTCAACCCGGACCGCACCTCGCCCGTCCAGCGCATGATCGCCGTGCGCATGGATCAGGAGCGACTGATCGCCCGCGCCGAGACCGAGGCCCAGACCCGCGCCGAACGCCTGCGTCTGGCCTTCCGCCTCGCCGGTCTGAACCCCGCCGCCTACACGCCGCATGACTCGGCCCTGGGCGGACCGCTGGTCGAGGCCCGCGATCCGCGCGCCCTGGCCGCCGTGCTGGACGTGGACGAGGCCTTCGCCATCCGCATCCGCAACGCCGCCGACAATCTGTCCGCCATGCGCTCGCTGGCCGATGCCGCCGAGAGCATGCCCTTCCGCCGCCCCACCCAGGCGCGCACCACCTCCGGCTTCGGCGTCCGCTTCGACCCCTTCAACGGCCGCCCGGCCCTGCATCAGGGTCAGGACTTCGCCGCCCCGCTGAACACGCCCATCCACGCCCCGGCTCCCGGAATCGTGTCTTTCGTCGGCGTACGTTCAGGGTATGGCAACACCGTTGAGATAGATCATGGACGCGGTTTCAAGACGCGCTACGCCCACCTGAACGCCATGGCGGTCGCCCCCGGCCAGCGCATCAAGCTCGGTCAGCGTATCGGCGCCATGGGAACCACAGGACGCTCCACGGGCGTGCATCTGCATTACGAAGTGTGGATGGACGGCCGCCCCCAGAACCCCGCCCGCTTCATGAGAGCCGGAGACCAACTTGTTCAACAAGACTAAATCCCCCGCCCCGTCGCCCCAGTCGCGCGCCGACAACGGCTCGTCCATCCCGCCGCTGCCGGATCTGCCCTCGCCGGCCGGTCCCGGCGCCGCGCCGGCCCGTTCCGCCTCGCCCGCGGCCCCCGGCGCGCGTGGCCTGTCGACCCTGTCGTCCGATCTCCAGTTCGACGGCAACATCTCCGGCGGCGGCGATCTCCAGATCGACGGCTCGATCAAGGGCGACGTCCGCGTGGGCCGCCTCATCGTCGGCGAGACCGGCGCCGTCGAGGGCAATGTCTCCGCCGATTATGTCGAGGTGCGCGGCCGCGTGGTCGGCGCCATCTCGGGCAAACAGGTCAAGCTGATCGCCACCGCCTATGTCGACGGCGACATCACCGCCGAACAGATGTCGATCGACATCGGCGCCTATTTCCAGGGCCGCGTCCTGCAAGGCCGCCGCGAGGCGCCCGCCCCGACGCCGGCCCCGCGCCCGACCGCGCCGGAGCCCGCGCCGCAGATCATCGACATGAAGGGTCCTTCCTGATTTTTCTCCCTCCCCCGAAGTGGGGAGGGTGGTCGCGCAGCGACCGGGTGGGGAAATTCAGACGTACCCCACCCTGTCGTCGCTTCGCGCCGACATCCCTCCCCATAAAGGGGAGGGAGACCGCGCTGCCTTATTCCACGGTGCTCCCCCGCGTCTCGCCGACCCGCGCCGCCAGGGCCGCCCCCATGAACAGGTCCAGATCCCCGTCCAGCACGCCTTGGGTGTCCGAGGTCTCGACGTTGGTCCGCAGGTCCTTGACCATCTGATAGGGCTGCAGGACGTAGGATCGGATCTGGTGACCCCAGCCGATGTCGGTCTTGGCGTCGGCCACGGCCTGGGCCGCCGCCTCGCGCCGTTGCAGCTCCAGTTCGTACAGACGCGCCCGCAGCATCTTCCACGCCTGTTCGCGGTTCTGGTGCTGCGACCGGCCCGCCTGGCAGGCCACCACCGTATTGGTCGGAATGTGCGTCAGACGCACCGCCGAGTCCGTCTTGTTGATATGCTGCCCGCCCGAGCCCGAGGCGCGGTAGGTGTCGGTGCGCACGTCCGACGGATTGATGTCGATCTCGATGGCGTCGTCCACGACCGGCGAGACCCCCACCGAGGCGAACGACGTATGCCGCTTCGCCGCCGCGTCATACGGGCTGATCCGCACCAGCCGGTGCACGCCCGATTCCGACTTCAGCCAGCCATAGGCGTTCGGCCCGCTGATCAGGATGGTCGCCGACTTGATGCCCGCCTGGTCGCCGTCCTCCGACGCCTCCAGTTCGACCTCATAGCCGTGCGCCCTGGCCCAGCGCGAATACATCCGCAGCAGCATCCCCGCCCAGTCGCAGGACTCGGTGCCGCCGGCGCCCGAGTTCACCTCCAGATAGGCGTCATTGCCGTCAGCCTCGCCGGACAGCAGGGCCTCCAGTTCGGCCCGGGACGCGCGGTCCTTGACGGCCTTCAGCGAGGCGCGCGCCTCTTCCAGCGTCGCCTCGTCGCCCTCCTCGTCGGCCATGTCCGCGAGCATGACGCCCTCCTCCAGACCGGTCTCCATCTCGCGGACGGTGTCGATCTGGGCGGCCAGCCGGGAGCGGTCGCGCGACACGGCCTGCGCCGCCTCGGGATCGTTCCACAGCGTCGGGTCCTCGACCCGCGCGTTCAGCTCATCCAGTTTTCGAAGCGCGGCATCCCAGTCAAAGACGCCTCCTGAGCAGAGCGATGCTCTGCTCGATGTCGGCCTTCATGGCCTCGACATCCGGTCTCATCGCGAACTCCTGCGATATCAAAGTGAGGCGCGGACATAGAGCGCGCCGGGGGAAAGGGGAAGTGGGGTCGAGGGTCGAGAGAATCGCAGGGCCGCTTTCGACCCTCACCTCTCGACCCTCGACCCTAATACAGCCCGCTCAGATCCTCCGCCGGCTCCTTCTTCGGCGGCGGCGGGGTCGCGGGCGGCGGCGGGGCTGCGGGAGTCGAGGGTTGCCCCGTCGCCTCCTCCCGCTCGCGGCGGATGACTTCATTGTAGGCCTGCGGGCCGGTCGGCATCTCCTGCGCCGGCGCCTCCGCCACGCGCTGGCGTTCGGTGCCGGGGCGGAAGGCCTCCTCGATGCCGTTGATGGTGCGGAACACCGCGTTCCTCGGCCGGACGAAGGGCCGCGCCGGACGCTCGCGCAGGGCGGCCTGCATGAACTCGGTGAACACCGGCACCGGCCCGGTCGCCCCCGTCTCGCCCCGGCCCAGCGGCCGGTTGTCGTCGAAGCCGATGAAGACCCCGACCACGATGTCGGACGAAAAGCCCACGAACCAGGCCGAGCGGTATTCATTGGTCGTGCCGGTCTTGCCGCCGACCCAGCGGCCCAGACCCCGGGCGCTGGCGCCGGTGCCGCGCTGGACCACGCCTTCCAGCATCGAACTGATCTGATAGGCGGTGATCGGGTCGATGACCTGGGTCCCGCGCGCCTCGAGACGGGGCGACTCCTGTCCGCTGAAGGGTCGGCCGCAGTCGCGGCAGCGGCGCGGGTCGGCGCGGAAGATGGTGTCGCCGTCGCGGTCCTGAACCATTTCGATCAGATAGGGATCGACCCGCCGCCCGCCGTTGACGAAGGCCGCATAGGCGGCGGTCAGGCGATAGGGCGTCGTCTCACCCGCCCCCAGCGACACCGACAGGTTCGGCTGCAGATTGTCGGCCACGCCCATCCGTCCCGCCAGGGCGACGACATTGGTCATCCCCACGTCCTGGGCCAGGCGCACGGTCATCACATTGCGCGACAGCTCCAGCCCGCGCCGCAGGCTCTGCGGTCCATAATATTCCCGGCTGTAGTTCTCGGGCGTCCAGCGTTCGCCATTGCGCCCGCCGGCGAAGCTGATCGGGGCGTCCAGCACGATCGAGGCAGGCGTATAGTCCCCCTCAAGCGCCGCCGCATAGACGAACGGCTTGAACGCCGAGCCCGGCTGGCGCTGTGCCTGGGTGGCGCGATTGAAGCT
The DNA here is from genome assembly GCA_943367565.1 of Brevundimonas vancanneytii. Lineage (GTDB taxonomy): Bacteria > Pseudomonadota > Alphaproteobacteria > Caulobacterales > Caulobacteraceae > Brevundimonas > Brevundimonas vancanneytii_C. Next base: position 87,102 of record CALRJO020000003.1, read on the forward strand.
GGACAGGGCGTAGGAATAGCCCCCCACCATGGCCAGCACCCGCCCGGACTGGGGCTCGATGGCCACCAGCGCTCCGTTGACGTTGGGCACCTGTTTCAGGGCGAACTGGCCGCCGCGCGGCTCGACGAAAATCAGGTCGCCGCGCCGCAGCGGGCGGTTGGCGTTGGCCCAGGCCGCGTCGCCGGGGATCAGGACCCCGGCGCGGTTGTCGCGCGCGGTGCGAATGCGGACGTTGTTCCCCGCCACGGATTCGACCGCCGCCGCCTCCCAGGCCCGGCGCTCGGGCGGGCGCTGGCCGCGCACGGCCGTCTCGCGCCAGCCCTCGGCGAAATCGGTCGTGCCCCACGGCCCGCGCCAGCCGTGCCGGCGGTCATAATTCTCCAGCCCCCGCATCAGGGCGTCGCGCGCCGCCGACTGCAAGGTCGGGTCCAGGGTGGTGCGCATGTAATAGCCGCCGCGGTTGACCTCTTCCTGGCCGAAGCGGGCGATGGCCTGGCGCCGCGCCTCCTCGACGAAGAAGTCGGCGTCGGCGTACTGGGCCCGGCGCGGCGCGTCCTGGGTCGTCAGCGGGCGCGCCAGGGCGGCGGTCAGCTGGGCCTCGTCGATGAAGCCGCTCTGGCGCATCTCGCGCAGCACCCAGTCGCGGCGGCCCTTGGCGGCGCCTGGGTGACGTTTCGGATGATAGTTGTTCGGCCCCTTGGGCAGGGCCGCCAGGAAGGCCGCCTCGTCCGGCGTCAGCTGGCTCAGCGACTTGCCGAAATAGTTGTAGGCCGCCGCCGCCACCCCATAGGACCGGTAGCCGAGGAAGATCTCGTTCAGATACAGTTCCAGGATCTGCTGTTTCGTCAGCGTCGCTTCCAGCCGGTTGGCCAGGATGGCTTCCTTGACCTTGCGGTTGATGCTGGTCTCGTTGGTCAGCAGGACGTTCTTGGCCACCTGCTGGGTGATGGTCGAGCCGCCCTCCAGCCGCCGCCCGGTGGCGGCGTTGAAGACGTTCTTGAACATGGCCCGGCCCAGACCGCCCACGTCGATGCCGCCGTGGTTGAAGAAATTCCGGTCCTCGGCCGCCAGGAAGGCCTGCACCACCGGCAGGGGGATTTCGTCGAACGGCACATAGATGCGCCGCTCGTCCGAGAATTCGCCGATCAGCGTCCCGTCGCCGGCATAGACCCGCGTCGCCGTCGCTGGCCGGTAGTCGGCCAGTTCCGAGGCGTCGGGCAGATCATGGAACAGCCAGGCCGCATAGACGGCCACGATCAGCCCAGCCAGGGCGATCGCCCCCAGCAGGGCCACGCCCGCCATCACGAACCAGCGTTCGGCGATCTTCAAGCTGAATACTCCGAATGGCGGCCCCGAACGTCCGGTTTAGCCCGCGTCGGGAGCGACCGCCAGAGCCCCGATGACGCCCCCGCTGCGACGGTCCAGCTCCTGTCGCGCCGCGGCCACGACATCGGCGTCCATATCCCCCTGCCCCGCCATCCAGCGCAGATAGTCGTCGGGCGCCGCCGCCCACGGCTGGCCGCGATGCTTGCCGAACGGAATCCGCTCCAGCCGCCGCGGCTCGTTCGTCCAGGCCAGCATCTGCTCGACCGTGGCGACCTTCAGCAGGTCGATCAGCAGATGCGCCGTCACCCAGGCGTCCGGCCCCGCCCGGTGCGCCGGATCGGCCAGGGCCGGGTCCAGTCGCAGCCCGCGCCAGTACCGCAGCACCTGATTCGAATGCCCCGGCGCCTCGGGCCAGACGTTCCTGGCCGACCGCACGGTGCATATCCACGGCAGGCCGCCATGCGCCGTATCGGCGATGAACCCCCGCTCGAACCGCGCCGAATGCGCCACCATCACATCGGCGGGCGTGGCCAGGAACATCTCCCGCAGCCGGTGTTCGTCGCAGTGTGGATCGTCGTCGCAGAAGTGGTCGGGCGTCAGATGGTGCACCGCCATGGCGTGAAACGAAATCTCCCCCCGCGGCCGGAACAGCTTCGTCACCGGCGGCGAGGCGACCCAGCCGCCGGCGCCGTCGGCCACGACATCGACGATCCCGACCTCGAGGATCTCGGAGGTCCGGTCCCCGCCGGAGGTTTCTAGATCGACGACACGCAGGCGCATGGGGCGGAGATAGGGGGTTTGGCGGGGGAGTGCGAGACCGCCTGACGCCAGACGACCTGCGCCCTCAGATGGTGGGCAACACCAGCAGGCGCGCTGGATCGACCGCGAGACCGATGACGGCTCCGACCGCAGGGGTCGCCCCCCCGCAGTGGATCGACAAGCGGTGTGGTCCTGAGACGGCGCGAATAACAGAATAGGCTCCCGCGTAGCTGACGGACATCGTCGTCGCTGACAGTCCCGCGCGGGGATCGACCACGCTGATGTCAGTGGGACGTGCCCCCATCCACGCCCGGCCGTCGGGCAAGATGGTGGAGGCCTGACCCAGAATGGAAGTCGCCAGACCCCTCCGGACCTCGGCCTCGACCAGGTTGATCGGCCCCAGCAGGCGGGCTGCGGCGACAGTCGCCGGCCGGGTGTAGAGCGCCAGCGGCGTTCCTGTCTGGATCACCCGGCCGGAGTCCATCAGGGCAAGATCGTCGGCCATGATCATGGCGTCTTCGGCGTCATGGGTGACGACAATAGCGGAAGCGCCGCTCTCGCGCAGAGCCTGGACCAGATCCTCGCGCACCTCCGCCCGCAATGATCCGTCGAGGCTGGAAAACGGCTCGTCCAGAAGGATGACCGCCGGGTCCCGGGCCAAGGCACGCGCGAGAGCGACCCGCTGCTGTTCGCCGCCGGAGAGCGCGTGGGGGTAGGCGGCGGCGCGATCGGCCAAACGCACCCGGTCCAGCAACGCCGCGACAGTGATGTCCCGGTCAGGACGACCCTTGAGACCGAAGCTGATATTCTGCCCCACCGTAAGATGGGGAAACAGGGCGAAATCCTGGAACACCATGCCGACGCGACGGGTTTCCGGCGGAGCGGCGTACCTTGGGGTGGACACGACCTCGCCGTCTATCACGATGACGCCCGCATCAATGGGCTCCAGACCGCTGATAGCCCTCAAAAGGGTGCTCTTGCCCGAGCCCGACGCGCCCAACAGCCCCATGATCCGGCCGCGTGACAGGGTAAGGTCGGCCCGATCGACAGCCAGCCGGGCGCCGTAGGTCCGGCTGACGCCTGTCAGGGAGACAATGGGATCAACCATGGCCCTGCGGGTCTCCAGGGCGCGAAGCCGTTATCTTGCGGGTTAGCCAGATCACGGCCGGAAGGGTCAGAACTATGATCATCAGACTGGGCCAGCCGGCGTTGGGCAGGCGCTCGTCGCGAGCATAGTTGTCCGCGATCACGGCGAGGGTGTCCACATTGAAGGGTCGCAGGATCATGGTCGCAGGCAGTTCCTTCAGAACATCTATGAAGACGACCAGAACCGCGGTGAGCAACGCGCCGGATGCGACGGGCAGGCGCACGGACAGCGCGGCCCCTGCCTCGCTGCGTCCGAGGATGCGGGCGGCCGCCGTCATGGACGGAGTCACGCGTGTGAGGCCGGCTTCGACAGGCTCGAGCGCCGCGGCCATCAGCCGGGCGGCATAGGCGTAAACCAGCAGCACAAGTCCGACGCCGACGCCGGAGACCGCCCCCGGAACGCCCTGCCAGACGATGGAGGCCGGAACCAGGAGCCCGATGGCCATGACCGCGCCGGGCGTGGCGTATCCCAGACTGCTGAGGCGGGCGGTCACCGGCATCCGCCCCGCGCTCAGGGCCAGGCAGGTGGCCAGGACGACCGTCACCATCGCCCCCCCGATGCCGAGGCCCAGGCTGTGGGCGGCCGCGCGGGTCAGGCGGTTCCAGTCCGGACTGACGTCGATGGCGTTGAAAGCGAGCCAGCCGACCGGAAGGAACAGCCCCAGCGTCAGCAAACCGAAGCAAAAAAGGAATGCAAGTACGCCGGCGCCCCCCGTCAGCGTCGTGGGTGTGATCGGTCGCCACCGCGCCCGCGCGGCCTCGTCCGTCCGACCCCTGCGACTCAACCGCTCGATCCAGAGCAGTACGGCGGCAGTCGCCAGCAGGGGCAGCGCCATACGCGCAGCGGACTCCAGGGAGCCGTATACGAACCAGGCCCGGACAACGCCTGTGGTCAGGGTCTGGACGCTGAGGAACTGAACGGCGCCGAAATCGGCGAGGGTCTCCATGACGGCCAGGGCCACGCCGGCGGCGAGGGCCGGCCGCAACAGGGGGATGCCGACGCGCACCAGCGCCTGCGTCGGCGAACAACCGAGGGTGCGGGCTGCCTCGATGGCTTGGGCCGACTGGTTCACCAGCGCCGCCCGCAAGGTCAGATAGACGTAAGGGTAGAAGGCCAGCGACAGCACGAAGGCCGCCCCGGGCAGACTGCGCACCTGGGGCCCCCAGTCGATCCCGGGCGCCGCACGCATCCAGGTCCGGAGATCACCCGCGACATCGAACAGATCGGCATAGGCATAGGCGACCGCGAAGGCAGGCGCGGCGAGCGGAACGGCCAAGGCCCAAGCGAACACCGAGCGGCCCGGAAACCTGTGCATCACCACCAGCCAGGCGGAAGCCGATCCGAGCAAAGCCGTGGCGATGGCCACCATCATGGCGAGCGCGGCCGTCGTCAGGGCGTAGCGGATCACATCGGTGGCCGCGATGTCCGCCCGGCCTTCTCCAAAGGCGGCGGCCACGACTCCGATCAGAGGGACCACCGCGACAGCGGCGGCAAGCCAGGCGAGGAGCGTCAGCAATGACGGCCCGCCCACGCGGAACGCGCGGCGGGGCGGAGGGGTCAGGACGCCGCCGGCGTCTATCGCCAGCCCGCCGCGCTCATCAGGCTCTGGGCCTCGGCCTGACGCGCGCCATAGACCGTCACCGACATCGGATGGGCAGTGAAATCGGCGAAGGCGTTTGTGGGCGCCGGGGCCGGTACGTTCGGGTTGGCCGGATACTCATTGTTCCCCGCCGAGACACTGGTCTGGGCTTCAGGAGACGCCAGGAATTCCAGCAGCCGAACCGCATTCTCGCGGTTCGGCGCATTGGCGGCGACGCCTCCGCCCGAGACGTTGACGTGCGCGCCCCGACCTTCCAGCGACGGGAACGCCAGCTTGACCTTCTGCGTCACCGCGCGATCAGCCGGGTCCTCGCCGTTGGCCATCCGGATATAATAATAGGAGTTGGTCAGCGCGATCTCGCAGACACCGGCATTGACGGCGCGAATCTGGTCCCGGTCCCCGCCTTCGGGCGAGCGCGCCATGTTGGCGACGACGCCACGGGCCCATTCGGCGGTCTTCTCAGGGCCCCACGCCTCGATCAGCGCGCCGACCAACGAAAGATTGTAGACGCTGTCCGCCGATCGCACGCACAGGCGACCGCGGAAACGGGGTGAGGCGATCTCCTCATAGGTATCGATCTCCGTCGGCTGAACCCGGCTGGAATCATAGGCGACAATCCGGGCTCGGCGATTCAGACCGAACCAGCGCCCCTCGGGATCGCGGAGATTGGCGGGAATGGCGGCATTCAGCGTCTCTGAACTGGTCGGTTGAAGCAGGTTGGCGTTCTGGGCGCGCCACAGGGCGCCCGCATCTGCGGTCACAAACAGGTCGGCAGGACTGGCAGAGCCCTCGCTTCTCATACGCGCGATCAACTGGTCGGCATTGCCCTCGATGATGTTGACGCGGATGCCGGTCTGTTCGGTAAACCGATCGTAGAGCGCCTTGTCGGTGTCGTAGTGGCGCGCCGTATACAGGTTGACGACGCCTTCACGGGCGTCAGAGGGAACGGAGCCGCTCTGACCACAAGCGGTGACCGACACGGCCAAGGCGAGGGCCAGGATGAAATTGGTTCGCATCTGCATGAAGAGACTCATTCCCTTGATCCAGCACGGGGTCAAGGGGCGGAGACATCAGGACGCAGGCTTGGTCGCAGCTGACGTGACTGTTCGTGGCGCAAGCGGCCAGCGCCGCGATCTCGTCACCCGCGGTGCAAGCTGGCGGAAACCGGTCTGACTCAGGGCTGCCCCTGCGCTCCACCCGCCGAGGCCATCTGCAGCGTCCCCGCCGGCTCGCGGAAATAGCGGTCGATGCCCGCCGCCACGGCGCGCATCAGGCGGCGGCGGGCCCGGCTGTCGGTCAGCAGCCGCTCGTCCTCGGGATTGGTGATGAAGCCCATCTCCAGCAGCACCGCCGGCACATCGGGCGCCAACAGCACGGCCAGGCCGGCGTCGCGGTGGCTGCGGCGCAGCATGGGATGGTTGGACCCCTCCAGCTCGCCCAGCAGGGTGCGGGCCAGCTGGGCCGAGCGGTTCTGGGTGGCGCGCTGGGTCATGTCCAGCAGGATGCGGTCGACCGAGGGGTCGCGCCCCGGCAGGTTCAGGCTGCGGTGCCAGTTCTCGCCGCGGGTGAATTCGCGCACGGCCCGGCCGGCGCCCTGTTCGGACAGGGTGTAGACGGATGCGCCCCGCGTGGCCGGATCGGCCCCGGCGTCGGCGTGCAGGCTGATGAACAGGTCGGCGTTCGCCTGACGGGCGATGGCCACGCGGCGGTACAGGGCGACATAGGCGTCGCTCTCGCGGGTCAGCCGCACGCGGTAGCGGCCGGTGCTCTCCAGCTCGCGCTTCAGGTCGAGGGCGGCGGCCAGGGTGACGGCGCTCTCGCGGGCCTCCGCGCCCAGGGCGCCGGGGTCGCGGCCGCCGTGGCCGGCGTCGATGAAGATCAGCGGCCGTTCGGCGGGCCGCTCGGCCGCGCGCGGCGGCGGGGTCCGGGCCGGCGCCGTGGGGGCGCGTCCGGTGGCCTTCAGGTCGATGACATAGCGATAGTGGGCGACGCCGTCGCCGGGGGGCAGCAGGAAGCGGCGCTCGATCTCGGCGCTGGTCGCCAGGTCCAGCTCGACCCGAGAGGCCGCGCCCGATCCGGTCACCCGCCAGCCGCGCACCAGGCCCGTCCCGGCCCCGTTGAGGCCGCGGTTGGGCGCGACGCCGGACAGCGACACCACCACCCGGCCGTCATCGCCCGCGCGGATCACCTCGCCGCGCGAGGTCCGGTCCATGTCCAGCACCACGCGGGTGTGCTGGGCGTCGCCGCCGAAGCGGACGCGCAGCACCTCGCCCACGGCGCCCGAGGCCAGGCCCCGGCCGGCAGCCAGCAGGACGACGCAAATCACGACGAAGGCCATCGCCGTCATCGCCCATTCGCGAACGCGCCATTGCGCCAGGTTGATACGCGACAGTCCGTGCATTTGACGGAGACCCACCTTCTTGGTTGGTGCCATCATGACGCAACGTCGTCGCCAACGGGTTAAAGCGGACGCGGCTTTTAATTCACGAACGGCATGCCTATGCTTGTTCCGCTCGCGAACGATCGCGTCCCCTGATCCGTCAGGTTCCGGACGCGCCCTCTTCGCGGCATGACTTTCACTGATCCGAGAGCCGGCCGGGTTTCCACCCCGCCTGTTCGACGACCGGGTCCGGGGCGCCCCAGACGGCGTCCGGGCCCAGGACCGTACGTATCCCATGGGCCCTGTCGCCTGCGCTCCCTTCCGGTCTGATCTGACCGACCTCGCCCGCGGCCTCCGCCGTGGCGACGGGATCGCGCCTGCGTCCGCCCCCCATCCCATTCGGCGAGCCGCCTGCCCCCTTCGCGGGGATGGCCGAGCGCGCCAGAGAGAAAGCTTCCATGTCAAAGACCATGTTGATCGACGCCGCGCATCCCGAGGAGACCCGGGTCGCCATCGTCGAGGGCCGTCAGGTCGAGGAATTCGACTTTGAATCCCGCGCGAAGCGCCAGCTTCGCGGCAACATCTATCTCGCCAAGGTCGTTCGCGTAGAGCCCAGCCTCCAGGCCGCCTTCGTGGAATACGGCGGCAACCGCCACGGCTTCCTCGCCTTCAGCGAAATCCACCCGGACTATTATCAAATCCCGGTCGCCGACCGCGAAGCCATCATGGCCGAGGCGCCGTCTGAAGACGACGATCACGACGAACACGCCCGCGAAAACGACGACGAATCCGAAGGCGGCATGGCCGAGGAAGAGCGGCTCAAGCGCCGCCTGATGCGCCGCTACAAGATCCAGGACGTCATCAAGCGCCGTCAGGTCATGCTGGTCCAGGTCGTCAAGGACGAGCGCGGCGGCAAGGGCGCGGCCCTGACCACCTGGCTGTCGCTGGCCGGCCGCTACTGCGTGCTGATGCCCAACACCGGCAAGGGCGGCGGCATTTCGCGCAAGATCACCCAGGCCACCGACCGCAAGCGCCTGAAGGCCGCCGCGGCCGCCCTGCACGTGCCCCAGGGCATGGGTCTGATCATCCGCACCGCCGGCGCCAAACGCACCAAGGCCGAGATCAAGCGCGACTATGAATATCTGCTGCGCCTGTGGGAGACGATCCGCGAAACCACGCTGAAGTCGAACGCGCCTTCGATCATTTACGAGGAAGAGAACCTCGTCCGCCGCGCCGTGCGCGACATGTTCGACAAGGATTTCGACGGCATCCAGGTCGAGGGCGTCGAGGGCTTCAAGGAGGCCCGCGACTTCATGCGCGTGCTGATGCCCTCGCAGTCGAAGAAGGTGCATCTGTACCAGGGCGCCCGGCCGCTGTTCGCGACCAACGGCATCGAGGAGATGCTGACCCAGATCCACCAGCCGGTCGTGCCCCTGCACTCCGGCGGCTATCTGGTCATCAACCAGACCGAGGCCCTGGTGGCCATCGACGTCAACTCGGGGCGCTCCACCAAGGAACGCAACGTCGAGGCCACCGCCACCAAGACCAATATGGAGGCCGCCGTCGAGGCCGCCCGCCAGCTGCGTCTGCGCGACCTCGCCGGCCTGATCGTCATCGACTTCATCGACATGGATGAGTCGAAGAACAACCGCGCCGTCGAAAAGGCCCTGAAGGACGCCTTGGCCAAGGATCGCGCCCGCATCCAGATGGGCCGTATCTCCGGCTTTGGCCTGATGGAAATCAGCCGCCAGCGCCGCCGTCTCGGCGTCATCGAGGGCGCCACCGAGGTCTGCCCGCACTGCCAGGGCGCCGGGCGCGTCCGCTCCGCCGAGAGCGCCGCCCTGATGACCCTGCGGGCCGTCGACATCGAGGCCGGGAAGAACGGCGCCGGCTCGATCAATCTGCGCCTGTGCACCGCCGTCGCCCTCTACATTCTGAACCACAAGCGCGACTATCTGCAGCGCATGCTGGCCCAGCGCGGCCTGAACGTCGTCATCCTGATCGACGACAGCCTCGGCCAGGGCGAACACGCCGTCGAACGCACCGAGACCAATGAGGACTTCGTCCCCGAGGAACGGCCGGAAGCCTTCATCGACCTCGACGACGACTTCGACGACAGCGCCTGGGCGGATGAGGACGAGGACGGCGAGGAATTCATCGCCGACGACGCCGATGAGGACGCCCTCGAGCGTGAGGACACCGACGACGACGCGCCGCGCGAACGCTCCGAACGCCACGATGGCGAAGCCGGCCGCGGCCGCGGACGCCGCCGCCGCGGCGGCCGTCGCGACGGTCCTGAAGCCTCGACCGACGAC